>CP054837.1:4211875-4542500 GCA_028768525.1 Desulfobacter sp. | reverse complement strand
GAGGGATCGGCCAGGGTGGAGATATCGCCCAGCTGGTCGAATTCATTGGTGGCAATTTTCCGCAGAATCCGGCGCATGATCTTGCCCGACCGGGTCTTGGGCAGGGCCGGAGCGAAATTAATGATATCCGGGGTGGCAATGGGTCCGATCTCCTTGCGCACATGCTGTTTCAGCTCGGCCATGAGTTCATCCGAAGGTGCGGAACTGACATTCAGGGTGACAAAGGCGTAAATCCCCTGCCCCTTGATGTCATGGGGAAAACCGATGACAGCGGCCTCGGCCACTTCTCCGTGGCTGACCAGGGCGGACTCCACTTCCGCGGTGCCCATGCGGTGGCCGGAAACGTTGATGACGTCGTCCACCCGCCCTGTAATCCAGAAGTAGCCGTCTTCATCCCTGCGGCAGCCGTCGCCGGCAAAATAGTAGCCGTCGAACATCTGAAAATAAACCTTTTCAAACCGCTCGTGATTATTGTACACGGTCCGCATCTGGCCGGGCCAGGGCTCTTTCAGGGCCAGGATGCCGTCGCAGGCTCCTTGAAGTTCCCTGCCCTCCTCGTTAAGGAGCACCGGGTTCACCGAAAAGAAGGGAAGTGTGGCAGACCCCGGTTTCTGGTCGATGGCGTAGGGAATTGGCGAAATCATGATGCCGCCGGTTTCCGTCTGCCACCAGGTGTCCACGATGGGGCATTTTTCTTTGCCCACATGCTTGTGGTACCAGCGCCAGGCTTCGGGGTTGATGGGCTCGCCCACGGTCCCCAGGAGACGCAAGGAAGAAAGATCGTATTTTTCCACCCATTCCTCGCCCTGGGCCATCAGTGCCCGGATAGCTGTGGGAGCGGTGTAGAATTGGTTGACCTTCCATTTGTCCACCGTGGCCCAGAACCTGCCCGGATCCGGATAAGTGGGCACCCCTTCGAACATCAGTGAGGTTGCCCCCTGGGAAAGGGGCCCGTAGACAATATAGGAATGGCCGGTCACCCAGCCGATATCCGCTGTACACCAGTAAATGTCGCCGTCATGGTAATCAAAAATATACTTGAAGGTGGTGCCGGTGTAGACCATGTACCCGCCCACGTTGTGCTGGACGCCCTTGGGCGTTCCGGTGGAGCCGGAGGTGTAGAGGATGAACAGGGGATCTTCGGCATCCATCCATTCCACGGGGCAGTCCGGTTTCTGGGCATTTGCCGCCTCATGCCACCACAGATCCCTGTCCGGATACATTTCAATCTCAGAATTGGTCCTGCGCACCACAAAACAGGTTTCAACACGGTGACCCTTATCTTCGCACATGGCCAGGGCCGCATCGGCATTGCCCTTCAGGGGAACTGCCTTGGCCCCTCGCATGACCCCGTCGGTGGTGACCAGAACCTTGCAGAAGGAATCCAGAATCCGGTTGGCCAAGGCCTCGGCGGAAAAACCGCCGAAAACAATGGAATGGATGGCCCCGATCCGGGCGCAGGCCAACATGGTCACGGCCAGTTCCGGGATCATGGGCATGTAAATGGCCACCCGGTCCCCCTTGCCCACCCCCCTTTCCTTCAGGGCATTGGCAAAACAGCAGACCTTTTCATGGAGCTGTTTATAGGTGATCTCCAGATCCTCGCCCACGTTGTTTCCTTCCCAGATCAGGGCGGTCTGGTCGCCCCGGGTGTCCAGGTGGCGGTCCAGGCAGTTATAGGTGATATTGGTTTTGGCGTTTTCAAACCATTTAATGGAGACCGGGCCCTTGGAAAGGCTGTAATTAAAATCCCTGACCTTGTCCCACTTCTTTTCCCAATAGAATTCTTCGGCGATTCTGCCCCAGAAGCCTTCGGGATCGTCAATGGACTCCCGGTACATGGCCTTGTATTCCTCCATGGTTTTAATCCAGGCATTTTCACGGAACTGATCGGGTGCATGGAACTTGAATTCACTCATAAGGGTCTCCTTTCTGGTATTATCAATTGTGATTCATTCAATTTCAGTCGTGACACTCCTGTATTCAATTTCAATTATCTGATTTTTTCAGAGACAGGGACGCCGATAAGGGTTTTCTCGTCTTCCACAGCCGGGGCCGGTGCCTTGGTAACCAGGGCCAGGACAGCCCCTGCCAGAAGCAGGCACGCCGCTAAAATGTATGCCATTCTCGGACTGTTGGTATAGGCCACGATCATCTGGGACACCCGGGGGAAAATAAAACCGCCCACGCCCCAGGCGGAGAAGACCAGGCCGTAGTTGACGCCAAAGTTCTTAAGGCCGAAATAATCTTTGGTGGCCGAGGGAAATAGGGAGAGGTTGCTCCCGTAGTTAAACCCGATGAAGGTGGCTGCCAGCACAAGAAGGACGACCTGGCCGGGGGTAATGAAAAGCAGGGAAAAGATCACTAAGGCCTGGAAAACAAGCATGATAAACAAGGTGTTGGTCCGCCCGATTTTGTCGGACAAGATGCCCGCCACCACACGGCCGGACGCGTTGCCCACGGCCATGAGGGCAACCACCAACCAAGCCAGGGAGCCCATCCCCGCTTTTGCCATACCTGCCACGCCGCCAATGATCATCAGCCCTGCGCCGGAAGCCACGCAAAACATAATCCAGAGTTTATAAAAAGAGGGGGTTTTCATCATTTCGCCCGGGGAAAAATCGATGCCGGCAGGTGCCGCTGCCGAGGCCGCAGACGGCTGGGCATCGGGGTGGACATATCCCTCGGGAGGATTGACCAGAAACTGGGCCAGAACGGAAACCACCAAAAGGAAGGCCACACCGAAAATCATCATGGCCTGGCTCAGGCCGAATCTGCCGATCAGGTAGGTGCCCAGGGGGGCAATATAGACTGAGGCCAGACCGAACCCGGCCACCACGATGCCGGCGATCATGCCGGTTTTGGCCGGTGGAAACCATTTGATTGCCGGCGGCGTGGCCGAGGCATAGCCGAACCCCAGCCCCAGTCCCATGAGGATGCCGAAGCCGATGATCCAGATAACCCATGATGTGGAGAAGGCAATGAGAATCAGTCCGGAACCGGTGAGAAGGCCGCCGAGGACCGCTGTAACCCGGGGACTGGTCCTGTCCTGAACCCGTCCGGCGAATATCATGGCAAAGGCGAAGACCAGGCAACAGACCGCATAGGGATCGTTCAGTGAGGCAAGGCTCCAGTTGAATACCCCGTCGCCGGCCTCAATGGATTCCTTGATGGCCATCTTGAAAATACTCCAGGTGTAAAGAATTCCCAGGGCCAGATTGATTCCCAGCCCGGCAAAAGTGACCCGCCAACCGAGGTTTTTGATTTCTTTCATCTGCCTTCTCCTTTAAAATTTGGTTGCCTGCCTGATTCCCATGAAACAAATGATTCCCATTCAGCAACTATAATAGCAATCAGCGTGCCGGCAGGCTGAAATTCATTCAACCTATTGATTTAAAAGAGAATACACCCAAACAAATAAATATTACAGCCCACCCTGTTTACAACAAAAGTTGTGGAGATGTGAATCTTCCCGAAGGAATGCTGGGAAAAACTAAGGACAAAGAAAAATCTACAAAAAAAGTTGTGGATACAAAAAAAGTTGTAGGGAATCTACTGGTTTTGGCGGAGTTTCTGGAGGCGTTTGGACAGGGCCTGCTGTGAAATTCCCAGAATTTTGGCCGCAGCGGCCTGTTTGCCCCCTGTCTGGGCCATGGCCTTTTCCACCAACTCGGCGGAGGCCTGCTTCAGGGTGGGAAGAGGCAGATCGTCCTGGTCCACGCCCTCCCGGGCTTCCTGACCGGCGGCGGCGACCAGCCCCTTGAACAGGTCTGCGGTGATGGCACCGCTTTCATGCCGGGAGAGGGCATCATGGACCATGGACTTCAATTCCCTGATATTACCCTTAAAGGGATAGGTTTCCATGGTTTCGATGAGGGTCTTGGGGATGTCCGGAATGGGCTTGTCCAGGTCATCGGCGGCCTGGCAGACAAACCGGTCCAAAAGCAGGGGAAGATCCACCAGCCGCTCCCGCAGGGGCGGTATGGTCAGGGTGTGGGTGGAAAGACGGTAGATGAGGTCTTTCCTGAACTTTCCCTCTTTTTCCAGGGCCCAGAGGTCCTGGTTGGTTGAGGCCAGGATACGGGCGTCTGAATGGCGGGTCCGGTCCGATCCCAGCTGCCTGTAATCCCCTTCCTGGAGCAGGCGAAGGAGTTTGACCTGGGAGGTGAGGGCCAGATCCCCGATTTCGTCCAAAAGCAGGGTGCCGCCGGCGGCCTGCTCAATGAGGCCGGGCCGGGCCTTGTCCGCTCCGGTAAAAGCGCCGGGCACATGTCCGAAAAGGGTGTCGGAAAAGACATTGTCGTCCAGCCCCGCCACATTGACCCGGACCATCTGTCCTTTGCGCCCGCTTAAGGTGTGGATGCACTGCCCGATAAGTTCTTTGCCCACCCCGGTTTCCCCGAAAATCATCACGGGCTGGGACGAGGGTGCCACCGCTTCCACATAATGAAAAATGGAGTGCATCTGCCTGTCCTGGGTGATAATCTGACCAAAGGCCCTGGGATTCTTAATCTGGGCGAAAAGATCCTGGTGGAGAGGTTTTTGCGCCGGTTCACCGGCTTCATCCCAGGCCAGGGCCTGCTTGACCACACGAACCAGTTTCTCTTCTTCCACGGGCTTGATGATATAATCCATGGCCCCGATTTTCATGCACCTTACCGCCGTGTCCACCTCAATGGTGCCGGTGAGAACGATGACCGGAATCCGGGGCCAGGTCTTGCGGATGATTTTTAGCAGCCGTCCCCCGTTGATATGGGGCATATTCAGGTCCAGCAGAATAAGGGAGGGAATCTGCCGCTCCATGTGCCGGATCACATCCCTGGAATCGGCAATGGTAATGATATTGTCCAGGCCTGCCATACGCAGGGTGGTATCCACGGCCATGAGTATCTCAGGCTCGTCATCCACGATTAAAATGGGTCGCTCCGGTTTGGGATTATCCATTCAGCATTCTCACCTCCAGGGAATTAAGGTCTATATAAATTATTTCTCCGCACAGGGCAAGAGCATCCTTGCCGTCAGCCCCCTTCCCGGCTCGGATTCAAATTCGAGTATCCCCCCGTGATCGTTGACGATCTTCTCTGAAATGGACAGGCCCAGGCCCGTGCCGCCCTCATCCCGGCGGGTAGTGAAAAAAGGATCCTTCATCTTTTTCAGGTCCGCTCCGGCTACCCCTGGACCGGTGTCCCTGACCTCAACGGCCACAAAGGTGGCGTCCTTATTTATCCGGGTGGAAACCGTAATGGACTGCCCGGCATGCTCCAGGGCCTGGCCCGCATTGACCAGAAGATTGATGACCACCTGCTGGAGCTTCTGGAAATCCCCGAAAACCTTGGGCAGTTCGTCTCCATAGCGGACCTGGAGGTTGGGAGTTATTTTTTTGATCACCGTATGGGTGAGGTCCACGGACTTTGCCACCACCTGGTTGATGTCGATTGCCTCTTTTTCACGGCCGTCCGAGGGCCTTGAGAAATCCTTGAGTTCGGAAATAATCCCCTTGATCCGGCCGGCACCGTCCTGGATGGCCGTGAGCATCATATCCATGCGCCGGCGCAGGTCCGGGTATCCCATATTGCAGACCCTGGCCCCGGGTTCCCCGGCATAGTGCGCATCCAACACCGGGATAAATGCATGGAATGCCTTTTTAAGGTTCGGTGCATTGAGCATGATGGCGGTGGCCGGATTGTTTATCTCATGGGCCACCCCGGCCACGAGGATGCCCAGGGAGGTCATTTTATCGGCCTGGATGAGCTGCTTTTCCCTCAGTCTGGACTGGGCCATGGCCGCCAGCCGCGCCCGCTGCTCCATGGCCCCGGCCCAGATGATGTAGGCGGAGAGCAGCACCACCGCCCCCATGATCATCAGGCAGGTCAGGGTCAGTTTCCGGGTCACCGCTGCGATCTCGGCCCGGACATCCTCCACGTAAATCCCCGTGCCGATCACCCACCCCCAGGGCTCGAACCCTTTTACATAGGAAATCTTGGGCACGATTTTCTCCGAATCCCCCTGCCACTGCCAGAGGTAATCCACGAATCCGGCCCCGGAGGCATGGACGGTTTTCACCATTTCGGAAAAGAGCTTTTTTCCGGCAGGGTCGGCAAACGCCCCCACATTCTTCCCCACCAGGTCCGGCCGGTAGGGATGCATGACCATCACAGGGGTGCAGTCGTTTATCCAGAAATAATCCTTTCGGTCAGGCCCGTACCGCAGGTGGCCCAGATGGGCAATGGCCGCCTGCCGGGCTTCGGCCTGGCTCATCTGTCCATCCTCTGCCAGGCCATGGTAATAGGCCAGGCTAGACCAGGCGCTTTCGGTGAGGTGGAGGATCCCCTCCCGTTTCCCGTCCATCATATACTGCTCAAGCATGGGAATGATGATCAGAAAAATCGCCAGGATAAACAGCACAATGGTCAATGCCGCCGGCACAATGATCCTCACCGGCAGGGCACGCATGGACATGGACTGGGCATCGGATTGTGAACCGGACCGGGGCACGGGTGACCTCCTTAATGGGTTTGATACCCGTGTTGAATAACCGGAATTAAAACAGGCTGTCAAGCCTTGTCCCGGGATATTCTCCTTGCAATCAGACCAAGAATAGGATGTATATATCAAAACTAAGGAAAACGGTGGCCTTACATCGGCTCAATCATCAGGAGGCAAAAGAAAATGATACAATTCATCCAAGTGGTTCCGCTCACCCTCTTTCTGATACTTGCCGGAGAAATTGATACCGCCGTTCCCTTAAACTGGCAGATCCCCTTCTTTGCCGGCGGCCTGGCCGGGGCAGCGGCCATCGGCCTCATCCTTTACAATAAATCTGGGTTTGACCGGATCTTCCTGGGCATTAACAG
This sequence comes from Desulfobacter sp., assembly GCA_028768525.1. Taxonomy (NCBI): domain Bacteria; kingdom Pseudomonadati; phylum Thermodesulfobacteriota; class Desulfobacteria; order Desulfobacterales; family Desulfobacteraceae; genus Desulfobacter; species Desulfobacter sp. The sequence goes on along the minus strand of CP054837.1, from coordinate 4,535,646 downwards.
CTATTTGATCACCGGTGCCCTGGCCTTTGCCACCGGCCAATACTGGCTGAACAATTTTTATGGGAGGCTTGGAGCCTCGGGCATGCTGCTTTGGGTGCTGGCCATCGGCATTATCACCATGGTGGTCAGCCCCGGCGGTTTCATCGGCAGTGCCTCCGCAGATGAGCGGCGGATAAAAAAATATTCTTTCCTCCTGCTGCTCATCGCCCTTTGCGCCTTCTGCCTCTCCTATGGATTTCAGGGCCACAGACTCCTGTCCGAAATCCTGCCCTTCGGCGGCCTGCTCATTGCCCAGAACCTTTTTAAATCAAAACTCACCGTCCTGGACAGAAGCGGGAATCCGGGCGGAGAATAATTCCAGGTCCGGTATCTGCCGGTTCGCTTTAAACAATTTGTCACAATTTTGCACATTTTCCCCATATTATTCTATTCAGGGGCGGCGTATATCATTGGCTGAGAACCTTCCCGGCCCCCCATGCCGCACCATCCTGCATACCAAATTGCGGCACGGGCGGCCGCCCTGCCGCAGCACTCCTCTCCGCCATCTGCCCTGGATAAGGGCGGATGGCAGCCCTTCCCGCCCAAGCGACGGAAATCCGACAGTGTGGGAAATCTTTCCGGCAATTTATTACTATTTTGTGTATCTTTTTCCTATAAATATGAGCATTTTTCACCAAACCCGTTCGAAAAGGCCCATTTCATTGGCCGGACAAGGCGGTTCAAATTCTGGCATAAGGATTGCATTACCTTATTTTAACAAAAACAGAATAATTGCAGGGAGATAGAATACCATGAAGAAAAAAGACTTTGATGCCAAAAAGACCTTCGGCCTCAGCGTTCTTCTGAAATTGACCAGGAAAAGCGTTGAAGGAATAGAAATATCAGAATCCAACGGACGCTACACCTCCAACATGGGAACCGAAGAACTGGTCAGAGCGGTGACCCGGACCATGGAAGCTCATAATATCAGGCTCAGGTTAGAGTAGGAATAGCATTTTCGTAATAAATTCTGGTTAAGAAATTACAAAAACGTAAAAGACGAATCATTCTAAAACCCGGTAATTCGGGCATACGCCTTACTCCCCATCCGAGGGGCCCAGTCGATTGATGGATCTGAAGCCGCCATGGAGGTGAAGAGGACAGCTGGATACCCTCAGAACGTTGGGACGATATCTTACCGGAAATAATAAAGGGGGCAGATCTTTGAGATCCGCCCCCTTCCTGTTTCTATTTCTTTGCGGTTGTTTTTGCTGCAGTAGCCGCTGTCTTGGTATCTTCGTAAAATGAATTGAGCTTGTCAAAACTGCTGTCCACATAGGTCTTGAAATTATCACGGTTCTGTTTCACAAAATCAATCCAATCGTTGCACAGTTTTCTGCTGCTTTCAGGGATGAGGGTGTTGGCTTCCACGGCCTTGTTCATCATTGAAAATCCCTGGTCCTGGATCACGGTCATCATGGTAAAGGAATTGTCTATAAAGGTCTTCTGGTAATCGGCGACCTGATCAAACATCTTTGCATTATACATTATTTTTCTCCTTATTATCTATGGGGTTAAACTGCCTATTTCTGGTCAAAAAGGCTTTCAATCCTTTCGTAACCTTCGTCCACCGACTTTTTAAACTCATCCCGGGCTTTTCTGGTGTACTCCAGGGTTTCATCCAATTGCTTTTTGCTCTCTTCGGTGACCATGGGGAACTGCCCCATGAAGGTCTTGATCATGGTTTCGGTCTGATCCTGAACAACTGCCAGGGCATTAAAACTATTGTCAAAAACTGTTTTCTGAAAACTGATCATCTGTTTTGCCATTGTTGATGGTTCCATAGCGGGCCTCCTTAAATTTTCGTATTTATTTTACCTGGTACAGTCCGATGCGAATTCGTTGCTTTTTGTTTAAAATATAAAGGACGAAAACCATTTGTCAAGGGGAAAATTGTGCACCGCACAAAAAAGCATTATTAAGATATCATTAGGCGGATTTCAAGCATCTTTATTTATAAAATCAAATAAATAGATCGATATGAAGAACAACGCTATTATAGCTTGACAGCCATTATGTTGCAATGTAACATATCACTCAGACAATCCTCCCACTAAAATGAAGAAGAAGGAGATTCAGTGGCTGATACCATTATTATTAAAAAATATCCAAACAGGCGGCTGTATAATACCAAAGAGAGCAGCTATATCACGGTCGAAGATGTTTCTTCGCTGATCAAAAAGGGGTTTCGCATCCAGGTGATTGATGTGACCACTGAAGACGATATAACGGCAATGGTGCTGACCCAGATTATAATGAACAAAGCCAAGGAAGACAACGCCATTTTGCCGGTTTCCCTGCTCCATCTGGTCATCCAGTACGGTGAAAGCCATCTCCATGAATTTTTTGAAAAATACCTTGAAACAGCCATTGAAAACTACCTCAAAATAAGAAAACAGATGGATGACCAGGTCAACGCATACATGGAAATGCGAATGGATCTTTCCAATATGGCAGAGCAGACCCTGAAAACCATGGACCCCATGAATTTTTTCCCCAATCCCCTCAAAATGGACAAAGACGAGGACCGCTGACCCGCACCGCAGATACCCGAAACCGCCATGGCCTGATGCATGCAGCAAACAACAAAAAAGCAGAAGGAATACAAAACCATGATCGGAAAAACAATCGACCAGCTGAGCATAGGTGACAGGGATTCTTTCACCAAAACCGTCTCGGAGACCGACATCTACCTTTATGCCGGCCTGACTGGAGATCTGAATCCCGCCCATATCAATGAGGAATATGCAAAACAAACCTTTTTCAAGGGAAGGATTGCCCACGGTCTTTTTATCAGCGGCCTGATCTCCACCGTGATCGGTATGAAACTGCCGGGACCGGGCAGCATTTACCGGGATCAGCAGGTCAGTTTTTTAGCCCCGGTCCGCATGGGTGATACCATTACGGCCAGTGTAGAAATCAAGGTAATAGAAAAGGAGAAAAATAAAATAACCCTTGAAACCCAGTGTTTCAACCAGGAAGGAACCATGGTGATTGACGGCAGTGCCGTAATCCACCCGCCACGCCCGCCTAAAAGTTAAAAAAAAGGAAAAAACATGTTAGCCTTTGCCCAAAATGCATTTTCGCCGGTGTCGTCCATGTTCAGGGACGGGTACGATTACACCGTGGATGCCTGCCAGAGATCCGTATTGTTCGGAGACATCATCAGGAAAAGAGGGAACAACTATCTCCACCACATTAAAATGGGAAAGCCGCCGATCCTGGCATTTAACTACGAGGTCATTATTGACGGCAGAACCCTTGAGCGGCCGGTAAATCACAAACTCATCCGTATCATTGACAGGCGTTCCCCCGAGTCCGACGATTCAGGGGGTTACGGCGTCGAAAAACGGCAGACCGGGCCGGAACTGGCAAAGGAAAAGGTTGAAAAAATCAGCCGCCCCATCGTCATCATGGACCCCAGGGCCGGCCACGGCCCGGGCATCGGTGGATCAAAAATGGATTCCCAGGTCGGCATTGCCCTGAGTGCCGGCCATCCGGTATATTTCATTGTTTTCCTGCCCTATCCGGAGTCCGGGCAGACCATTGCCGATGTCCAGCGCGCCCATATCCGTTTCCTTGAGGAAGTTGCCCGGCGCCACCCCGGTGCATTTGAGCCGGCCATCATCGGAAACTGCCAGGCCGGGTGGGCCGCCATGCTCATTGCCGCAGACCGCCCCGATGTCACCGGCCCCCTGGTGCTCAACGGTTCCCCCCTCTCCTATTGGAGCGGGGTGGTGGGGGCCAATCCCATGCGGTACAGGGGCGGGCTTTTCGGGGGCAGCTGGCTGGCCTCCATGTGCAGCGACCTGGGCAACGGCATTTTTGACGGGGCCCACCTGGTTGCCGGATTCGAGGAGCTCAACGCCGCCAACACCTTCTGGAGCAAACAGTACAATGTATACGCCAATGTGGATACCGAAGAGAAACGCTTCCTCGACTTTGAACGGTGGTGGGGCGGTTTCTTCTTCATGACCGGGGATGAAATCCGGTTCATCGTCAACAACCTGTTCATGGGGGACAAGCTGGACAAGGGATATCTCCAGCTCCACGAGAACACCTATATCCATTTGAAAAACCTCAAAGACCCCATCCTGGTCTTTGCCTCAAAAGGGGATAATATCACCCCGCCCCAGCAGGCCCTGAACTGGATCGCCAAGGTATACAAAAACACCGAGGAGATAAAGAACCGAGGCCAGGTCATCGTATACCTCATCCATGAAAGCATCGGCCATCTGGGTATTTTTGTATCCAGCAAAATCAACCGGAAAGAGCACAGGGAAATCATCGGCTGCGTCAACGCCCTGGATTTTCTGGCCCCGGGCCTCTATGAGATGGTGCTCAGGGAGCCCTCATCAAAACCCTGGCTGGATGATATCCGGGTTGATTTTGTTCCCAGAAAGATCCGGGACATACTGGACATGGACGACGGCACCGAGGATGAACAAGCCTTTCTGCCGGTGGCTTCCATATCCAAATTCAACGACAATCTCTACCAGGAGTTCGTCAGCCCCTGGGTCCGTTTATTTAATAACGACCTCACCGCAGAATTGATACGGCAGTCCCACCCCCTGCGGGTTCAGCGGTATGCATTTTCCGATTTAAACCCCTTTATGTCGCCCTTGAGAGGATTGGCGGAAACGGTGAAAACCTACCGGAAACCGGTGAAAGAAAATAATATTTTTCTGAAAACCGAAAAACTGGTCTCGGGCCTCATGGTGGATGCCTTGAATTTTTACCAGTCGTCCAGGGACCTGTTCAGCGAAACCCTGTTTTTCGCCCTTTATGACAACCCCTGGGTAAACGATCTTTTCATCCATGAGGGGGACAAGTCCCGTCCCGGGGACGGGGATATCGAAGGGCTTGCCCCCCCGCAGCCCCCGCTTTTCAAAGAACTTGAAAAACAACTCTGGCACAAAGCCATGGCCACCGGCGGGTTTGAGGAGGCCGTCATCCGTATCATGCTGGCCGTCAGCCATGCCGACAATATGATGAATATGATGGAATATGATGCGGCCAAACAAAGCCTGAAAACAGATAAACGGCTCAAAGCCCTGAAAGCGGGACAGTTAAAAGCCCTGATCAAAGAGCAGGCCGCCCTCCTGGAAAAAGACAGGAACCTGGCCCTGGCCACCCTGCCCGATCTGATTCCCGAAGAAACGGACCGGGAAGCGGCGCTTATCATTGCAGGCAGTATTGCCGATATAAACGGGATCAAAAAGTTTAAAAAAACCCAGATGCTCAAACGACTGGAGGGTATCCTGCTGCCTGACCGGAAATCCGGATTTACCTATAGTTCCTGATCCAGCAGTCCGTATTAAAAAAGGCGGCATGGGAGCGTTCCCATGCCGCCTTTAGTTTGATCAGGAACGGAACCTAAAACCAGGCCCGGTGGCTCCAGATATCCTCTTCCAGGTTGGCCTTTTCCTCCTTCAGGGCCAGGTACATGGAGGCGTTCTGAATGGCCAGTCCTCCCTGGTGGGCCAGGGCTTCCATCATCACCAGGACATCCGAGGGGAACCGGGTGAATTCGGCGCTGTAAAACCGCATGACACCGATGATCTTTTCCCTGGCCATGACCGGAGTGACAATCATGGACTTAATCCCCTCCTTGTGGATCTCCTTTTTAAAGGTGATCCTATCGTCGGTGTCCGTATCGCCCACGATGACGGTTTCCCCTTTCAGGGCCCGGGTGGTGGTTTCCGTATTGATGGTCCGTTTCCTCTCTATGAATTCATCGCTCAGTCCGTGGCTGGCCATCAGCGTCAGGGTATCGGTATCCTCATCCAGAAGACGGATATCCACCCCTTTCATCTCAAAGGTTTCACAGATATGCTTGGTCAGGTTCTCCATGATCACCTTGATGTCCAGGCTCGAATTGATGTCCGAGGCCAGTTCAAGGAAAAGCATGGAATTTTTCCTCAACCGGTTTATGAGTGCATTCATACGGATGGCAAGGCCGCTCTGATCCGCAAGCACACATAAAAAATCAATCTGCCGTTTGGTAAATTTGCGCTGGACCGCAGTGTACAGGGAGAGCACCCCCCGGGTCTCATCAGCCACCCTCACCGGCACCGTCAGGATGGAGGCAATGCCTTCGGCCTTTTTCGCCTCATGGTTTTCAAGATGCGGGTCAGTGGTGGCATCTTCAAAATAAAGGAACCCCTTTTCTTCCAGCGCTCCGACAATCTCATTGGTCTTCATGGGATTGGCATGGAGATAGTCCCCTGACAACCCGGTCTGGGCTTTATGGATAAAAAACTCGCTGCCCGGGGATTTCAGAAAAAGGCAGGCCGCCTTTCCGTCCATGACATCAACGGCCGTATCCACCACCAGCTTAAGCAATTCATTTTGGGTTCTGGCGCTGTTGAATGCCTTGTGCAGTTCACAGATGATATCAAAATAACTTTGTCCCTTGGCCATTCTTTTTTCTCCTAATTATACTGCACGATTCCTTCTGTTAGGTTCCATATCCGAAGGTGCTGCTGCAGCCAAGGATTTTTTTGCCTTTTTGAATTTTGGCCCGGCGCTTTTTCTGCCGGATTTCGCTTGGGTGTCCCCGGTGGCAGGGCCGCCGTCCCGCTCCTTGAGCCAGGTTGCAATCTTGGGCGCAAATGCGTCCTGGCATTTGCTGCTGACGTAAATGCCGATGTGGCCGGTGTTGAGGCAGACATCCTCGGTATCCCGGCTGCCCACGTGCCGGGTGAGCTGGTCGCAGGCCTCGGGGGGCACCAGGTGGTCAAACTTCCCGTAGAAATTGATCACCGGCATGGTGATTTTCTTAAGGTCAACCCGTTTCCCGCCCACCTCCAGCCGGCTTTGAATCAATTTATTCTGCTGGTAGCATTCCTTGATAAACTCCCTGAACACTTCACCGGGGAGGTCCGGGCTGTCAAAAATCCATTTTTCCATCCGAATGAAATTTTCAACAAAATTTTTATTATCCATGTGCTCGGCAAAGCCCACATACTTGTCTATCATCAGCCGGGCCGGATTGAGCAGCAGAAACCCCAGATTCATGATATCGCCTGAGAGGTTGCCATAGGTGTCCACCACCGCATCCACATCCACGGATTTCATCCAGATATGCAGCAGCCCTTTGTCTGTATTAAAATTGGTGGGCGTCACTGTGGTGACCAGGTTTTTTATCTTCTCCGGATAAAGGGCCGAATACATGACGGAAAAGGAACCGCCCATGCAGATCCCCATGAGATTAATCTTATCGACCTTGTGTTTTTCCCGGATGAAATCCACGACATTGTTCATATATCCGTTGATATGATCGTCAAAGCCCTGGAACCGATCTTTCCGCTTGGGATACCCCCAGTCAATCATGTACAGGTCAATGCCCTCGTCCAGGAACCGCTCCACCACGCTTCGGCCCGGCTGGAGATCCAGCATGGTTTCCCTGTTGATCAGGGCATAGACCACCAGCAGCGGGGTCTTGTAGCCCGACGGTTTTCTGGCCATGTAATGCTTCAATTTAACCCGGTCTTCCTGGTAGACCACCTCATAGGGGGTTTGCGACAACGCTGTTTCAAGGGTATCCAACAACACTTCGGAGGCTTTGCGGGCCCGGGTGCGGGCTTTTCTCACCCCCTGGGCCATATTGGACATGAGCAGGTCAACCGGGACTTTAAATTGATTCATTTTTCCTCCTCTAACAGCATCCCTGGTCGGCTGACACAAGCGATTTAAGTTCCCGGTTCTCCCGTTCTAGTTTGGTCACCCTCTTTTTCAATTCGTACAAATCCCGGGCCAGTTCGTCCATTTCAGATTCCTTTGCCACGGGAAACCCCTGGAGCATATCTTCGAGAACGGCATTCTTTGCCCTTGAGAACTCACTTAATGCCCCCAAGGTTTTTGCCAGGGTCTGGACATATTCAGGGGTTTGAAACAGGGTCATAAAATGCCCTTCAAGCATTTTGATCCACATCTGGTAATAGACCTGGGAATCCTCCGGCAGTTCCCCTTTCTCCGCCATGTCAGCGATATCCTTCTGCATCATGGCGGCGGCCTGCTGAAACGGCAGAGAGAGCAGCCGCAGGAATTCGGCATGATCCGCCTGAAACAAATTGAACTTGTCCGCCATGGCATTGATCCGTTCCTGGTATTCCCGGGTCAGGCCAAGCTGGGGAATTTGGAAAAATTTCTGGAACTCTTTTTTATAGATATCCGTCCAGATGTGAAAACCGGACTCATCCATATGCTTGAACTTATAGGAATCCACGGACTCACCGAAACTGGCCGCACTTTTGCCCATTTTCTGCTGAAGTTCGGACAGACTGTCCATGACGGCCTGGGCAAAGTGGGCGCATATCTCCGGCAGGGTTTCCGTCCCTTTGATAAAGGAGGCCATGGACTCCGGCGTGGTCATGGCAGAGGCAATGGTCTGCCAGTTCTTGAACGCAGCAGCCATGGCCTCCATGGGCCCGGACTCTCCGGCATCGTTACCGCCATCCCCGGCAGTGCCGGGAAAGGCGGACCAGGTTTTGGACATGACTTCCATGGCATCATTCATGGAAGCGGTCCAGGTCATCATCAATGATTCGATCCCAAACGGATCGTTAATTTTACCTTCCATACCGCTCCTGATCGATAGCGTTGGCCTGCATATCTGTTTTTAGGTTAAATCCCTGGACTGTTTAAGATCGCCGAAAAGGGGACAGATGGTAATGGAACCTTCTATAGTGCTCCCCTCTTTTAAGCTTTCATTCAGGTCCCAGCTCCTGATGGTGGCGTTCTGTGCCGCCTCCCTGGAATCGGCACCAATCACTTTGAACATGAGCAACCCGTAATCCTGGCTTTCCATGGTCGTATAATGAATCATTTTACACACTCCTTGACTTCTGAATAACATTGGGCAGGGATGGCACCGGTTGAGGTTATTTTTAAAACACCCCGGGTGCATTTTGAAAAACCCTACCTGGTAATGGTTTTCAAACTATTTGTCTGAAGTTAGTAAACGGTTTAATTGTAAGCAGGGTCACTTCATCTGGTGTTGAGAGCACGACCCTTGGCGAGATAATTATTTTTATAAGGCATTCTTCTATTAATTTCAAGTGCTTTTCGTATCTTCCCCACCTAACACATTATACATCAACCTAAAAAGTTTTAAGCCTGCCTGGAATTAAACGATTCAATCGGATGCACTAAAAAAACCTTGAAAGCGATGCAATAAAAACAATCTTGTGATACACTTCGATGCAAATGCGATAGTTGCCATGGAGTTAACCTTATCAGCTTTCGGATGACTTTTCGCCATGAAAAATGATGAAGAGAAAAAATCGTCGTACAACGAACTCGAAGACAAAGTCCGCCACCTTGAACAATTAATTCGCAGGGAACGGTCATGGAACAACACCCTGATAGATACCATTTCAAGTCCCATCTTTTACAAAGACCGCCGGGGACTGTATCGGGGGTGTAACAAGGCCTTTGAAGAGTTCATCGGCAGGCCGAGGTCCGAGATTATCGGCAAAACCGTCTATGATCTCGGCCCAAGGGAACTGGCAGACACCTATGCCGCCAAAGACAGGGAACTCTTTGAATCCCCTGGAAAACAGCGGTATGAATTCAAGGTGAAAACGGCGGGGGGCGAATGCAAAGACGTTATATTTGATAAGGCCACCCTCTGCGATTCCAGGGGCGAGGTCACAGGGCTTGTGGGGGTGATTTCAGATATCACCGAACAGAAAAACTCACAAAAAATCATCCAGAACCTGTCCCAGATGCTGATCCAGGCCCAGGAGCGGGAACGGTATATGATTTCATGCGAACTCCATGATTCCATTGCCCAGAACCTGTCCATACTCAAGCTCAGCTGCACCCGAATGTTTAAGAATATGGCGGAGTTGACCCCCGGCATTCAATGCCATATAGAGGATGCTTACAGGCTCATTGACCAAACCATCCAATCGGTCCGGGGGCTGGCCCAGGACCTGCGGCCTTCCAGCCTGGACCTGCTGGGACTGGTACACTCCGTTGAAGTGTTCTGCGAAGAATTTTCAGAGAAGCACGACATCTTTGTGGATTTCCAGACCGCCGGCATGAACGGCATGGCACTGGCCGACGATGTGGAAATCAATCTTTACCGCATCGTCCAGGAGGGGTTGAACAATATCCGCAAGCATGCCCGGGCAACAGAGGCCGTGGTCCGGCTCATCGGCGCCCGTCCCCATATCATCCTTCATATAGAGGACAACGGCAGGGGATTTGATGTAAAGGAACGGGAGCGGGAAACTGTCAAGGAAAAACGAATGGGCATCTGGAGTATGCAGGCAAGGGCCCGGCTGATTCAGGGACGTATGGCCGTTACATCCCGTTTAAATGGCGGCACTAAAATCACAGTCAAGCTGGAGCGCAAAAAGCAATGAACCGGAAAAAAAAAATCCTGATTATTGACGACCACCCCCTTTTCAGGGAGGGAATCAAGTCCATGATCCAAAATGACGGCCGGTATGAAGTGGTCGCAGAGGCCGGAACGGCCAGACAGGGATTGAACATCGCCAAAACAACGGATATTGACCTGGCCGTGGTGGATATCTCCCTGCCGGATCAGAACGGATTTGAGTTGATTAAAGCCATATCCGAGCATTCTGCCGGGCTCCGGATTATTGTGGTCAGCATGCATTCCCAGGTGGATTATATCGTAAAAGCATTCCAGGCGGGTGCCCTGGGATATCTGACAAAAGAGTCGGCATCGGACAGGCTCATGGGGGGAATAGAAACCACTTTGAAAGGCGAATATTTCATGGATTCCTCCGTATCCCAGCAGGTCATCCATAAACTGGCAAGGCCTGCGAAAAAAAAGCCGGCCGCCATCCTGCAGGGATATGATGCCCTGACCTCCAGGGAACAGGAGGTCATGGGCCTGGTGGCCAATGGCATGTCCTCCAAAAAAATTGCAAAACAACTATATATCAGCCCGAAAACAGTGGAAAACCACCGTTCCAATATCATGCGGAAACTCCAGCTCAAAAATGTCATCGACCTGGCCCGGTATGCGACAAAACTGGGACTGGTCGATGTGGAGCTGTGGAAAAAATAATTTTTTCGCCGGGAATTTTTCCCGGCCGGGAGAATTTCCCGGCGAAAAATGAGATTTCCCGCCTATTTACATCACAAAAAACTTTATATAGAACAAAAAATGAGTCACCACCCTTTGTCAGAGGTATCCAAAATGAAAAGAAACAGACGGATTCAACCCAGAGAAACCATGAAAATTCCCATCCTTTATACCCGGGAATACGAAAATATCTACCACCAGGCCCGAACCTGCGATATCAGCGTCGGGGGACTGTCTTTTGAGGCAGATCAAAAATTTTTAAACGGGGATTGCTTCCTGATTAAACCCATGGCCGGGGTGCCCGGTTTTGAGCCTGCCCACCGGGAAACCCCATGGGCCGCCCAGGTTCAATGGTGCAGTAAAAACAGGGAGAATGACGGTTACAAAGTGGGCATCAGGCGCATGGAAACCACAGACCTGCCAAAAGAAAAAAAGCAGGTTTTGCCCGAACTTCAGTGTGAATTATGCGGCACCCGGACGATTGCGGATGCTGTGGATATTCAATACGGGTCGACCCTTTGCCCCGACTGCTTCACAGAGTGTTATCAATGTGCCGGAGAGAAGCTGAAAGACACCATCAGCCGGTTCATGTCCGGCAATGTCATTTGATACCCAACCAGAAATTCGCAGCGATAAGGAGTTAAGGTCAAATGGTTTATTACACCAAGATAGACAACCAGGATTACGGATTATTGATTTTTAAAGTCATTGGTGCACACTCCCAGAAAGAGGCCGACAAACTTACAGCCGAAAACTGGGGTGAAACATTGATACAGGGCAGGACATTGGAGGGCCCGCCGACCATCTGCCCGCTTTTTGAAAATCTGGAAGACGCAAAATACAATGTCACAAAGATGTAAATTCAATGATTCAATGCAACATACTCTTTAAATAGTCAGGCGTCTAACCGGGACAACACAAACATCTAACACACTGATTTCTTAAATCATTAATTCAAATCATCCAAGCGACAAACTTGTCAACCATAAAATTGTGCGATGCACAATTTTATGGTTGACAAGCATTTCCTCTTTTATATAATTTGACCATACAACATAAAAAAAGAAGGGCAAAGGTTACGAAACCATCTGCCCCGGTTCCATTTATAAAAACCATAATTGAGGATCAATCCATGGAAAACCTGTTCAGAGAAATCCAAGAAAATCACGTTTTCTTTTTAAACCAGATGAATACGGCCCAAGATTTATTTTCAGGATTCACAAAATATAATAACGAATTTCTCATTCCCTACCTTATCGCCTCCCAATACTTCAGCAAAGCCGAGTGGTACAAAATAAACCAAGAGTATACAGGGGATGGATTCAATGGAAATCAATGGGAGGACTATCTATCACTTTTTGAACTGAATATGAATCTGATGAGCCGCTCATTTGAAAGCAGCTTGCAGGCCATAAATGACGTAACAAAGGCTGAGTTTAATAATTTCATCAAAGCATTGTATAATTGTTTTTCGCCGGACAAGGGAGAGACCCTGGCCGATTTCTTTAAACGGCAGGTAGAAATGATCAACGGCGTCAGCCAGTCCCTTCCCCAGTCCGTCAAGGATATTGAATCGGAATTCGGGTTTCACTTTGAACGGCAGAAAAAGCCTTTATTTGATGAAACGGACCGGTTTCTCCTGTACAGGGTGTTGCCCAGTGATCCCGGTGTCGCAGTGGATAAAAAGGCAAAACCCCTGCTCATTCTCCCGCCCTATGTCCTGGGATGCAATATCCTAAGCTTCCTGCCGGCAGACAAGAAAAGCTATGCCCACAGTTTTGCCAACCAGGGGATCCCCACCTATATCCGCGTGATGAAAGATATCAGCACCACACCGGCTTTCCAGACCATGACCATGGAAGACGATGCAAAGGATACCCGGTACTTTTGCGAAAAGATCATGAAGGCACACGGCAAAAAAGTCACCCTGAACGGATACTGCCAGGGCGGATATACTGCTGTCTGCAATATCCTTTCCGATGAACTGGACGACTGCGTGGATGCCCTGATCACCTGCGTGGCCCCCATGGACGGCACCCGAAGCAGGGGGCTGGGTGCCTTTCTCAAAAATCTTCCCCAGCGGTTCAACGATCTGCTCTACGGCACCAAAACGCTTCCAAACGGAAATGAGGTGGCCGACGGACAGCTCATGGCCTGGGTGTACAAGCTTAAAAGCATTGAAGACCAGACCCCGGTGGTGGCCTTTTTAAGGGATATGCTCATGGTGGACCAGATGAGAAAAAAAACCAGCACCATCAGCAAGACCGCCGCAGCCATCAATTACTGGCTCCAGAAAGAACGGTCGGACATCCCCCTGCCCATTACCCAGATGAGCTTTGCCTCGTACAATATCCCCGTCACCCAAGACGGCACCCTGCCCGTAAAGATTTTCGGAAAAACCCTGAATTTCAGAGGCATCGCAAAAAAGAAGATCCCCTGGCTCCTCTGCTACGGCGAAAATGACGATCTGGTAGAAAAAGAAGTGGCCCTGGCACCCCTCGACTATATTGAGGTGGAAACCGCCCCCTTCCCCAAGGGGCATATTGCCATTGCCACCTCATGGTCCCATCCGGAATCGCCCTTTGCCCTGCATACCCGATTCGGACCCAATAAAGAATACCGGGGGCCGGTCCGGTTCCAGATGGACCTGAACGAAGCAATGGATAAAGCCGAGGAGGAAGCCGCTGAAGCTGCCAAGGTCCTCAAGGCTGCTGAGGCTGAAAAGAAAGAGGCTGAAAAAGCAGAAGCGATAAAGGCGGAACAGAAAAAGAAAAGCCAAAGCCCCAAAAAAGCACCGGCAGCCAAAAAAGGCGCGCCGGAGAAAATGGAGGCCGGAACCCAGAAAAAAACGCCAAAACCGGTTCAGACTCCAAAGAAAACAGCAGTGGCTAAAAAAGGGGCGGGGCCCAAAAAAACGGCGGCTAAAAAAGCGACTGCCGCCAAGAAAGCCACAGGAAAGGCCTCGGGGAAAAAGGCGTGATCGTTGCTGCCCTGGATTATTCAACATCACCCAGGCCATATGTACAAATTTTTATAGCCTAGACCCAACCATATTCTCATCGAACCCGGATTTTGTTTCATCCTCTGATCCCGGGCACCTGATTGGTGATTTTTTATTAAATATGCCGATATTGACCGGCTGATGAAACCGGTGATACATATGGCACAGAGAGATTATGTATCAACGGCTGCCCCTGGTATCAAAAAGCCTTATTGCGGGTTTGGGGTTGCCGGGAAATTTAAAACCGATGAATGAAGCAAACAATTAATATCGGTCAAAGGAGAATACACCCTTGGATCTTTGGCACGGCTTAATGGAAATTGTAATGCTGCTTGGCACGGCTTTTTTTATGGGAAGCCTGGCACAGCGGCTCCGGCAGAGCCCTATTCTTGGCTATATTCTTGCGGGTGTCGTGGTGGGCCCGGTGATCGACAATGGGCCCATGGTGGAGGAAATGGCGGAGATCGGCGTGTCCCTGCTCTTGTTTTCCATTGGACTGGAATTTTCATTCGGCCAGCTCAAGCGTATGGGCAAAACCGCATTCGTGGGCGGTGCATGCCAGGTGGGCGGCACCCTTGGCCTTGTCAGCCTGGTCATGGTCCCCTTCTTCCCGTTGCCGACGGCATTGGCTCTGGGCGCCCTGGTGGCATTAAGTTCAACCACAATTGTATTGCGGGTGCTGGTTGACAGGGTTGAAATGGAATCGGTTCACGGAAGGAGCAGCCTGGGGATTCTCCTGTTCCAGGATATGGCCATCGTTCCTCTGGTGTTGATGATCGGCCTTTTGTCCCCCACGGGAAGCGGCACCGACATGGGAATGCATATCATCAAATTACTGGCTGCGGTGGCCGGGCTGGTGCTGGTGCTGTATCTGCTTCTCTACCACCTGATTCCCCGGCTGCTGTCCTCTTCACAGCTCTTTGCCAATAGGGAATTGACCGTCCTCTTTGCGGCATCCACCGGGCTGGGGGCCACATGGGCCGCCCATTGGATCGGCATCTCTCCGGCGTTGGGGGCCTTTGTGGCCGGGATGCTTCTGGGTGAATCTCCCTTTGCCGCCCAGGTCAGGGGGGATATCGGCTCCCTGCGGACCCTGATGGTCACCCTGTTTTTCGCCTCGGTGGGCATGGTGGTCAAACCCGTCTGGTTCGTGGGCCATCTTCATTTCATTCTGCCCCTGGCCCTATTGATCTTTGCGCTAAAAGCCGGAATCATCTTCGGGGTTGCCCGATTCCTGGGCCTGACCCGGCGCCATGCCATGGCCACCGGGATTTGCCTGGGCCAGGTGGGTGAATTCTCCTTTGTATTAACGGCAGCCGCCCGGGACGGCGCATTGATCAATGATCCCACAATGGACCTCATCATTTCCATTACCATTGTTTTAATGCTGGCAACGCCTTATATGGTGGCCATGGCCATTCCCCTGAGCGACCGGCTCCTGGCCCTGTTTTCCGGCCCGGGCCATAAACACCGGCCGCCGGAAAATGACCAGACCATGGCCCCCGGGTGCCGGATCATTGTGGTGGGACTTGGGCCTGCCGGCCGCCAGGTGATTCATACCTTGAAAGAAAACGAATTTGAGCCGGTGCTCATTGACGTCAATCCCCGAAGCCGGGAGTTTGCCTCACAGGAGGGGCTTGAACTCCATCTGGGTGATGCCGCCAATGAGGAAATCCTCCACCATGCGGGCATAACCAGAGCCGGCATGGGCGTCATAACCGTGCCTGACTCTAAAATCGCTGTGGAGATTATCCGGACAGTCCGACTGCTGGCACCGGACATGCCTCTGGTGGTCAGGAACCGCTACAGTCTGCACAAACAGGATCTTGTTGATGCAGGGGCCACTGTTATTGTGGATGAGGAAGTCCTGATGGGGGAAACCATCAGCCGCAGGGTCATCGACTGTATTGAAGATGAAAACTGCATGCTGTTGGCCTGCCGAATGTCCGGAAAAAAAATCTCCGATATCCACCCCCCACCGGGTCAGGAAGACATCCCCCAATGATCCTGACCCGATCCCCCCTCGGACATCAGCCTGATGATTAACAGATTCGATCAATCGAAGACCGGCCGGGGAAGCACCCCTGCCCGCTCGGCAATTTCAGGCACCCGGTGTTCCCATTCGATGGCCATCATATGGACCCCGGCCACCCCGTCCATCTCCTTGAATTCCGCCACCTGTTCCAGGGCGAATTTAATCCCCTCCTCGGCCTGGTCCCGTTTGTCCACCCCCTTGAGGCGCTTGATCAGGGAATCAGGGATGTCCATGCCGGGAACGAATTTTTTCATGAAATTGGCCATGCCCGCATTCTTCATGGGGGTGACCCCGGCCAGGATATAACATTTTTCGTGGAGCCCCATATCCACCACCTTTTTCATGAAGTCCCGGAACTTATCCATATTGAAGATGCACTGGGTCTGGATGAAATCGGCCCCGGCCTCGATCTTGTTGGCCAGGCGGTAGGGCCGGAACTCGTAGGGGTCGGCAAAGGGATTGCAGGCCGCCCCCACAAAGATCTTCGGGGGCACGTCAATATCCTCACCGTTGAGGAACTTGCCCTCGTCCCGCATTTTTTTTACCAGGCCGATGAGTTGCATGGAATCGATATCATGGACATTCTTGGCCTCGGGATGGTTGCCGAAGGTCTGGTGGTCGCCTGACAGGCAGAGCATATTCCGCACCCCCAGAGCAGAAGCCCCCAGGATATCGGCCATGATGGCCAGGCGGTTCCGGTCCCGGCAGACCATCTGGAAGTTGGGCTCCATGCCCTCCTCGATGAGAAGCGTTGAGGCGGCCCAGGAGGCCATGCGGACCACGGCGGTCTGATTGTCCGTGAGATTGACACAGTCCACCTTGCCTTTGAGGTACTGAAATTTCTCCTTTAAATGCGCCACATTGGCGCCCTTGGGTGGGCCGCACTCCCCGGTGAAAGCGAAATGACCGGCCTTAAGCACTTTCTCAAGATTGCTGCCTGATTTGTATTCTGTCATTTTATCCACCTCCCTATATATTGCCCTGGAGCAGTTCTTCACGAATGCTTCTACGCGGCCCGCCGTCCCTGGCGGTTTTCCAGTTTTTCAACGGTTTCACCCCGATAAGGTCTTCCAGCTGGCCGGCCGCCATCTTCTTTCTGACGATGGTGTCCCAGATGCATTCGGTGTCCTTGTTCACCTCGCAGACCCCGTTGGACGATCCGCCGCAGGGGCCGTGGAGCAGGCTTTTGGCACACCGGGCAATGGGGCAGAGCCCCCCGAAGTTATGGATGGCGCAGGCGCCGCAGCCGGCGCAGCGCTCCTCCCATACCCCGTGCTGGACGGCCCCGCCGAAAAAGGTGGTATTCACGGCAGGATAAAACCGCTGTTCCTTATACATTTCCGATAAAAACTGGGGGCCGACCCCGCAGGCCATGGAGACCACGGCATCGTAATCGTTCACCTCCTCCCCCAGCTGGGCCACATACTCCCTGTCGCATTGGCGCTCCAGTACATGCTCGGCCACCTCCAGGGGATTGCCCGCCTTTTTCCTGGCGATTTTCATGGTGGCGGCCAGGATTTCCACCTCCTTAACACCGCCCGCATTGCAGACGGTCACACAGCCTTTGCAGCCCACCACAAGGATTTTGCTGCAGTCTGCCACCATGCCCAGTATCTCGTCTATGGGTTTTCGATCAGCAACTATCATAACTCACCTTTCCTTATTTTATCCGGGCCGGCCTGCCCAATTGGCGAAAACCGGCCCTTGTTAGCGATCAGGCTGCGGAATTTGCTGTCCTGGGTTCTGCTGCAATGGGAGAGGGCCCCAGCGCCTGTATTTTTTCCGCCATTTCATTGGCAATCTCAGCGAACCGCGCCCCCTGGGCCGAGGAGAGGTTGTACATCTCCACCCGCTCGGGTTCAATGCCGATGGTTTCCAGGGTCTTTTTCACATAGGCCACCTTCCTTTTGGCCTTGAGGTTGCCCTCCCTGAAATGGCACTCCCCTTCCAGGCAGCCCGCCACATAAACCCCGTCGGCCCCGTCTTCCACAGCGTTGAGCAGGTGGATGATATCCACCCGGCCCGTGCACGGCACCTGGATAATCTTAATATCCGCAGGATAGGAAAGCCTCATGGAACCTGCCAGGTCCCCTGCTGCATAAGCTCAGTACTGGCAGCAGAAGGCAATGATCCTGGGGCTGAATTCCCGGCTACTCATATTGCACCTCCCTTGTTCCCGGCGCCGCGTTGTCAAACAGGGCATCGGTTTTGGCAATGATCTGCTGATCGGTGAAATGGTTCAGGGTGATGGCCTTGCCCGGGCATTCCGCGACACAGGCCCCGCAGCCGTGGCATTCGGAAGGCTCGATAATGGCATAGCCGTCCGCGTGGATGCGGGGAATGGAATAGGGGCAGGTCCGCACACAGGTGAGGCAGACCGCACACTTTTCCGGGGTCACTTCAGCCACCACGCCCCCCACCTTGAGGGAATCCCGGGAGAGGATGGTCATGGCCCGGGCCACGGACGCCCGGGCCTGGGCAATGCTCTCTTCAAGGGGCTTGGGATAGTGGGCCAGGCCCGCCACAAAAAGCCCGTCCGAGGCAAAATCCACCGGCCGCAGCTTGGCATGGGCCTCCACCAGAAACCCTTCCGCATTGGTGGGAATCTTGAATTTTTCAAACAGGGCCTTATTGTCACCGGGGGTGATGCCGGAGGCCAGCACCACCAGATCCGGATTGATGAGCACCTCCATCTGGAGGACATGGTCCATGGCAGTAAAGACCAGGTTGCCTTCGGCATCCAGGGAGAGGCCGGGCATCTTTTCCAAATCGTAGCGGATAAAGAGCACACCCAGCTGCCGGGCCTTTTGGTAAAGGTCTTCCCGGAATCCGTAGGACCGGATATCCCGGTAGACCACATAGACCCGTTTCCTCTTGTCCATCTCCTTGAGGGCGATGGCAGATTTGAGGCTGTGGGTACAGCAGACCTTGGAGCAATAGGGATTTTCCTCATTCCGTGAGCCCACGCATTGGATAAAGATAATTTTCTTTGCCGCCTCAATCCGCGGGTCCTTCTCCCTAAAGGCCTCATCCATGTCCAGGTGGGTGAGCACGTCGGGGTGCTCGCCGTACATGTACTCATCGGGCTTGTGCTCCATGCCGCCGGTGGCGATGATGGCCGCCCCGTGCTCAATGGAAACCTCGCCGCTGCCACTGGCGACGGTGGTGACAAAATTCCCCATGGAACCGGTGGTGGCAGTCACCTCGGATGCCATATGGACGGTGATCTGTTCAAAGGATTTCACCGATGCCACCAGGTGATCCAGGTAGACCCGCACCGGCTCCCCCTTCCAGGTGGTGTTCAAATGGTTGGCGATGCCCCCGAGCACCGGTGCCTTTTCCACCAGGTGGACATCCACCCCCTGGGCGGCCGCGCCGACGGCGGCCTCCATTCCGGAAACCCCGCCCCCGATGATGAGCACCGCCTTTTTAATGGGCAAATCCACCTGGTGGAGGGGTTGCACAAAGGCGGCCTTGGCCACGGCCATGCGCACCAGGTCCTTGGCCTTCTGGGTGGCCTTTTCCGGCTGGTTCATATGGACCCAGGTATTCTGGTCCCGGATATTGGCCATCTCAAAGAGGTACTTGTTCAGACCGGCGTCCCGGATGGTTTCCTGGAAAAGGGGCTCGTGGGTCCGGGGGGAGCAGGATGCCACCACCACCCGGTTGATATCCTGGCTCCGTATCACATCCTTCATATGGTCCTGGGCGTCCTGGGAACAGGTGAATAAATTATCCTCCACATGGACCACATAGGGAAGGGTCCGGGCGTAATCCCTTACCGCCGGCACGTCGGCCACCCCGCCGATATTGATCCCGCAATTGCAGACAAAGACCCCGATCCGGGGCGCCATGCCGGTGAAATCCCGTTCCGGCGGCAGTTCCCGTGTCCGTGTCCGGGACCACCTGGCATCTTTCATGTTCATCACCGCCGTGGCCGCCGCAGCCGAGGCCTCCATCACGGAGCCCGGGATATCCTTGGGCTCCTGGAAGGTGCCGCAGACGTAAATGCCTTTCCGGCTGGTGGTCACCGGCGTGAGATTCCTAGTGTCTGCAAACCCGTGGCCATTGAGTTCAATGCCCATCTTCTCCGCCAGATCCTTTGCATCCTTTGTCGGTGCCAGACCGATGGAGAGGACCACCATGTCGAATATCTCCTCTACGGAATTGCCCGCTTCGGAGGAATATACCAGACGGTATTTGTCCCCGGGCTCCGGGAACACCGAATGGATGCGGGATCTGACAAACCGCACCCCGTTGTCGTCCTGGGCCCTGATATTATACTTGTCAAACTCCTTGCCGTGGGTCCGCATGTCCATGAAGAATATGGCGCAGTCCAGGTCGTAATCGGCATGCTCCTTGGCGATCACCGCCTGCTTGTTGGCATACATGCAGCAGACCCCTGAGCAATAGGAATGGTCCCCCTTATTGATGTCCCTGGAGCCCACACACTGGAGCCAGGCAATTTTCCTGGGTGCGGCATGGTCCGAGGGCCGCACCAGATGGCCGGCATAGGGACCGGAGGCCGAAAGGACCCGCTCAAACTCCAGGGAGGTCATGATATTGGGGCTGTGGCCGTAGCAATAGGTCACCAGTTTCTCCGGCTCAAAAGGGGAGAACCCCGGCGCCAGGATAATGGCCCCCACGTTGATTTCGTGGGTTTTCCCCAGCATGTTGTGGTCCACGGCATGGGCCAGGCAGGCATCCACGCACTGCATGCATTCCGAGCAGTACCCGCAGTTGATGCACCGGCCGGCCTCCTTTTGCCCCTGCTCAACAGAGTAGCCCAGTTCCACCTCCTTAAAATTCCCGGCCCGCTCCGCTGGGGGCAGTTCAGGCATTTGATACCGGGGTTCAGCGGGCCATTTTTCATCCACCGGCCGGTACTCGGGCTCTTCGGCCACCGGCAGTTCCCTGCCCGCCTCCATGTCTTCGCCTTTGAGATACCGGGTAATGGACTCGGCCGCTTCCATGCCGGCGGCAATGGCGGATATGGCCACCCCCGGCCCGGTCTGGAAATCCCCCCCGGCAAAGACCCCGGGCTTATCCGTTTCCAGGGTCAGGGAATTGACCTCGGCCGTATCCCACCTGGAGATTTTAATATCCGCCAGATCCTCCAGGGCCGATATATCCGGCCGCTGGCCGATGGCCGGGATAAGCTGATCAATCTCAATGTCGTACTCGGACCCGGGCAGGGGCACCGGCCGCCGCCGCCCCGAGGGATCACGCTCTCCCAATTCCATTTTTATGAGCCGGAGGCCGGCCACCCTGCCCTCCTTTTCAATGACCATCTGGGGTGCGGTGAGGTATGCAACCTCAACCCCTTCCGCCTCGGCCGCGGATATCTCCTCCTCCCAGGCCGGCATCTCTTTCCGGGTCCGCCGGTAAAGGATGGTCACCTCTTTTGCGCCCAGACGGACCGCGGAGCGCGCCACATCAATGGCCACGTTGCCCCCGCCGATGATGGCCACCTTTTTACCGACCTGGGTGGTGCCGGTGAGATTGAGTTCCCGCAAAAACGCCACCCCCTGGCAAACCCCGTCTAAATCTTCGCCGGGAATGCTTAACCGGATGCCCTTATGGGCCCCCAGCCCCAGGAAGACCGCATCAAACCCGTCGGCCAGCAGGCTGTCCACGGTAAACGCCTGCCCCAGGCGACGGTCACAATGTATCTCCACCCCCAGATTGGTGATGACCTCGATATCCCTGTCCAGGACCTCAGGGGGCAGCCGGTGGTCGGGAATCCCCACCCTGAGCATGCCGCCGGGCCTGGGCAGGGCCTCAAAAATGACGGCGTCCACGCCCCGGCGGACCAGGTGATAGGCCGCAGACAGCCCGGCCGGGCCGGACCCGATCACGGCCACCTTTTTATGGATCTTTTCCGCGCAGGGAATCTCGACCTCTCTCGGATCAAAATTATCCGCCGCCAGCCGCTTCAGATCCCGGATGGCCACGGGCTCATCCACCTCACACCTGCGGCAGGCATCCTCACATTCATGGGGACAGATCCGCCCCAGGACGCCCGGCAGGGGCAGCTGTTCCATGATGATATCCAGGGCCTCCTTGAATTTGCCCGTCTTCACCATCTGGACATAGCCCTGGACATTGAGCCCGGCCGGACAGGTGAGCCGGCAGGGCGCCTTATCCCTTTTCTCAATGGAATAGGCCGAAGGCATGGCCTGGGGATAGAGCTTGAAGGCCGCCTTTCTGCCACTTAAATTTTCGTCGAACCGGGAAGGCAGTTCCACCGGGCAGGCCCCGGCGCACTCCCCGCAGGCCGTGCACTTATCCGTATCGATAAACCGGGGGTTTTCCCGGACGTTCACCGTAAAATTTCCCTCTTCCCCCTCCACGGACTGAATCTCAGCCATGGTGATCAGCTCAATGTTCAGATGGCGCCCCGCCTCCACCAGCTTGGGCGAAATAATACACATGGAACAATCATTGGTGGGAAAGGTTTTGTCCAGCTGGGCCATGGTCCCGCCGATGGCCGTATTTTTGTCCAGCAGGTAGACCAGGTATCCCGAATCCGCCAGATCCAGGGATGCCTGGATACCGGCAATGCCGGCACCCACTACCATTACCGACCCGTTACCTTTGTTTTCCATTGCATCCCTCCTTTAGGTTTGTGTCCGGGGCAGCATGACCTCTGCCAGGTCCGGCCCCAGATAGGCCCGTTCCGATTCCGCAAGACACCCCATGGCAAGGCAGATGATGGTCCAGAGATGAACCACATGGTAATTGCCGCCGTAATGATGGCCGATGTCCTCAATCTGGCCATGGCAGTTGTGGCAGGGGGCGATCACGTAATTGGCGCCCGTGGCTGCTATCTGGTTGAACTTGATCCTGCCGTAGGCCCGTCGCTGGTCCGGGAATCCTGCCTGGAGCGCACCGCCCCCGCCCCCGCAACAGAAGTTATTGATGCGGTTGGGAACGGTATCGATGAAGTTCTCTTCGCCCACAACGGTTTTCACCACGAACCGCAAATCGTCAACGATCTTGTTGGACCCTGTTTTCCTGGCGATATTGCAGGGATCCTGGACGGTAAATTTAACGCCAAGGTCCCTGTTCCAGTCGGAATTAACCTTGAGTTTTCCCTCCCGGATCCACTGGGCGTAAAGCTCGATGATGGTGACCAGCTCAAACTTGTGGGGAATATTGTATTTTCGCAACCCTTCCAGGATTGCATAGTATGAATGGCCTCACTCGGTGTTGACCACCAGGGGGCTTTTGAGGTTATTGTCCACATGTAGGACAAATTCCTCGATAATATATCGCCAGCCTTCGTCGTCGGCCAGGAACATGCAGTAATTTTCCCCGGCCCACATCACCGAGGGATAGGTCCAGTCGGCCCCCACCTTGTAGAGCACCTTCCAAAGCGGCCCCATCTCCTCGGGCTCGGTGACCGGCTCCCTGGAATTCTGGTTCAGAACCATATGGGCCCCCACCCGGTCCACGGTGACCTCAAGGTCTTCGAACCCCTCGTGTTCCTCCCGGATCTCCTCGGCCACATCCAGAACCGTGAATTCAAAATCCTCCTTGGCCGCACCCATGGCGGAACCGGTTCTGATATGCTGGTCGCAGGAGCCCAGGATGCCCCTGGGCCTTTTTTCCCGTGGAATTTTAGAACGGATATTGTAGATGAGTTTTGGGATGTTGATGTTCATGGGGCAGGCCAGCTGGCAGCGTCCGCACATGGAGCAGACCCATTTCCAGTCGGATTTGAGAATTTCATCATCCATCCCGAAGTTGAGCATGCGGATCAGTTTTCTTGGATCCATCCCAAACTGCTCCGATGCCGGACACCCGCCCGTGCAGGTGCCGCAGGTCAGACAGAGATCGAAATTGGCGTCCGGTATCTTATCCAGGACCTCCTCTTTGAGCTCGACATCCAGCCTGTCGATTTTGATTGCTTCGACCATTTGCGCTCTCCTTTATGGTCTTCCGGGCAATTGTCTTTTGGCCGCAGCCGTTGCTGCCAAAGCCGTACAGATTCTTCATCGTCGCCTTATCCGCTGTTGCCTGTATCCGTGTCTGAGTTGAAATCATTGGTTCGCCGCATCCAAAATGGTTAATTTTCCGGTAAAACCATTACCTTAATTTTGCCGCATTAAGATACTGGGCCAGCTTGTCCTCTCCGCCGATGGTAATGATGTGAACCCCCTGACAGATGTCCTTCAGGCTGTTGACCGTATCTGAAAACAGTTCAATACTGGCCTTCTCCTTATCAGGGGCCTTGAGCAGTTTCTGGATCACCCACTCGGGCACCAGCCCGGATTTAAAATGGCGGTTGAGAAATTTTCCCATGCCGGCGGTCCTCAGGATCATGACCTCGGCGATGACGGGTATCCGGAAAGGGGTCACCTGCTTCATAAATTTTTCAAACTGGTCTAAATCAAATATGGGCGTGGTGAGGAAATAACCGGTGCCCACATTGATCATATCCTCCATCTCCTCCATCCCCCGCTTGGGCATATTACGTCCCCAGGGCGTTTCAACACCGGACCCCAGGGTGAAATCCATTTTGGCATCCAGTTCGTTGCCCTCAATGGAGGTTCCCTGTTTCAGGTGGTCCAGCACGGATCCCAATTTTCCCGAATCCACATGGAAGAACATATCCTCCTGGAGGGTGCTGCCGGAAATCCGGTAGTCCTCGGTAAAAACCAGCAGGTTGTCCACCCCGGTTTCATAGGCCAGGGTCAGATCCTTCTGGAGCTGATACCGGTTTTTATCCCGGGTGGTGGTCTGATAAATGGCGTTAAACCGGTTCTGCTTCAGGAGTTCGCAGGTTTTGATGCTGTCGCCCACCACCCCTTCAAGTTCTGTGTCCTGGACAGAGACCCCGTCCACACGACCCCTGACCTTGTTCAGACTCTCCACCAGGGCTTCGGGTTCTTCATCACCCAGAGGCGCCTGGATCTCAGAGGTCACCACAAATCTCTTTTTTTCCAAAGATTCTTTTAAATTCATGATCTGCCTCCTTTTTATTTTAATCCAAGCAGTTTAGCCACTTCGTCTTTAAGCTGGGGAAGCGGCAGGGGTTTGGAAAAGCAGACATCGGCCCCGTTCTCCTTCATCCTGGCGAATTTTTCGTCGTCCAGGTAAGCAGAAAGAACGATAATCTTTGTATCCCTTGTCTTTTCGTTGGATTTAATCTTTTTGCAAACCTCGTATCCCTTGATGTCCGGCATCATGATATCCAGAATCATCAGGTCCGGATTGAAGTGATTGACCTGGAGGCCGGCCTCGAATCCGTCGGAGGCGGAAATCACCTCGTAGTCGTATTCATCCTCCTCCAGGGCCTGGACAATGGACTCCACAATGATGAGGTCGTCGTCCACCACCAGTATTTTCTTCCTGGCGGAATCGTCCTTTTCGTCGGGAATGGGTATGCCCTGCTTTCGCATGAAGGCCTCCAGGTCCTCCCGCTGGATGCGGCGGTGCCCCCCCACTGTTTTATAGGCCTTGATATGGCCGGCCTCCACCCAATTGATGATGGTTTTCGACGAAACATTGCAGTACTTGCTTGCCGTAAATACAGTCAAGGTGTCTTCCATAATGCCTCCTTTTTTATGCATGTATGGGATTTCAATTTTTATAGTTATTATATTTTTTCTCCATTGTCAATCACTTATAATAAATGAAATATCTATAATAACTATAGATATTGACAAAAAAACAACTGAATCCCCCGGCAGACACAGGTTACGAAGAATATAAAATTCGTAAAAAAAAGACGATTTTTTATTTAAGGGGCGAAATCAGGCGAGGTACCGAGGCCCTGAACAGGTACCCCGGAAATGCTGCGGCCTTCCGGCATCACCGCCGTAAAAAAGGCCGCAGGGAGACAGAGGGCCCATCAGGCCCGGGACATGAACTTTCTGGTTTCAGTGTTAACCTTGACCATTTCGCCGGTTTCCAGGTATTCGGGCACCTGGATCTCCACCCCGTTGGAGAGGGTGGCGGGTTTGGTCCTGGCCGTGGCGCTGGCCCCCTTGATGGCCGGGGCGGTTTGTGTGATCTCGAACACCAGGGCCGCCGGGATTTCAATGGCCACCATGTTCTCCTCGATGATCAGGCCGACAAGGTCCTCCATCCCGTCGGTGAGCCAGACCAGTTCATCTTCAATGGCATCGGCCGCCACCATATACTGGCCATACTCCACGCTGTCCATGAATACGTGAAAATCCCCGTCCGGGTAAAGATACTGCACCGGCTTCCGCTGGAGGTCAACCTCTTCAAGCAGGTCATTCCCCTTATAGCTTTCCTCGTATTTCTGTTTGGTTTTGATATTGCTGAACCTGACTTTGTACAGGGTCACCGCGCCCCGGGCGGAGGGGGTTCTCACATCAATATGTTTTACCAGGTAGGCGTCGTTGTTGATCTCCACCACCTGCCCTTTTTTCAAATCACATGCTCTCGGCATTGTCTCAAGCCTCCTGAGTTAAATTTTCAAACCGCCCTTTGATACCATTGGCGGGAAAAAAAAGAAAGGGATTGCCGGGCCGGAAGTGCGCAGGGTTAACACATTTGAGAATCGAAATAAAAGAAGGGACAGGAGCACCTAAGCACCGGCCTTGAACGGGGAATAATCTTGATTCTTAACCGGTGGCTCAGAATATGGCCACATTCGATATATTGGGTTTAGAAGTCAGAAGAAAAAGTGGCAGATAATACCATTATTGCGGGGTTTTGTTTTACTTCATTTCTATAGAACAATTGTTTTTATATGTTGTTTTGTGTAATGTGAACTAACACGCTTAAAGATATCTTTAGAATAATTGTACATTGGGCGATATACCCTAATAAAATATTTGGCCGCTGGCCGTTTAAATTCGCATTCTTATTTATTGTGCTTTTCCCTAATGGAAACGATTCTATTAATTTGTTTTAAAAACTCTTGATCAAATCTCATAGTTATTTCACCTTTGTACATCTATCGAGTATTCATGATTGGCTATACGGAACTGCTCGCCAAATTATTCAGACGGGGCCGGGACACCTCATTAGCAGTCGGAATAAATATAAATAGTAGTTACAAACCTTATTGAAAAATTCTTAAAATTTTTGGTGGAGGAGGAATCACTTTGAATAAAGAAGACGCCATTAAAATCATTCGAGATAAATATTTGAGAGAATCATTAACAGTTACCATTGTTAAAGAGAGAATTCTTTTTTTTAAAAATCTGCTTAAATTAAGTAAAGACAATGGTCTTGCTAAGTATGAATATTGGAGTAAAGGGTACCTTGCATTGCTAAAAGAGGACCATTTAAAAGCAGAAGAATTATTTAAAAAGAGTATAAAAATTGATAAAAATTTTGCTTTTGCCTGGAATGGCCTTGGGAATAGCTACAGCAATCAAGAAAAATATGAAGACGCCATCAAAGCTTATAAAACAAGCTTAGAAATTGATGCGAACTTTTCATTTCCCTGGAATGGCCTTGGTGGAGTTTACGAAAGTCAGAGGCAATATGAACAGGCCATCAAATCCTATAAAAAATGCATTGAAATAGATAACGAATATGCGATCCCTTGGATGAATTTAGGGAATACGTATCTTGGCTTAATGAAAACAGAGGAAGCTATCGGAGCTTATAAAAAAAGTTTAGAAATTGATGATAAACTGGCCTTTGCTTGGACTGCCATTGGAAATATTTATAGTCAAAAACAAAAATATGAGAAAGCAATCAAAGCTTATAAAAAAAGTAAAAAAATTGATAATGAATTTTCACCCACTTGGATAGGCCTTGGAAATACGTATGCCAGACAAGAGAACTATGAGGAAGCCATCAAAGCATATGAAAAAGCCATGAAATTTGGCACAGAATCCCCTGCTATATGGAATGGCCTTGGAAATATTTATAATCGGCAAAAAAAATATAATGAAGCTATCGAAGCTTATAGTAAAGCCTTAACCCTATTTGAGTCAGAAAAGAGAGAGTACTGGATATCTTATTGCTTAAAAAAAATTAAAGCAGCGAAAGAAAAAATTCAATCGCAAAAGAAAATAGAAACTGGTTCAGATCGAACGTCAAAAATAATATATGAAACACAAAAACAAAAAATTGAAGCGAAATCAAACCAAAATAAAGATATTTTTCTAAAATTTGTTGATGAGAATCCAACATTCGAAAAGAATCCCGACAATTATTTTGAAGTATTGCGTAGGTGGAATTCCTATACACCAATCATCGCTGACAATTATCACATAAGCAAAGGCGGAGGATACTTCCTCAAGATTAATGGGATGGGAATTGTCGTAGATCCCGGTTTCAATTTCATTGACAATTTTAAAGGCCGAAAACACTTTTTCAAGGAGATTGATGCAGTTTTTATATCCCATGCGCATAATGATCACACATCAGACCTGGAATCAATTCTTACTCTTCTTCATAAATATAACAATAAAATCAAGGGAAATGCTGAAGTTCAAAAAGAAAACACAATTTGGGATAATTGGGCGCGTGCAAAAGGAATTCGATATGAGGATGTTAAGGAAGTTGATGTTAAAAAAGAGTTTTTAAAATCTAATCGAAGAAAAGTTATTCACCTATCATTACTGTCCAAAATAAATTGCAATCCGAATTTTTTGTCATCAAAAACCCTTTTAATCACGCATCAGGTTTGCATTTCAAAAAACAGGTCCCAATTTTCGTTTCCTATATTTTCAGAACCTTTTAAAAGGCAATTCCATCTGTACTGGCGGTGGGGTCGTCGGCACGGTCTCAAACGGTTTATCGAGCCATTTCCAAAGATCCCTGTAGCTGAACAGGTTCCATCTCAAAAAAGCGATCAAGTTGGATAAAGACCAACCAAATTTTGATTTGAGTTGTAGAAATTTGATCAGCAGCATGGCAATTAATGCTGTCCAAATCTGTGTGTACAAGGCATTCTCACTCGTTCCGACAAAGGTCTTGATTCTCAGATTCTGTTTTATGGCCTTGAAAAACAATTCGATTTGCCAGCGATCCTTATAGATAGACGAGATGGTGGTTGCTCCGAATTTATAATGATTTGTCAGCAAAATGATTTCCCGCTGGTTATCCGCATCCCAAACAACGATTCTCCGCAATATGAATGGACATGCTTTCCGGGCATTGTGGCCGGTAAACTTGATCATTTCATCTGAGAGAATGTTTCTCCGAAGAGGTAGCTCACGCTCTGATAACACCTCATAAGCTGCATTGGTTTTCAGCCTGGTCACAAAAAATACATCTTGTGCTGTCCAGGAAGCAAACAGGCTGTAATCGTTATATCCACGGTCCATTGTGATAATTGATCCTGGTGCGAGCGGGAATCTTTTGGCATATTTGGATTCGTGATTCTTGCCATTTGATATGTAAGCATAGGAAGGCAGGTAGCCATCATGATCCAGTAGCAGATGAAGTTTAACGGCACCTTTCGTACGACGGAATTCTGCCCAGGGGAAAAGACTGAGACACAAGGATATTGTTGTGCTGTCCAAAGAAAGCAGTTTGTTTTTGAACCTGAATTTGTGACCACCAGGTGAATGTTTGCGACAAAATTCAAAGGTATCATAGAAAAGATCTTGAAACAGCTGCCATGAGCGGTTCTTATTAGCATAAGACAACGTTGATTTACTTGGCGCCGAGGATACACCGAGGTGGCGCAGTTTCCCCATGCAGCAGGCAAGGCCCCCACTGATTTCCCTCAGGCTCTTTGCCTGGGCAACTTGACAGAAAAGCATAGCAACAAAATGGTCCCAGCTTTTGAACCCCTTGGAATATCGTTCTGTTTTGTTCTTCGCTACCAGATTCATAAATTTATTACGGTTAAAAAAGGCTACCAATTGACTGAACAGACTCGCATGACGTACCATCATTTCGGAATTCTCCTTGTTTGGGATTCTCAGGTTATTGTTTGGTCGCAACAACCATAATCTCGCAAGGAGAATTCCTACAATATTTTTTTACCTAAATTCCGTTTTTGGACAACAGTGTTCACCTATATATTACAAAAAGCACATATAAAAAATATATTGGCATGCTTGAACTTCATTCAGACCGGAATTATCAGCTTCATACTATTGATAAAGACTGGAACGCTGAAATAAACGGTATTAGAATAAAAGCGATTCCTGCAAAACACGATGACTTAATCTCTGATAGAGACTCTATCGGATTCATGTTTTCTGCAAATGATTTTTGCGTGATCTATACTGGGGATACCGGTTGGGATGACAAAATCGAATTAGAATACAATAAAATTATAGGAAATAAAGGGAAATTCAAAGACCTTTATCGAAATAAAAAGTATAAATTGCTGGTTGCCCACTTAGGCGGATTTAAGGGATATGAAGCGAATCATAAAAATGACGACTATGACGGTCCAGTGTTTTATAAACATCATTTGGGGCGCCTTGGGTTAATTAAAATAAATGAGGTACTTAAACCTGATGTGTGTTTTATTTCAGAGTTTGGTGAAGAATTGAAAGGCCAACGTGTGAGATTGGCTAAAATATATGATGATGCTTTTGAAAACACCACCTTTCTTCCTGCTGATATTGGCCTAACAATGGATTTAGAAAATGGAAAAATAAAAGCATTAACAAAGGTCGATCTGGATGAAATGGGTTTTGATGAAGGTTATATAGAGCCTGAAAAAATACATACAAGGCCACTCAGGAAAGATTTTTCGTTAAATTATTTTGATAAAAACAAAGTAAATGAAGCTGATATGATTGAATACCTCAACTATCAATATGAAAAAAGTATCCGAAGGACAACCGCTGGTGTATTAACCCAAGGGAAAAAAGCGAATAAAAATTTCTGAAACGAACAATGCTTTTCTGAAAAAAACGAAAAAATACAGAGCCCAACCAAAGCTCATGGATTTTGTAGTTCGGCTTAAAAAAATCAAGGTAAAAATTCCTGAGACACAAATGGTAGTACATAGGAAATAGCTGTAGTGTAGTGAGCCTTTTGTCTATGATTAAACGCTTTCTTAGAAATTCCCTCGACCACTACATATTGGGGTAAGGCGACATCTAATACTGGATAAAATTGCTTTTCTAAGAATCAACAAAAATTCTTGTTTTTCATCTTTCGAAAAAGAGAATTAAACAGGGCATATTCTTGATTTTAGGCCACAAGATTGAATCATGGCCGTATAACATATATTATGGCTGGTACTTGGGAGAAAAAACGAAAACTAATACTATGACTTATCCGATTTTTAGCTATTGGTTCATTCTTTTGAGATACAATTTTTTATTTACAAGCTATTTAGATTTGTTTAAAATTCAATACGTTTTTTCAAATTCCTAAAAGATTTGTCATCAATCAATCCTTGAATCTGGCTACCTACAGATTTCAACATTCTCAAAACAACCTACTTTTAGGAGACCCTTTTTAATATTAAGCACTATAAAAACAGTGAGCTATGGAATTATACCTATTTAAATACCTTTTGGAGATTGAAGGTGGTGCCCTTGTAGAGTGGCTTACATTTATTGTTTTATGGATCACTTTAGTTGTTTTGGGAATCTACACGAAATTTACGTATAATCTTCAGAACGAAGCAAAAGATCAAAACAAATTATCATTAGATCAAATTCAAGAATTAATTTCTCAAAGGCGTTTATCAATTATGCCTGCCCTTATCCACAATATTGAACTTGATGATGATCCTTATAAAGTAGCTCATAACATCACCCTTAAAAATATTGGAAATGGAAATGCTGCCAATATACAGATTAGTAAAATTGACGATCCTTCACCGAATAAAAAAGGTTATTTTGTTTTCAAAAACATTTTGTGCTTAGAAGTGGGACAGGAAGTCAAACTTGAGTTCGATTACATTGAGAATGTGAATGGCCGAACCAAAAAAGCTATGGCATTTGATTCCAGATGTAGTTTGGAGAGCTTAGATTTTAGCAAAATGGCTTCCTATGATGTTTTTTTTAAGTTTCAAGACATTGAAGGAAATCGGCTGCAACAGTCAAACACTGTGGTTGAAGGAAAAAACCAAATTGGTTCAGTGAAACAAACCACATCAGAGGAAGTCACACAACCCTGAAAGTGAGAGCTTTTTGTCTATTAAAGCTTAGTTTTTGGATTTTATGCCCACCCACAATATATTGGTGTTGGGCCTTCCTCTTTAAGAGTACATTTACTACCGGATAAAAATAATTTTCTGAGAATCAACAAATTTCGTGCCTTCCATATTAAAAGCGTTTTGATGAAACCCGTTATAAAGCATGAATTGGCTCAAATGGTCCGCAAGGTTCTGGATGGGGTAAAAAATAAAAGGGCAGGGCCGGTATTACCCTGCACTGCCCTGGGTATATTGCATTACGACTCGGATAAGACCGTGTTTTGGACTTCCCTGCAGCAACCGCCCTGTAACTCAACCCATGACCCGATTTAAGGTTTTACAGATTTCGAAGCTCCTTGCGCAGAATTTTGCCCACAGCACTTTTGGGCAATTCATCGATAAACGAGATCAGTCTCGGTACCTTGTAGGCCGCCAACTTTTCCCTGCAGAACACCGTGACCTCATCCTCGGTCAGGGTTTCTCCCGGTTTGACCACGACAAACGACTTGACAGTCTCCCCCCTGTATTCATCAGGTACACCTATGGTGGCGGCTTCCAGAATCTTGGGATGCGTAAAAAGAAGATCGTCTATTTCATTGGGATAGACATTGTATCCGCTGGCCACGATCATATCTTTTTTCCTGTCAACGATGGAGAGAAATCCATCTTCATCCATAACACCGATGTCACCGGTATGGAGCCAGCCGTCAACCATGGTATTTTCGGTTTCATCGGGCCTTTTGTGGTAGCCGGCCATGACCTGGGGGCCTTTAAAACAGATTTCTCCAGGCTCACCAACGGGAACACTTTGGGTGGCAGTATCCAGATCCACCAGTTTTAGATCGGTATTGGGCAGGGGAACACCTATTGTCCCTGGTTTATTCAATCCTTTCCAGGGAGAGGCTGTGGCCATGGGCGTCATTTCGGTCAGGCCGTATACATTGACCATGCTGCCGCCGGTAAGATCTTTCAGGCGCTGAATCACATCGGTGGGAAGGGGGGCTGCCCCGGCGATAAACCCCTTAATGAAACTCAGATCCATTTTTAAGAACGCGTCCTCGGCCAGCAGTCCCACATAAATGGTCGGCACACCCGGCACCAGGGTCGGTTTTGATTTTTTCAATATGTCGATGATTACGGCGGGTTCGGGGCGGGGTACCAGGACATCTGTCCAGCCGCTCATTATGCACATATTCTGAACACCGGTAAAACCGGCTGAATGAAAAAATGGAAAAACAGCCAATTCTCTTTCCTCGCCGTCCTTGAGATCGTGGAACCAGTTCCTCAATTGCTGGGTGTTGTAACTCATGTTCCGGTGGGTGATCAGGGCACCTTTGCTGACCCCGGTGGTACCGCCTGTGTAAAGGTGGGTTCCCACGGAATCAAGCTCGGCTTTATTCTCCATGGGGGCATTGCTGCCGGTCCGGATCAGATCTGTGAATTCAAAGGTGTCTGTACGCGACGCTATTTTTTTGTACATATCTTTTTTAACCAGGGGAAAAAGCTGCTTTTTGGGAAAGGGCAGATAGCTGTTGATGTGGCAGACCACAACTTTTTCCACAGGCGTGGTCTGCATGAGATTCAGGGCCCGGGCGTGGAGCAGGTCCAGGGTGATCAGCAATTTGCAATCCGACAGGTTCAATTGATGATCCAGTTCCCGCTCCGTATAAAGCGGATTGTTCATGGACGTAACCGCACCGATTCGCCAAGCCGCGTAGTTGGCGATAACGATTTGGGGAATATTGGGCAAAAGCATCCCCACGGTATCCCCTTTTTGTATCCCAAGATCCGTCAGTGCCCGGGCAAAGGCGTTGACCAGCTGATCTAAGCGGGTATAGCTTATTTTTTTCCCAAAGTAGTCCAGGGCGGCGTGTTCGGGAAAACGCTCCACGCTTCGGGAAAGGAACTCCGGCATGGTCAGATCAATGAAATCAAGCTCTGCAGGAATACCGGCCGGATACTGTTTGTGCCAGGAACGCTCAAGACCCATGAAACACCTCCTGTATTAAGAATTTAGGAAACAGACAGGTTCCGTTATATCTAAAATTAACAGGATAAACAGTCAAGTAGAAAATGAACAATGTTCATATTTTAAATTTATATTATGTAATTTTGCCAGGAATATTTACTAAATTGTTGCAAGATTATACTTTTATCGGGAATGAAATTTTTACCGTATAAAGTTGATTTGCATCCGGAGCGCAAGGGGAAGGGTATTGCCCACCAGATCATTATCCCGATGAGGGGAAACCCGCCTCGACAGTCCCCCGGATTAAAAATATTTTCCCCTGTGGCAGCAGTGTGCCCCCCTGGGTTGCAAATATGCACCCATTTACCGGACTCCCGACGGAAGCCGGCCCAATCAGTTATCGGTCTCCTTTCCGGCCGCCCAACAAGATGCCGCGCCGCTTTCCGCCTGTACCAGGGAGGGGGGGGGGACCCGCCGGGTTAGGGCAAAACAGCGGTTAAAGCCAGACGGGATACCGTTTTGCCCCCCTCTGGTATGGACTTTGCTTTTTTTTCAGCAATAGGGACAAAGAATTGAAACTGCCCGGCTGGACACGGCCGGATACGACAATATTAAAGGAACCGGAACAATGACACAATCCGCCTTCCGTAAACCGGATCAGAAACTGATCTTCGGCCCGGTACCCTCCAGGCGGCTGGGCAGAAGCGTGGGGATCAACAATATCCCCCCGAAAGTATGCACCTATTCCTGCGTCTACTGCCAGCTGGGCAAATCCGCCCCGGCGCCCCCCCAGCGCCGGGCCTTTTACGATCCGGACATGATCCTGGAGCAGACCCGGGCGAAACTTGCCCATGCCCGGGCCAGCGGGGAGCCCGTTGATTACCTCACCATTGTCTCCGACGGGGAGCCCACGCTGGATAAAAACCTGGGCCGGCTCATCGGCTGCCTCCGCCCCCTGGGAATAAAGATTGCGGTGATCACCAACGCCAGCCTGCTCAGCCTGCCGGATGTCCGGGAAAATCTGGGACAGGCAGACTGGGTGTCGGTCAAGGTGGATGCCCTGGATGAAAAAATATGGCGGAGAACAGACCGCCCCCACCCCACCATCAGGTTCACGGATATTCTGGAGGGGATCACCCTGTTCTCAAAAACCTTCCGGGGCACCCTTGTCACGGAAACCATGCTGGTGGAAGGCATAAACCACAAAAAGGCCGGCCTGGAAGCAACCGCCGATTTCATCAAAAACCTTGACCCTTGCCTCTCCTATCTGGGCATTCCCACCCGGCCGCCGGCCCTCAAAAGCGTCCGGCCCCCGGAAGAATCCGAAATAAACAAGGCCTGGCAGATATTTACCGGCCGCGGACTGGAAACCGAATACCTCATCGGGTATGAAGGCAACCAGTTTGCCTACACCGGTGACGTTGAGACGGATATCCTCAGCATCACCGCCGTCCATCCCATGCGGGAGGAGGCGGTCAGGGCATATCTTAAAAAGGCAGACGGCGCATTTACCTGTATCGAACAACTGGTAATGGACGGGAAACTCCTGGTCTCAGAGTATGGGGGGGAACGGTTTTACCTTCGGCCGCTGGCAAGGTGAGCAGACAATTCACCGGCGGCCTGTTTTCCAAATTGTTTTTCAAATCTGCGGCGCACAACTTCCATGACGGCGTCGCCATCTTTTGTTTCCCTTTCCAGCACGCAAGAGAAGGTCCGGTACACATCGGCACAATGAAAGGCCCATGATTTTAAGGCATTCTTTTGGGTTGCGGACCTTAATAAAAGGTACTTCACCTTATCCATCACCCCCAGCTGCCAGTCCCCATAGTTGAAGATGCAGCAATCTGCGCCCTCGCCCATGCGCTGTGCCACCTCAAATTCAAGGGAGGGGTTGAATCCTTTGAGTATGGCCGGATCAATATATCTGCAATAATGCCGCCCCGCCGCCTGCATATGATTCTTTTGCCAGATCCCGTGCCAGAAGCATTTCTCGGCGCGAAGGCAAAAAAAGGGCGTTCCCCGGACGACCTTAAACCGGTTGCCCGTATCATCCCAGTTGATTTCACCATACAGGAGGAAGCCGAGGGCATCATTCTTCCGGCAGTCTTTTGCCGCCGCTTGCGCCATCCGGCGGCCCCGCCCCTCTCCGTACCGGCATACGGCTTTGGCCACCACGGACTCGCCCGTTTCCCCCAGATGGTTCAGGATCTCCTCGATGAAAAAGCCCAGCAGCATGGCATGGTGTTCCGGTGTCATCATCGTGCTCCCTCTATTCAGGGTTTCCGGGCGCCATCTTTTTCTGCCCGGTAATCAGTTCCGCCAGTTCCATCCCCCGGGACAGCAGAGCCCTGGCGGATTTTAATCCGGCTGCATCCTCATTTACCCCGAGGCGGACATCCGGGTCAAACTCTCCCTGCCCGTGACGGCTGCTGAGGGCCGAAGCCCCCATGGGACTGACGGAGGCGTGGGCGGTGGCCGGTATCATTTCCAGGGTGAAAAAGGCGTATAGATGGGAAAGGTGGGTGGTCTCCATCCCCCCGTGGCGCATCCAGGACACCCCGGCACTGATACCGATTTTATTCCGCAGCCTGCCCCCGGCAATATTGCCGAAGATAAATACCCGGAGCCGGTCGATGAAGGTGGCCATCATCCCGGAGGTCCGCATGAAATAAACAGGGCTGGCCAGCACAATGATATCTGCCCCTTCCAATTTTTCAAACACGGCCTGGGCGTCGTCTTTCAGGGCGCAATACCTCCCCGGTTTCTGTTTAGACAGGCAAAAGTTGCAGTGAATGCAATGCTTGATATCAAGTGCCCCGAGATCAACGGTTTCCGTCTCCAGCCCGCGTTCTGCGGCATCCGCCATCATGGTTGACAAAAAACTGGCGGTATTCCCTTTTTTCACGGGGCTGGCAGAAAGCCCGACAATCTTGTACGGCATGGAGATCTCCTTAAGGATTCATC
Source organism: Desulfobacter sp. (assembly GCA_028768525.1). Classification (NCBI taxonomy): domain Bacteria; kingdom Pseudomonadati; phylum Thermodesulfobacteriota; class Desulfobacteria; order Desulfobacterales; family Desulfobacteraceae; genus Desulfobacter; species Desulfobacter sp. The sequence goes on along the minus strand of CP054837.1, from coordinate 4,498,513 downwards.
GGTTCATTGCATTGGTCAGGCAACCGGTATTTGTATACAAATTATTTTTCAAAAAAGCGAATCAATTCAACACGTTTTTTCTATTATTGGGTATTGACGTTCCCCCCAGGGGAAAAGCCATGGTTTTCCGCCTGAGAACAGGTGAGCACCGGCGAGATACAATACCAAGAGGGACCGACCATGCCCCGAATAGAAAGCGGCCACAGCATGCCCATCGGCCGGGCCCCGGCCTGCACCGAAATTACCAAGGCCCACCCGGATCTGCACATTAATCTCCGCCGGCGCATGCTGGATTCCCGGCATGATGGATTGGATTCATGACCGCTAGCGGATAAAATTGGTCAGTGTTTTTGCAACGGGTTCAGGGGCGGGAATCTGCCCCTGCCCGTATTCCATGAGTTTCATGAGCCAGGCCATGTTCCTGCCCAGCACTTCCATGATCTGCTTGCCTTCGCCGTCCTGCTCCATTTCACCCGGGTTCATGCCGTGGGCCACATTCCAGTAGTTTGAAGAAGGCATGATCATTTCGGAATAGTTGATATAATGATTCAAAGTATCCACCGTGGGCAGACCGCCGGACCGCCGGACGGCAGCCACAGCAGCACCGACCTTGTGCCGGAACAGCCCGCCGTTGACCGATGCCACAAAAAAGGCCCGGTCAAGAAAAGACTTCATGGTGCCGGCAACCCCTGAAAAATGGACCGGGGATCCGATGAGAATCCCGTCGGCGTCTATTATTTTCTGGATCCATTCATTTACCGGATCATCTGTGAGGGTGCAGGCCCTATCCTGGTTTTTTGCGCACCCGTAGCAGGCCAGGCAGCCCCGGACCTTTTCCTTGCCCACATGAATCATCTCCGTTTCGATCCCCGCCTTTTCCAGTTCAGCGAAAACCGTTTGCAAACAACCGGCGGTATTTCCTTTTTTCCTGGGACTGCCATTAAATCCGACAACTTTCATATTACATCTCCTTTTTTAATTAACTGGGGAGCCCTTCCCCTCCAATACGTTTACGTGGATGATGAAGGTATTATAAGCCCGCCTATCAATAACGCAAATTAATAGTTGTCATGATATGCATGATAGATTATCATGTATCCCATGATTAATCTCGAGATAGACATGCTGCGCTGTTTTATGGAAGTCGCCAAAACAGGCAGCTTCACCTTGGCGGGAAAAAATATCGGCCTGACCCAGTCCGGGGTCAGTGTGAAAATACGGCGCCTGGAAGAGCGGCTGAACACCAAATTTTTCAACCGGACCAGTAAACATTTTTCACTCACCCTTGAGGGAGAACTTCTATTGGAGCAGGCGGAACGGATACTGTCCGTCCATGATGAAGCGGTGAGCCGGCTGACGACGCCCAAGGCCTCGGGGAACCTTAAGGTGGGACTGATCGATTATTTTTTACCCGAACGGCTTCCCGCCATTCTCGGTAAATTCAGGAAACAATATCCCAATATCCATCTTGAGGTGCGCACGGATATGGGGATTCACCTGATCCCCCTTTTTGAAAAAGGGGAACTGGACCTGGTGGTCACCGGGAAAGATGCATACCAGGGAGACTGCCGTACCCTGACCCGGGAGCCGCTGGTCTGGGTGGTGGGCAGGGATACCGATACGGCGCTGCTCCAGGAACCGGTGAACCTCGTACTCCTGCCGGCCCCCTGCAGTTTCAGGGGGCTGGCCACAGGGAGCCTTGAAAAAATCAACCGGAAATGGGAGGTGATGTTCACCGGCAGCTCCATTGCAAATATCCAGGCCGCGGTCCAGGCGGGAATGGGATTATCGATTCTGCCCCAGGGCGCACTGAAAGAGGGGCTGAAAAAAGCGCCGGCGCAGCTGAACCTGCCGGAACTGCCCATGTATGCCATCGCATTGATCACAGATGAAACGCAGCCCAACGATGCCAGGGACGTGTTTATCAGCTATCTGGAAGCCGAGATCAACACCATCTGACCCGCCCTAGCCCACACAGCCCAGGCTGGGGTCCTGGACCACGATGGTCCGGCGCCGCCGTTTCTTTTTAACCTGGCACATCAGGGTTTTGTATACAGGGAACCCGGAAATGGGGTCAAATTGTTCAAGGTCGGTTAAAACATTGACATTGGCCTTTTTCCAGGAGTCTGTCCCCTGGGGCCCGCCCCCGCCGACAGGGGCATAGACAAATCCCTCCATGATGCTTTCGGTGATGCCGGCCCGCATCTCCACAAATCCCCTGGCGGTTTTCACCACCACCGGGTCCCCGTTTTCAATGTTCCTGTCCGAGGCGTCCTTGGGATTCATCTGGACCATGGGATGGGGATATTTCTCAATGAAGGCCGGTACGGCCCTCAGGCAGGATTTCATGTCCGGCTTAAAGGGGCCCGTACCCAGGATCAGGGGGAACCGGTTGACCATCCCGGGCTGGCTGACCGGGGTTTCAAAAGACTCCTCGTACTTGGGCAGGCCCTCGTATCCCAACTCCTCTAAAATGGTGGACTTGATCTCAAATTTGCCCGAGGGCGTTTCAAAGCCGGGCCGGCCGTCTTGTCGAAGCAGCCCGGTTTCCCATTTCCGGTAGGCCGTGGGCTCGGCGGGCTTTCTGACCGTCAGCCGAGGCGACTGTTCCAGGTCTGCCCGGGTAATGCCCGTGCCCTTCAGCACCCGGTCCAGAAGCTCCGTTTCCGTGGCCGGGAACCTGTCCCCGTACCCCAGTTTCCGGGCCAGTTCAGTGAGAATGGTAAAGCAGGGTTTGCTGTCGCCCACCGGCTCGATCATTTTCTCCCTCAACCGGACGGCGTTGCCGTAAAAGCAGTAGGAGGACTGCTCAAAGGCAGTGGTGGCCGGCAGGACAATATCGGCCCAGGCGGCATCCCGGGTCAGCTGCAGGTCAATGGACACCATAAAATCCAAGGCGTCAAAGGCCTTCTGCCATAACACCGGATCCGGCCAGGAGGTGAGGATGGAGGCCCCCATGACAAAGAGTCCACGGATCTTATAGGGGTTCCCCTCCAGGATGGCCCGGGGCAGACGGTTGGCATGGGGCTCTCCCCCGCAGAAATGGGCATAGAGCGGGAAATGGCCGGCACCGATGGATTTGTCCCAGCCCGGGCTTGCAATCTGGTGGTCCCGGTTCAGCCGGATCTGGTTTTCGGGCCGGACAAAGCAGCGGCCTCCCTCCACATCCATCTGCCCGGCCAGGGCCCAGAGCACCTGCACGGCCCGGATGTTCTGCACCCCGGACTTGGTGTATTCAAGCCCGGTATACATGATATAGCTTGCCCCTTCTGCATCGGCAATTTCCTCGGCCAGCTCCTGGATCAGGGAGGGGGACAGCCCGGTGAGGGCCGACACCCGCTCGGGAGTGAATTCTTTGACATAGTCGGCAAATTCCTCATATCCCAGGGCCCAGTCCTCCACAAAGGCCTGGTCCACCCATCCGTCCCGGATCAGGATATGGGAGAGTCCCAGGGCCAGGGCCCCGTCACTGCCCGGCCGGATGGGCACCCAGAGGCTGTCCGGCAGTTTGGCCGAGGCGGTCTGCCTGGGGTCAATCACAATGATCCGGGCGCCTTCCCGGGATGCCCGGACGATGCGGCCGAACATTTCCGGCGGGGTGGAGGTGGAGGGATCCGTTCCCCAGACGATGATGAGATCCGAATTGTCCACATCGGAAAACATGTCCGTATGCAGGCAGCCCATGGTGAGCTTTGGCGCCAGCACCCCCAGGGAAGTGTAGCAGGGAGCGCCCACACCGAAGGTATTGGGCGAACCGTAGGGGAAGAGGATGCTGGAGGCCAGGTATATCTCTGATCCGCCCAGCTGGAAGGCATCTTTAAATGCCCGCTCATAGGTGCCGGTGCCCGCGTAAAAGCCCAGGGCCTCGGGGCCGTGGGCCGCCTTGATCCCATCCATTTTCCGGGCAATGATATCAAAGGCCTCCTCCCAGGAGACCGGCTCGAAATCAAGCTTTCCCTTGGGGCCTTTCCGCTTCAGGGGCTGTTTAATCCGGCTGTCCGAATAAATAATCTGCCTGGCCTTGGCGGCCATGGGACAGAGCGCATTTCCCATGGGAGCCTCTGGATCCGGAGTCAGCCTGTCTATTTTTCCCTGGCCGTCAAAATGAACCGTCACACCGCAGCCGGGGCTGTGAAAACATAATCCGCAAATTCCCTGCTTCTGCTTTTCCACAACATCCTTCCTATTTATTTGTGTTCGTTTCTGTTATCAGCCGTTCTATCGGCCATGACAAACTGGGAGGTAATGTGTTCCCACAAATTCCTTGTTTTTCTGATTTTCCACAGCACCTGCCCGGTTTCCCGGATGCTGAATCCGGGGGAAAACACCCCGGTCCCCTCTTCAAGAAGACGGCAGATATTGTCCATGCCGAACCCTTTGAATGGGCCTTCATTTCGACCGCCGAGCCAGAGATCCGGGCGGTTCACTGTTTCATCCCAGGAAAAGGGATCCGAAAACAAAAACCCGGCCTCCGCCTTGTCCAGCACCCGATTGGCCTCACCCAGGTGTACTGCCGGATCCGGCACCTTTTCCAGGATGTTTACCGAACTTGCCGTGGCAAACCGGTGGGACCGGAAGGGCAATGCCATGGCATCGGCCACGATGAACTCGGCATCTTTGAATTTAAATTCCGGATCCAGGCCCCCGGACCGCTCCTCGGTGATCTGCCCCTCCATGACCAGATCAAAGGTCAGCCGCTCCCGGGCGGCCAGCCTCCGTGCAGCCCGGATAAAAGGCAGGGAGGTATCCACCCCGACGGCCCGGTCATGGGTCTTGGTCATCTCAAAGGTCAGCCGTCCCACAGAGCAGCCGATATCCAGGGCCCATCCCGCCCGTGGTGTAAACGCGGCAGCCCATTTCTTATAGGCGTCAGTGGCATCCGGCCCGTTGAAAAACTCTGAATAATGGCTCCACAGATAGGAGGAAAGCATGGAAAACGATCCGTATCCGGCTGTCTCGCGGGTGACGGGCAGTGTTTCTTCCGGCACCACCACGGCAATGCCGTCATGGATGCCATATCCTTTGCCGCATTGGGGACAGTCCAACCGCCCCTCAATGATTTCAGTATCTGTTTCCCTGATGATATCCGGGATGAGTACGATTTCGTTATCCTGGCTTTGAGATTGATTTTTTTTCAGACATTCAGGACATATCAGCTCTTCGATCAGCCATTTTTTCATATCTGCTCCTTTGCATGAAATCCTTATCTTCTACTGTTATATCATCTTCATATAAGGATCGGATTTGAATATCAGATGGTAAGCGAAAGCGCAATGGCCTCCTGGGGGCAGACCTGGAAGCAGCTGCCGCATTCGTCGCACCTGGCACCCTCTATGCGGTATGGTTCGCCGGGGACGATGGCTTTAAAGGTACAGGCCTCAAAACATTCTCCGCAGGCAATACACGCGTCCGGATTGATGCGGGCGCCGGCAGGATTGACTGTCTCGCCGCCAAAGGCGAATCTTGTCCGCAGCAGCTTGTGGTCCCGGTGTTCCGTCTCAAAGTCAAAGTCGAAAATTTCCCCTTTTCCCCGATGGATACAAAAAAAACGAATGGCGGGATAACGGGCCGCATCCTCAAGAAAATACTGATGGATGCCGTCGCCGGCCGCCGCTTTTTTTTCCACCTCTTCACGGGGGATTTCCCGTGCCTGGCCCGTAATCCTCAGGGTAAATCCCGGTGCAAAGGAAGGCTGGCCCACGGCATTTTTCCCGGTTTTACGGCTTGAGGGGTAAATCCCGCAAAGGGACAGGTCGGGATTGTCCTTCAGCTGGCGGTAAAAGGGTTTTACATTCATGGTCAGAAAATAAATACCCTGGTCGTCACTGCCGCAGATACTGATGATGCGGCTGTGCATGACGGGCCGCTCCGATTCTTTCTGGTCCAGCGTTGTCATTGTCACCGAACCGATTTTGGCCAATGCCTCTTGAATCTCTTTGTTTAACTTCATTTTTTTACCTCTTAATCTGGGGAACACAATTTGGACACCAGAATACAGCCTGCCACAACGATTTTATAGGTGCATCTGTGGCAAAGAATGGTAAATATCGAATCAGATGGATATTTTAAAATGCCGGCGATTGCATCAGCACTCTTCTGAACTGGGCCGGGGACTTACGGGTATGCTTTCTGAAATATTTTACAAAATTGGTGGGTTCGTCAAATCCCATAAGATATGCCAGCTCCTTGACGGAAATATCGGATACGGCCAGCTGCCGCTTGATTTCCAGAATGATAAACCCGTCGATAAAGGATTTGGCCGTACTGCCGGTCACGGCCTTGGCAATTTTATTGAGATGATTATAAGAGATATTCATCATATCCGCATAGGCCTGCGCATTCCGCGTTTCAGCAAATTTATCTGCCAGCAGGGATTTGAATTCACCAAACCTGGCCACCCATTCCGAATTCTTTTCCCCTGGGGCCAATTCCCGTTTAATCCGCTCCGCCTTGAGCAGCAGGAGTTTAAGCAGGGTCCTGAGCATCTCCTCCTTGGCAAAGGATTCGGCAAGCATATACTCGTTATGGATCTCATTGATAATGGGGCCGAAAACAGAATCAGGGGTGTCCCGCGGCGGTATTACCGGCGGATAAAGATGGTAGTTGAACAATCTGGAAAAGGGGAGAATATCCGAATGGATCATGTTTTTGGCCAGAAAATCTTCGGTAAAGAGAATGAGAAATCCGGCCGCTTCCAGGTTCACCTCAAAGGCATGGACCTGTCCTGGAGAGACAAAAAGAAGGCTGCCGGGGGAAAATTCATAGGGCTTGAAATCAATATAATGCCTGCCTTCTCCCTTGGTGATATATAAGAGCTGATAAAATTCCAGACGGTGGGGCCGGTCCACGGGAAAGTCCGGTTTGATCTTTCTTGAAAAAAAGTGTTCAAAGGGAAGCACCTCAAACTCAAACCGGTCTTTTTTCGGCTTATGAAAGGCAACCTGGGGGATATCATCCATCATGGATGATTATGTAGCATACCCGGTGAGACTTTGACAAATCCGCGACAGAACCGCTCAGCCAAGAACCCACATCTGTTCCGATGGGTTGGGGTTCACCGGGCCTGGCTTTTGCCCTTTAAATAATAGGCGTCCATTATTTCTCTGGGCACCATGGCGCCCCCGGTTCCCCAGGCGATGTGGACGGCCCGGTCCGGGTGATTTGCGCATCCGCTCCCTTCCAGGCAGTCCGGTGTTCGAAGGACATGTGCCATTCCGGAAAGCCCGGCCAGGGCCGACGGCTCCATGAATATCTTTTCATTATCGGCCATGAGGGCAAGCTGGCGAAAAAGGGTGGCATCGGATACGGTATAAAATCCGTCGATGAGATCTTTCATCCGTTTTGCGGAGAATCCCGAAGGCCGCCCGCAGGCAAGGCCGTCGGCATCGGTGACATTGTCCAGACCGAAATCCTGAACACAGACCCCGTCGAGCATCCCCGTGTACACCCCCAGGAACATGGCCGGCGACCGGGTGGGTTCGGCAAATATGCAGTGGACATGTTCTCCGAATACCAGTTTCAGGCCGAAGGAGATACCGCCGGGGGCACCGCCCACCCCGCAGGGCAGATAGACAAAAAGCGGGTGGTCCTTATCCGGTTTGACCCCAAGGTCCGCCAACTGGGACTTAAGGCGCAGGGCCGCCACGGCATATCCCATGAACAGATCCTTTGAATTCTCATCATCCACAAAGTGGCATAGAGGATCTGCCGCCGCCTGTTTCCGGCCCTGGGCCACGGCCTTGCCGTAGTCTCCGTCGTATTCGATGACCTCAACGCCTTTGGCCCTTAAACGGTCCTTTTTCCAGGCTTTGGCATCGGCCGACATATGAACCGTGACCCGGAATCCCAGTTGGGCGCCCATGATACCGATGGACAGGCCCAGGTTTCCGGTTGAGCCCACGGCAATGGAATACCGGCCGAAAAATTCCTTAAACCGCTTGTCATCCAGGCCGGCGTAATTGTCGCCAGGGGAAAGCAGTCCGTTTTCAACGGCCAGGGACTCGGCATGCTTCAGGACTTCATAGATGCCTCCCCTGGCCTTCACCGAACCGGATATGGGCAGATCATTGTCACACTTGAGCATCAGCCTGCCGGCAAGGGGCAGCCCCAGGTATCTGGAAAGGGCGTCCTGCATGTCCGGAATACATATAAGGGGGGACTCAATGATCCCCTTTCGTTCCGCAGTATCCGGGAACACCCGTGAAATATAGGGGGCAAAACGGTCCAGGCGGTCTGCCGCATCCTGGACATCTTCCTGGCCGATATCCAGACCGGCCAGGGTGGCGGCCACCGCCCGGGGATGTCTGTTGAACCAGAAGGTTTCCTCACTGCCCATGAGCTGCGCCAGAACCGGATGGGATTCAAGCCATTGTTCCAGTGTTCTGCCGGCTATTAATTTTGACATATCATAGACTCCGCATATTGAATTCTGCCGCTTGGGCATAGTTTATTTTTTTAATTCCCGCCAGCTGAACGCCTGGCAGATGCAACCGGTACGGGCCTGTTCATTCAGGCCGGTAAGGCCGCCCCTGTTCATACAAATTCAGCCTCCTGGAATGCTCCGCCATGCCGGCCTGTCCCCCCCTTGCCCTGGCAATGGCCAGTTTCTGGGCGTCTGCGGCTTTCCGGTACATCCCTGATTCGGCATAGGCCGCTGCCAGGGTGGCCGGAAAAAGCGGATCGGCCGGGGTGGTATTTTCGAGTTTCAGGGCTTTTTGTGCCAGTTCAACCGCTTTTTTTCCATTGCGGAAATCCGGGTTTGGGCAGGCGGCATAGACCCAGGCCATGGCCTGGTAGGCATAGGGATTTTTAGAATCAATATTAACGGCCGTCTCAAAATCAGCCAATGCCAGATTATAGTTGCCAGCTGCAAAATAGGTATTCCCCCGGCGGATATGGGCGGTTTTATTTCCCGGTCTCAGCCAGACGGCATGATCCATGTCGGATATGGCCCGGTCGAAGTTGTTCAATGCCCTGAAAGCCAGTGCCCTCTGTATATAACCGTTGGGATCTTTTGGCATGAGCTCCGTGTACCGGGTCAGGTCCTGGACAGCCTTTTGGTATTTCCCCATTTGATGATAGAGGGTGCCCCGCCCCAGCCGGGCCCCTGGATTGTCCGGAATCAGGTAGAGGGATTCGGAATAGCGGTCAATGGCTTCGCCGTTTTTGGCTTGAGACCGCAAGAGTTCTGCCAATTGGTTGTTCACAATGATATAGTTTTCTTTTGAGAGTTCATTGGACCTCAGGGCGCTTCTAAACAATATTTCTGCCTTTTTCCTGTCTCCCGCCTTCAATGCCTTTACTGCGGCATTGGCCGCATCAACCCCGGAGGCGAAACATGGAGGGGACACCATTGAAACCCAGATAAAACAAAGCATTGCACATGCGATTATTCCCATTCTGCCCATAAAAAACCACCCTTGTGACCCAAAAATACAGAGGTTAACTCCCTTTCCATGCCAATACCAAAAATTCAATCCTTTGAAAACGGTAAACCCAAAAATCCGGTGGACAAACAGGGAAATAACCGGTAAATAGCGGCTCCGTATTTTATATATGATTTGGATGGATCCGCATTGCTAAATGCCTCTCATGCGGGACTGGAGTTGAAGGAGACAAAATGAAAAAAATACTGGTAATGATGGCCCTTACGGCCGCTTTGTTAGGGGTACCCCAGGCGGTGCTGGCCGGCGGGGTGGATAACAAGCAGAATTTATCGGCCGCCTACGCCGGCGGCCCCAGCCGGAACGGCGCCATTGAGGGGGCGGACATCGCCGCCTACAACCCGGCCGGGATCATGCAGCTCAAAAACGGGCTGACCTGCGCCCTGGATGCCCAGTTTATATCCACCAATTACGACCACACCACCGGCGGAAGGGATTACGGCAATGAAAACTATCCCGTCGTGCCCTCCCTATTTGCCATATATAAAAAGGATAATTGGGCATTTTACGGCAGTTTCACCGTCCCGGGCGGGGGCGGGGAAGTGGAATACAAAGAGGGGAATATCATTACCCGCCAGGTCAGCAATAAATTGACCGGCGTCGGGCTGGGCAGGGAAGATCTGCTGAAAAACCAATATGCCTATGTTGAAAGCTATGATTACGGCCTTACGGCCGGTGCCTCCTACGCCCTTAGCGACAATTTTTCATTTTCTGCCGGCATCCGGCGGGTGATCACGGAAAAAAAAGTGGATATCCGGGGGTACCTGGGAAGCGATATCATTGCCAAATTTGAACAGGATGCCCAGGGCTGGGGCGGGGTATTCGGCATGAACTACCGGCCCAATAAAGCATTCAACCTGGCCCTGCGATATGAGACCCGGGTCAACCTGGACTGGGAGACCAAAATTCCAGGAGACACCAATGCCATGGGACGCTTTCTGTTGCAACAAAACAACCGGGAAGACGGCCACAGCTACGCCAGGGACCTGCCTGCGGTACTGGGCCTGGGCATGCAGTGGGCCGCCGCGCCGAAACTGACCGTCAGCCCTTCTTTTACCTATTACTTTGAAAAGGATGCAAACTGGGGTGACCAGAATGGCAAGGTGAATCATAATGCCTATGACATCGCCATCGCCTTTGCCTATGCCTTCAATGAAAAATGGACGGCCACCTGGGGGTATATGTACACCGACACCGGAATAGATCCGGCAGACTACGGCATTATCGAACAGATGAGCCCCCCGCTGGACTGCCATACCCTGTCTGTGGGCGGAACCTACCGGGCCACGGAACGGCTGGCATTCAAACTGGGTCTCATGGGCAGTTTTTATGTTTCTGATACCGCACCTGCCGACCCTGCCTCAGGTGCCCCGGAAACCGAATACAGCAAAACCAATTATACGGCGGCGCTTTCCATGGAGTATCGTTTCTTTTAGGCCTTGGTGTGCCGGCTGTTTATCCCATGTATCAACAGCCGGCGCCCGTCCCCCCTATTCCGGTGTCAGATGGCCTTCCGCATCTCCGCCATATAGTCGGCGGTTTTTTCTTTGACCCCTTCAATATCGTCTGGCCGCAGCCTTAGCAGATAGGCGGACTCGACTTTGTCAAGATCCGGTCCGGACACGGATGCCTCAATATTAAAACCCTGTGCCGTCACCAGCAGGTTGGCAAAATGGACACAAAGAAATTCCGGCGACGGATCATCCATTTTATGGAAATGATCGTGGCATACGGCCACATCCTTGAAGGGCTTTGGGAACCCCCACCGGTTCAGGAGCACGGCCCCGAAATTGCCGTGGTACTGCTTCAGGGTGGTTAATATTTTTTTTCGGCTGAACACCTTTTCGCCGCCGCTTTTCCCCTCCAGTTCGCCGATCACCTGGAGGAGGACGAGTTTACCGATATCATGGGTGAGGCCCAGGGAAAAAATATCAATACTGGATTTTAAATGGAGCAGATTCAGCAGGTACTCCGAGGCATAGGCCGTTGCCAGGGAATGTTCCCACAATTTCTCCACCAGGCCGGCAAAACGCTTGTTGTCCGAGGTATACAGGCTACGGTTGGCGATAATTTCCACATATTGCCGGGTTTTGCCAAGGCCAAGCTTTCCAACGGCGTCTTCCACCCTGGTGGTCTTTTCAATGCCCCGGTAGAGGGCCGAGTTGGCCACATTGATCAATTTTGAGGTAATGGCAACATCCTGTTTTAAAAAATCAGCCACCTCTTTCAGATTCGCCCCTTTTTTTACGAGGCGGTTGAATTTCATGGTGATTTCAGGAAGGGTGGGCAGGTTGACATCCCCTTTTTTGAACCTGGAAACGATCTCCTCCATCAGGTTCCGCTCCGGCTTCGGGGGCTCGGTTTTGGACGCGGCGTCCCCCGCGACGGGGGCGGCCGCCTTGGGCTTGGCACCCTGGGTGCGGGTTTTCCCTTCCAGGATGAACAGCCTTTTCTTTAACTCGGAAACGGTATGTTTCAGGTCCTGGCGTTCCCTGTATTTATTAACCGCATCATCAATGGCAATATGCAGGAACTTAAGATATCCCCCGGTTTTCACGATGTAGTTGAACGCCCCCACCCGCAGGGCTTCCACCGCACACTGGGGATCTCCGGACGGCGTGAGCATCAATACCGGCAGCTTGTAGCGGGGCAGAATATCCATTAAAAAATCAATGCCCGAATTGGGGGTGAAATTATGGTCAATGAGCATCAGGTCAAACCGGCTGTCCAGGTCAAAAAAGGCTTTGGGTGAACAAATGGTGCTGACCTTGAAAAACCGTTCAAGATATGTTGCCGTTTCTTCGGCCTTTTCAGGCTCTTTATTGGCCACCAGTATTTTTTTCATTCCCGTTTGGTCTGCCATTCAGGCCCCCGTCAATACAGCTTACGGATATGCTCCGCCACCCGGTCCCGCTGCTCCCGGCTGTCAAACACAAATTGAATGCCGGCTCCGTTTATACCGATCCAGGCCACATTTCCAGTGATGACAAGGGGATGGCCTGCATCTTTAAACTCAAATGTCAGTTCTAGTTTCTGTCCGGCAAAGAGGGGATGGATGGTTTCAAGGAAGATACCGCCCGGGCTGATATCCAGGATAAAATCCGTAAAACATTCCTTATCCGTACCACACTTGATCTGCATTAGGTAGGGCAGGCGCTCATACTGCCGCTCATCCCCTATCATCAGGAGCACATCTTTCTTGCGGCCCTCATCCATTTTCAAGATGGCCTCAAACAGCCTGGCGGTAATGCCTGACACATTGAATTGTTGACTTGACTCGGACACTATTCCTTTTCCTCACCGGCTAAGCTGCCGCCTTGTGTAGACGCCGTTCGCTGTTTCGGCCCGGACCCATGGAGAACACGATTTTTTACAGTATACGAATGAGTATGCCAACGATGGTATTGAAAGTCAAAAATTTTTAGTCATAAAACCCTTGAATGACGATTTGGGAAGGCGATTCACTGGTCTGGTGGGATTCGGTGAACTTCACCCCGAAAATGTCCCTGTCCACCTTAAGGACCGCTTTTTTGCCCTTGATCACAGTCCCCTTTGCCACCTTGTTTTTCACCCGGATGGCCGGTGGTACGGCTTGGGGCCCGGAAGGCCGGCTCAATGAGGCGGCATCCTTGCGAACGGTCAATGCCCGGATCTCCCTTTCGAGCTTTTTTATCCCATGCCGGCTGTCGTCAATTTTCTCCCGGATCAATTCCCTTCTGGCCTCATATTCCCGTTTATAGCGGCGGGTGGCACTGACTGAGGCCCTGTACATGCCGTATTTTATATCTGCCTGTTCAATAATATATTCTTCAAGGGCATCAGGTGACATCCTGCCGGCAGTTGCCATAAACTCTTTTTCAAATTGACGGAATGCCTCCGAGGCACACTCGGGCGGTCGGGGCAGGTTCGCCCATTCCTTCCGGGGGGTCCGGGCGGCACGGATTTTATCCGCCAGTCCGGGCAGGCCGGCCAGGGGGGGGAATTTTATCAGGGCCAACAGATATTTTAAAAATTCATTCTGTTCCAGATAGGTATCCTTGAGTTCCATGCGTTCCCTGAACCAGTCTTCCAATTCCCGGGTCTCACGGGCGCAGGACAGCCCCTCCAGTTTATCCCGGCAGGACCGAATCCGGGAGGATATATGCCCGGCCTTCACATTCGGTGCATTGCCGGTCTGCAACACACAGGGCCGGGGGCCGGTATCCAGGACATTCTTTACGATAATATCCTCCAATGCCTGCACAGCAGCGGCAGATAGATCCGCGCCGGGCGCCTTAACCCCTTTAGCGGTGACAATAATCGCATTGGAGACCGTTTTAGCCGCCTGAACATCCCCCTCCGCCCTGATGATGGCAGGATCCCCTCCGGAGGGATTCCCGATTTCTCCTTTGACGATGATTTCCCCGTCAGCAGACACCTGTCCCTTAATACTGCCGGACACGGTAAGATTCCGGCACCGGAGTTTCCCGCCGGCCAGGACAGAGCCGTCCACCCTCAGATTCACCCCTTCCCACCGGTCTTCCATATCCGTATCAATGGCGCCGGTGTGATGGCGGGTGGGCACGGATTCCGCCATTTCCTTCACAAAAAGAGTGCGGTTCCGGTAAAGGACAGGCGAACCGTCTACATCAGCGAAATACAGGTCATTGTCCCGGATGACGCCGGCCCCGCAGTTCAGAACGGGCTCCAGCGGTTCAGGAGCAGCCACGGTAAAGCCGCTGACATCCTTGCCCGGTTTCCCTGGGCTCGCCGGGATCCGCCGGGCAATGGGCTCCCCTTTTTTGACAAAGGACCGTGCGCCGGATTCACCCTCCCGGTCGCCGGGGGGATTTGCCGTATCAAAATAGAACTCCAGAGTCCCGTCGCTGCCGGGCTCCGGCGGCTGCCCCGCGGCAATGACAATTTCATCGCCCACAGTATTACGGGTTAAAAATTTTTGAATATCTGAATCCGGACAGATTCCCCAGACAATGCCCACAGATGAAATCCACCGCTTCAGATCGGGGACACTGATATCTTCAAACTCCCGGCTGTTCCGCCGCAGCCGGGCCTCAAGCTTGTTTTTGGCAAACCGATACTCAAAGAGGCCTGCCAGACGTTTATTGATGCTGGTTTCGGTATTGTACCGCTCAAGGGCCGTTTCCAGAGAGAGCCGTTTTTTCTCCAACTCCTTCTGAATCTGAAGAATACGGCTCAGCCGGTCGTCGGAAAGATCGAACAATTCCTTGAGAATGCCGCCCAGATATCGCTTAGGCTTCCCCTCCTTTGCCTCGGCCTCCTGGACGGCCAGGGCACGGTTCAAATGATCCAGGGTAATATATCCTTTTTTCACGGCAATGGCACCGAACCTCATGTTCAGGTTGATCTTTTCCATTTCCGATGCAGCTATATCATTCATGGCCTCGGCAAGGAATTCATCTTTGATCCGGTCCTGGGTAAGAAGAATGGCGGCCTTATCGGCCCTGGAAATTTCCCTGTTTTCAAGAAGGATATCGCCGATCAATTTACTCTGGTTTGTTTCTTTAAAAATTTGGCTCTGGATATCCAGGGCATTTTGAACGCTCTTGGCTTCAACAAGCCGGTTGGCCACCCCAAGCTCCCCGAACTTTTTGTCCAGCATCTTCATTTCAAGGTGCTCCCGGACGGCGAATAAAAAGTCAATATCCGTTTCCGAAAGGACATTGGTTTCCTTGAACAGGCTGACAGCCGTATAGCCGGGCTGCTCTTTTCTTTTCCGGACAAGGGTTTGCAGCAGGGCGGATTCCTGCTCCGGGGTGACCAGGCGGCATTTCACCGCAAGGGAGATCAGGGCTTTATTGTTGTGTCCGAAGATGTCCGGCACCTTGTCTGAATGCGTGGCAGTTTGAGAAATCCTATCCGGTGCCGTCCCTTCTGATGGGGTATCAGCGTTCATCCCATGAAGATAACCGCTTTTCATGGGCGGGGTCAAGTCCTGAATCCTGTCACCAAGGATGAATGCATTTAAACAGGATTCACAAGCGGCGTTTTTACGGCCGCAACCCTCTTAACATAAAAACCCGGCCGGCAAGGTCTCATTGTGACCCTATCCGGCCGGGCCGTATTTCACACTTGATTATCTTCTTGAATCATTCTTCATGCGGGTCTTGGAAAAACCGCCAATTCCGACCCTTGGCAACAGCGGCTATACGTTGAATCTGAAATGCAGGACATCACCGTCACAGACCTGGTACTCTTTGCCTTCGAGACGCAGTTTCCCTGCTTCCTTGAGTTTCTGCTCGGATTGGAACTGGAAAAGCTCTGTACAATGGTAGGCTTCGGACCTGATGAAACCGCGCTCGAAATCGGTATGGATGATGCCGGCGGCCTGGGGCGCCCTGGCGCCTTCGGGAAATGTCCATGCCCTGACCTCTTTCTCGCCTGCGGTAAAATAAGTTTTCAGCCCCAGGATGGCGTAACCTTTTCGTATCAGTCGGTCGAGGCCGGACTCCTCCAATCCGGCGGCCTCCAGGAATTCCTTTTTTTCTTCATCTGAATCCAGAGAGGCGATTTCCGATTCCATCTTGCCGGAAATAACAACCACCTCTGAGCCGTCTGTTTCAGCGTATTTCCGGACCTTTTTGACATACTCATTGTCCTCTCCAAGATCATCCTCTCCCACATTGCAGCAGTACAACTGCTGCTTCATGGTGATCAGATGGAGATCGGCAACACATTTTTTCTGGCTTTCGTCAAGTTCCACGCTTCTTGCCGGCAGCCCCTCTTCCAGCGCCCGGGCAATCATTTCCAGGACAGGCTCGGCAGCCTTGGCCGGCTCTGATATTTTTTTATCATGGGACTTCAGCAGTCTTACAAGGTTGTCCTGCCTTTTTTTGACCGTTTCCAGGTCGGCCAGGGCGAGCTCGATGCCGATGGTTTCAATATCGCTTACCGGATCGACCCTGCCGTCAACATGAACCACATCATCGTCGTCAAAGCACCTGACAACATGAATGATGGCGCCGACCTGCCTGATATGGCCCAGAAACTTGTTGCCCAATCCCTCACCCTTTGATGCGCCTTTAACAAGGCCTGCGATGTCCACAAACTCCACAACCGCCGGAATCACTTTCTGGGGTTTGATATACCGGGTGATCATCTCAAGCCTTGTGTCGGGGACACTGACGATTCCCACATTGGGTTCTATGGTACAGAACGGATAGTTGGCCGCTTCTGCCGGCGCAGAGGTCAGGGCCGAAAATATTGTGGATTTCCCGACATTGGGAAGCCCCACGATTCCACAGTTAAGCTGCATGGTTTATTCCTTTGGTACATAAAATAAAAAACCCGGCATTCATTGATGCCAGGTGTGTAAAATTCACATAAAAGCCGTTAGTTATACTATATTTTCAATTTTTTGCAATCAAAAACCCTGAAGGGTCAGGGCATACGCATTCAGACACGATAAAAAAAGGGGGTACCGGTTGAACCGCGTTTTATTATTTTTTGGTCAACGGGCAGAACCCGGCCGCGGCACGGGGGAACGATTCCGTTTAAGCATTCCCGGTCGTCCTGACCGGGAATGCAGTGAATGAACTGCCGTCTTCGCCGTCCTGGCAGCCGGCAGTTCATACACCACTCCATCGTTCCCCCGCACCACGGCCTAGTCACCCAGATAAACCATAACCAGTTGCCCGCGTTCTAAAACAATACCTTTCCTCTTGCATTCCAAGTGCAGATCAAGATAATCTCCAATATTGTTGATTCTCGTTTTTGGACCAACCTGTCTGAATTGGTTGGATAACATTCAAATTTTCAGGATATACAGTTAAAAACTGGATAATAAGGGAATATACAGAACCACACAATATATTGTTGGAATAACAAAAAATGAAACTACCAGTTGTAAAAGAAACCCAAAGCCATTTCCCAAAAGAACCAAAATGTCCAATTTGTGGAAAAAGAAAAGTAT
Source organism: Desulfobacter sp. (assembly GCA_028768525.1). NCBI lineage: Bacteria > Pseudomonadati > Thermodesulfobacteriota > Desulfobacteria > Desulfobacterales > Desulfobacteraceae > Desulfobacter > Desulfobacter sp. The sequence continues at coordinate 4,481,140 of CP054837.1, read as the reverse complement.
TTGAGCCACATTCATTTGCAGTTCTTAGCGCTGGCGCTTTATTAATGAATCGAAAAGATGACAGTGGAGGACCATCTGACAATATGGATGGATTCTTGAACATTGGCTGGCACGGTGCCCATGACTCTGGTGAAGGAGAACATAGGGAAATAGGATGTTATGTTGACATTTTTCGGGATGTTTTTGGTGGACAAGCGAATGCGTACTTTTGCTCCACTGAATGTCTCAGGACATTTTTGAATGAATGTGTGGATGCCCTAGAAAAGAGAATTAATCAAGAAGAAAAATGATTCCAACTAGCAGATGCACAATATCCAGAGGGACGCTTCGCTTACCCCTCTGGAATTGTGATCTAATCGTTCTGGCTCAAAGGAAATAATGAGATTACTTGATCAAGCAACTTGTAATGCAAATCACGAAAGATTCGTTCGGCGCATAGTTGAAAGTGAAATTGTTTGGTATCTTTCTCATCCTGATGGAGTTGCAAACTCAGTATCTAATGAAGATGAAGAAACTACAATTCTTCTTTTTTGGTCTGATCGTGCTTATGCAACAAGGGCAAAGAAGGAAACATTTCCTGAGTTTGAAGAAGCTTCTATGGATTTATTCGATTTTTTATTTCGCTGGCTACCGGGCATGAGTGGTGACGGAGTGTTGGCAGGCACGAACTGGACTCAGGATCTAATTGGTGTCGAAAAAGACCCATATGAATTGCGGGAAGAAATTGATTTGCAGCTACCTAAAGAACTCGCAGATCGGCACCAAGAGAAGTACAATCAATTAACAGGCAGTGAATAGCCAGAACATGGCATTCCACTGGACTGGCTGGACAGCGCCGCTTTTTGAAGTGCGCTGTTTTTATAAACTTTTTCTTAAATTCACGTCTGTCGGTATTCCCCGCCAGCCTGTGAATTTTTCGTTAGTCGTGGAGGAAAAAATGGGAAACTTCTATGTTAATATCACTACTCGAAAGGCGAAAAGTCATGAAATTATCGATTTTTTAAAATCTAATAATCTCTCAGCCTATATTATTGTTGGACCTGAAGACTTTTGCACAATCTATGAGGAGATATGTGATGAACAAAATACAAATCATATCTCAGCTCTTCTTCGTGAACTCTCAGAGAACTTCTCATGCCCTGCAATTGGGATGTTGAATCATGATGATGATATCCTTGCATACGAGTTATGGTCAAATGGCGAAAAAGTCGACGAATATGATTCTTGCCCCGGTTACTTTGATCCTGAATCTGACGAAATGGAACCTGAAGGTGGTAATGCAAAGCTTCTTTCTGAACTTATGGGACAGAACCCCAATGAAAAATCTATTGAAGACGTGCTAAGGGCATCTGGGGATGGAGATTTGGATTTTGTTTTTGCTGTTGAACGCCACGATGCTTTGGCAAAAGCAGTCGGTTTGCCTTCTCATACAGTAGGCTATGGCTTTAAGTACATATCGGAAGGTGAACTTCCAGAAGGCATTCTAAAAGAAAATATTCTTAAAACAGACGGCTAACATCACGTTTCACTTGATGGCTTGCTCCACAGCGGTTGGAAACTTCAATATTTATAGAACCATTTTTGTGTTTATTAAGCTGCGGCAATTATTAAACGCCACAAGTGAACTTCACGTTACATTTAATACTTTATTATCTGGATTTTTTGGCTACGGGGTTGCAATCAATTTAAAAAGTAAGTTGAATCTCCACTATAGTTGATTTTTCAAATGGGAAATAATTATCAAGTTCTAAGATAACAAGAATTCATTTCAATATGTATTGTCCAAGATGTAAAAAGCCATTAAGTACGAAAACTTATTGTAAATCATGTAATTTAATTATCTGTCCAAAATGCTCTCATGCTCAAAAACGCAAAAAGGCATTATCTTGGGCATTAACGCTGCTTGGGGTAATTCTTTTCCCAATTGTTTTAATTGCATTATTGGCATTATTCATGATTAGCGGAGGGGATCTTCCTGAATTCTCTTTTTTGAAAAACGAATGTGAACAATGTGGTGAAAAGTATTGAATCCAAATACAGATAAGGCAGAAAGTGAGTTGAAATCTTTTTTTAAAAAAAGGCGTGATAAATCTTTACTCGTGCTATTCTCTATTCCGATCAGTTCTTTTATAGTAGCAGCAATAGGTGAATCGCCTTTAACACTATTGTATCTTTTAATATACCTCTATATTATCGGTCGGATTTTTGTTCAAATAACAGCATACCAATGCCCCAAATGCCATAAAATGTTTACATATAATGGTGTTGGACCAGGCCTCTATACAAGCCAATGTTTGCATTGTGGATTTGGTATTAAAAAAAGAAAATGAAGAATACATTTCAGACATTGGTATCCCTAATTTCCAAAAAGCTAATCGATACAATAGACTCATTATTATATTGCTTATTGTCATTTTCAAATGACAGGTAGGTTTGTCAAAAACTCGGTGTGCAAGCCTTGGGCGGGGAGGGGTGTAAGCGGCTTTTGAGTTGCGGACTGCCATACCCTGAAGGGCAGGAACTGAACGGCACTGGGGGGGGGCGGAGGAAGGCGCCATGAAGCCGTCTCCTGACCGTCCACCCCGGTTTTTACAAAGAAAATACGCCCTGCTCCGGACCCGCATTTTTACAGAGGTTAGCGGGACGGCCTCAGGTAGGCGCCCCAATACCCCAGGCCCACGAAGAGCACCCCGCCGATGGTATTGCCGATGGTGACGGGGATCAGGTTGTTGACCACAAAGGCCGACCAGGTCAGGGTGGAGACATCCACCCCGGCCGGGGCAATGCCGGCCCAGCCAGCCAGAAAGACCCCCCCAGGGATAAAGAACATATTGGCGATGCAATGCTCGAACCCGATGGCCACAAAGGCCATGATGGGAAAGAAGATGGCAAAGATCTTGGAGACGATCTGGCGGGCGGCCAGGGCCATCCACACGGCCAGGCAGACCATCCAGTTACAGCCGATGGCCCGGATAAAGGCTTCTCCGAAGTCCAGGTTGACCTTGGCATGGGCAATTTTCACGGCTGTTTCCCCCAGGGCCCCGCCCCCGGTTTTCCAGAGACCGGAGTAGTAAAAAAGCAGGGCCAGAATGATGGAACCGATGAAATTGGCCGTATAAACCAGCCCCCATTTGGCCAGGACCTTCTGCCAGGTGACCCGGCCTGTGACCACGCTGGAAACCATGAGATTGTTGCCGGTGAACAGTTCGGCCCCGGCAATGACCACCAGCATCAGGCCGATGCTGAAGGCGCCGCCCGCCACCAGTTTTTTCATTCCCACCGGGGCCATGTCAAAGGTTACGGACATGGAAAAAAGGCCGCCGAACCCGATATAGGCCCCGGCCATCACCCCCAGCACAAACAATGAGAGCCATGGAGAGGTGGCCTTGGCCACCCCCACGGTCTGGGCAACGGTCTCGGCAATGATCTTGGGCCCCTTGTCGTCCACCCCCTGGGTGGGAAATTTATCCAGAATCTTTTCAAACCGGCCCAGTGCCCTTTTCTCCCGGTCCAGTTTTCCGGCCATGGCCCTGCGGACGGCATCGCAGATTTCCTCCGGGGTAAAGGGCTTGGCCAGGTAATCCATGGCCCCGCGCTTCATGGCCTCGGCCGCCCGCCCCACGCTGGGGTAGCCGGAAATCATGACCACGGCGGATTCCGGGGCATGGGTTTCCAGGGCCGCCACCACATCCATGCCGTCCAGTTCGGGCATATTCCAATCGCAGAGGATCACCGAATAGGGTTTATGCCTTGCCATATCCAGGCCCTCAAGGGGGTTGGTCGTGGTCGTCACCTCAAACCCCTCCTCCGCAAAAATGCGCTGGCAGGATGCCAGTACGGCCGTATCGTCATCTATTATCAACATCGTCTGTGCCACGTTTATTTCTCCTTGCTATTGTATTTTTACTCTCAGTGCCTTACCTGGGCATTCACCGCCGCCACGAGTTCCTCCGGGGTAAAGGGCTTGGCAATACACTGGTCGGCACCCGCCTGCCGCCCCCTTGCCACGGTTTCCCCGGTCAGATAGCCTGTCATCATTAAAACGGGCAGTTCAGGGGTGACGGCCTTTACCGTCCGGATCAGGTCGAATCCGTCCCGTCCCGGCATCTTAATGTCGGTGATCACCAGGTCGAACCGCCCCTGCCTGAGCATCTGAATACCCGATGCCACATCGGCGGCCGTCATCACCTTTATGCCTTCGGCTTCCAGAATCCGGCAGCAGCTGTGGACAACAATGGGGTCGTCATCAATGATTAAAATATTCATGCCTGTGTTATTACCTTTCCCGTGTTTTTTTCTCGGCGGGTTTTTCCGGCAGCCGGATAATAAAGGTGCTTCCCTCGCCTACGGCGGATCTGACCTTGACGGTGCCGCCGTGGCGCTGAATCACACCGGCGGAAACGGCAAGTCCCAGGCCGGTCCCCTTGCCCACATCCTTGGTGGTGAAAAAGGGATCAAAAAGCCGGTTAATGTGCTCGGGCGGGATCCCGCAGCCCGTATCTGAAATCCGGATGACCGCCCCCCCTTTTTCCGAAGAGTTAGGGTTGACGGACAGCTCGATTTTCCCGCCGGAGCCGGTGGCATCCAGGGCATTGAGAATGATATTGATGAGTACGCTCTGGAACTGGTTGCGGTCCAGGGTCAGGGGGGAAAGCCGGTCATCCCGGTGAAAGGAAAGATCAATGCCCTTGATCAGGGCCTGGTTTTTCATCAGCCGGACCGTGTCTGAAATCAACCGGTTGAGATCCGTTGATTCCGGGGCCAGGGCCGACTGCCTGGAAAAATCCAGAAGGCTTTTAACGATCCGCCGGACCCGCTCGGTCTGGGCGGCAACGATTTCAAGATCTGACCGGACCTCCTGGGCCAGATCCTTGCGGCGAAGAATCAGATGGGTAAAGGTCAGTACCGCCGTCAGGGGATTGTTGATTTCATGGGCCACCCCCGCAGCCAGCTTGCCGACGCTGGCCTGTTTTTCAGACTGGATGAGCTGGATCTGGCTTTCCACCTGCTGCCTGTGTTCCCGCCGCTTAAGGGCCCGGGTCATGGACAAGAATTTCTTTTGGAGCAGGCCGATGTCATCCTTGGAAATGGGACCGATATCCGGGGAAAAATTACCGCCGGAAATTTCGGCACTGGCCCGGATCAAATGGCTCACCGGCCGCATGATCCGCCCTGTAAACAGCCAGCCCAGTCCCATGGCAATGGCCATGCCGGCCAGGGTGATAGCCGCAAATACGGCCAGTGCCTTTTCCCGGACATCCCGGTATTTGGCCTCCAGCACCCCCACATAAAACATTCCCACCCGTCTGCCGCCGATGTCGGTGATGGGCTCATAGGCGGTGATATACCAGTCATCCAGGACCTTTGCCCGGTCCGTCCAGCGCTGCCCCTTTTCAAGCACTGTCCGGGACACCTCCGGAGAGGCGGTGGTGCCCAGGGCCCGGTTTCCGTCTGCATCCGTCACATTGGTGGCGATCCTCAGGTCCCGGTAAAAGATGGTGGCCGTGCCCAGATTCCGGCCCTTGTACACTTCATTTTCAAATACTGTCTCATTAATCTTATCCACAATGGCCGTATCCCCGTTGAGCAGGAATCCGCCGTAGATGATACCGGCCATGCAGCCGTCCTTCATGATGGGAACGGCAGCGCCGATGGCCAGCCCCGGAAGCCCCGCACCGGTTCTGCCCTCCTGATTTCCACCCACCATGCCGTCCTGCCGGGCCGGGAGCGGACGAATGTCGGCGCGGTCCCCAAGGGCGGGGGCCTCATGGGCCAGTTGTTCCGGGGTCATTACAATGGTGCCGGAAACCCCTTTGCGGTGTTTGAGCACGTATGCCGCCAGGGGATTCAGTCCGGCGGGACCTCCCGGATTCTTTGGATTGCCGGGGCAAAGCCTGCGGACATCCACAATGCCAAAAAAATCCAGTTTCAGATTCCTGAAAAGGGGATTGATATCCCGCAAGGCCTCGGCCGGGCCGCCCGAGGCGGCCATGGCATAAAACCCCGGGGCAGACACCGTTATCTCCAGGGCTGTGCGCACGGATCCGGTCCGGCCCTCATAGATCACCTTTGCCACGTTCAGATCCTGGCGGATCCGGTTGTTAACCTCATCCAGCACGGACTGGTAGAGCAGGTTTCCCCCCACCAGAAGGGAGAGCAATCCAATGAATAATGACACGGCCAGAAGGCTGGCAATGAGCTTAAACCGTATGGAATGGGGCTGCAGCTTAAACACGGCAGAATGTCCGGCAACATGCCTGTATCATTATATTAATTCCTTTTTCAAAAAAAGATTGAGCCATATCATAAAGGCAGGGATCCGTCAAAGCACAAAAAAATTAAAGGTGGCATTCCCCGGGGTTTTACTTTATGAATGGGCGGATATGATGAACTGAACGCATTTAACGCATAAACCTGGGATATGGAATAATGTTCAAATTAGCAATGGTGGGGCTGGGCGGCGGCATGGGCGCCATCTGCCGGTTCATGGTCTATGAAATCTGCCTGGGCCTGGTCAAAAATGCCTGGCTTCCCTATGGTACCATCATCGTCAATGTGGCGGGGTGTTTTGTCATCGGACTTCTGGGCGGAATTGCAGAAACCCGGGATGTCTTCAGCCCTGAGTTACGGGCCCTGATATTCATCGGATTTCTTGGGGGATTCACCACCTTTTCAACCTTCGGATTCGAGCTTTTTTTCTTCATCCGCAACGGCCAGGCCGGCGTGGCGGCCCTGAATGCCGCCATCCAGTTTACCCTCGGCCTGTTGGGCGTCTGGGCCGGATTCAGCCTGTCCAGGCTGGTTTAAATCAGGGGCAGGGAAATATCGAACCGGGTCCATTCTCCCTCGCGGGAGGCCACCTGGATGTCCCCCCCGTGGTCCTTGATGAATCCGTAACATACCGATAGCCCCAATCCCACCCCCTTGACGCTGTCGGTCTTGGTCGTAAAAAAAGAATCAAAAATCTTGCCGATGTGTTTGGAATTTATCCCGGTGCCCGTATCCTCCACCGTTATTTTCAGGGCAGTGGCATTGGCAGCGGTGGTGATTTTCAGTTCACCGCCGTCGGGCATGGCATACATGGCATTGGAAAAGAGGTTGATGAACACCTGGCGGAGCTGATCCTTGGAGCCCATGATCCTGGCCGGGGCTTCCGTAAGGTTGAGCCTGAGCTTCACGCTGTTCTCCCGGAACCGTTTTTCATACAGCAGCAGGAGTTCGTCCAGAACCATATGAATATCCAGCTCCGAGCGGATCTCCTGGTCCGGCTTGGAGAAGGAGAGCATTTTTTTGAGCATCTCGGCCAGGCGCATGGTTTCTGACAGGGACATGTCCAACAGTTTCCGGCGCTTATTGGAAGGCGGTATTTCGGTTTTCATTAATTCCAGGGTATTCATGATCCCGAACAACGGGTTGTTCAGCTCGTGGGCAATCTGGGAGGTAAGCCTCCCCATGGCCGCCAGTTTTTCGGACTGAAGCAGGTGCTGCCGGGCTTCGGAGAGTTCCCGTTCGGTCCGGAGCCGTTCCTTGAGATCCACAAACAGCCCCACCCAGGCCAGTTCCCGCCCCTTACCGTCATAGATCATGCCGGCGGAAAGATTGCCTTCCAGGCGCGCTCCCCCGGCCAGTTCCATGGTCAGGGAAAAAGAGTTGAGGCGGCCCTTGCCCCCGTATCCGGCATCCCGCATCATCTCAAGTACATTGCCGGTGGTTTCGCTGCCCAGAATGTCACGGATATTCATCAGGCCCGCCACCTCTTCGGCGGCATAGCCGAACATCTTTTCCGCCGCCTCATTCCACAGGGTGATCACCCCGTCCATCTCCATGGTCATGATGGCGTTGGGGGAACAGGAGATGATGTTATCCAGAAAATTATGGGCCTCCCAGAGCTGGTTTTCACTGAGTTTTCTCCGGGTCTGGTCAACCACAATGCCTTCGTATCCAAGCACCTCCCCCCCTTCTCCGTACCGGACGTTGGAGGTGAGCAGGATATGGAGGATATGGCCGTCCCGCCTCCGCCACCGGACCTCATAGCCCACAACCTGCCCCTTTTTCTCTATGGTCCGCTGGTACCGCAGGCGGTCCTCGGGCCGGAGATAAACATCCGTCGCCAAATCCAGGGAAAGGAACTCATCCTTGTCTTCATACCCCAGGATCTTCAGCAGGGCCGGATTCACATCCAGGAACCGCCCCTCCTTGGAGGAAATAAACACACCGCACCCCACATGCCTGAACAGCCGCTGGTAGGAGGCCAGGGAAGATTTGAGTTTGGCCTTCTGGGCCACGACGTCCGAGATATCCCTGTAGATGGAAAGCTTGGCCCGGGTGCCGTCCCGGTTGGTCACGGGCAGTTCATTCACGTCAAAGGTCTTGCCCACTGCCGGTACATAGACTTCTGAGCGGTGGGCTTCCTGTTTTTTAAACACCTTCTCATGCCGGCACCACTCACAGGGCTGATCCTCCCCGGTGAGCACTTCATAGCATTTTTTCCCCACCCCCTCTCCGAAATAGGTCCTCATGAACTTATTCATATATTCGACGGTATAATCCTCATTGACAATGTAAATGCCTTCATCGAATACATCCAGGGCGTCCTGGAGTCTGGGGGTGTTGTCGGCCATGATAAACCTCCTTGGGTCAAAAAAGGATCTCGGTTCGTATTGTCTGCCCGTCCGGATTAAACCGCGGGCTTGTAATCGGCGGCACCAGGCTTTAAGATAGGCCATTTTAACACTCCCGGCCCCATATGGAAAGAGAATGGACTGAACCCAGGGGGCCGGTTAAATAATTAAATATTTTAAGGACACACATGACGGAAGCAGACAGGGGCACCCACCATTTCAAGGCCCAGGTATATTACGAAGATACAGACCACTCAGGGGTGGTTTACCATGCCAACTACCTTAAATACTTTGAACGGGCCCGGGAAGATATCATCGGCGTGGCCGAACTGGCCCGGATGTGGCACGAGGAAGGCATTGGGTTTGCCGTATATAAAACCAGCCTCAATTTCAACGACGGCGCCGTATTCGGCGACCTTCTGGACATCCGGACCTCCTGGGAAAAAGACGGCCCCTACCGGGTGGTCTTCACCCACGAGGCCTGGCGGCCCGGCGGATCAAAGCCCGCCGTCTCCTGTACCCTGGAACTGGTCTGCCTGGCCCCGGGCAAAAAACTGATCCCCATTCCGGAGCTTCAGTTCCTGCGATAGCACAGCGCCGATGGCATGGCCCATTTCGCGTCCCGGATGACGCCTGCAAGGGGGGAACCGGGACCGCTGTCCTCCCCCCACCCGTTCTTCCGCCCTGCCCTTTTTATTACTAAACGTTTGCTTGTAAAAATAAAACCTTAGCTGAATACCTGATCATACTTTTTCATTGACAAATGGCTGTATTTTTCATTAACATGAATCCCTACGAATTTAGTGGGAAATTACCAATTACAAACAGGGGGCAGGCAAAACTGCCTGCCCATTAATACCAATAATGGGGATCGGGTTATGTTAAAACAAAGGTCTTTACGCCTGTTGCTGGGAACGGCAGCATGTTTATGTTTATTTCCTCTCATTGTTTTTGCCAGTGCCAAACTCATGGAGGAACCGGGTGAAATGCGGCCGGATATACTGGTCATCGACATTCCGCCTGTGGAAAACCCTGATGACGCGGACGTAAAGGACATGCCGCCTGTATTTTTCAAGCATGACCTGCATTCCCGCGCCCTAGAGGGCCAGTGCAGCAAATGCCATGAGGCCAAAGAGGGAAAGATTGTCTTCAAATTCAAACGGACCTCAACACTCAGCGGCAAGGCCTATATGGACCTCTACCATGAAAACTGTGTGGCCTGCCACGCAGAGATGAAAGGAGAATCCGGGAAACAGGGCCCCCTGGAGGCCCAGTGCCGGACCTGCCACACTGCCGACCCCGGGGCCGCCTCCTCACGGGTTAAAATTAAATTTGACCGGTCCCTTCATTACACCCATGAAACAGCCAAGGCCGTCAAACCCGCCGACAAAGACCAGCGGGCCAATTGCAGCGCCTGCCACCACAGTGCAAACATGAAGGCCAAAACCACCTTTTATGAAAAGGGCAAGGAATCGGCCTGTGTCTACTGCCACAAAGAAACGGCAGACGACCAGATGCCGGAAAACGGAGTAAGGCCGGCCCGCCAGGCCGCCCACGATTCCTGCGTAGTCTGCCATCTCTCCATGGCCGGGGATGCTGAAAAAGGCGGCCCCGTTGAATGCGCCGGCTGCCACGATGCAGAAAACCAGAAAAAAATCAAACAGCACACCGCCATGCCCAGGCTGGACCGGAACCAGCCTGACCAGGCACTGATGACCGGATTCAAGGACCTGGGCCAGGATGAAGCAGCCAATAAGAAAATGGTAGCCGCCCACATGGATGCCGTGCCCTTTAACCATAAACTCCATGAGGAAAAAGGGATCAGCTGCAAGACCTGCCACCATGACACCCTGAACGAGTGTGCGTCCTGCCATACGGCCAAGGGAGATGCCCAGGGCGGATATATCAAGCTGGCCGATGCCATGCACAACAGCGGTTCTGCCCAGAGTTGCATCGGCTGCCACAATGAGATAAAAACCGCCAAGGAATGCGCCGGCTGCCATGCCCAGATGCCTGAAAAGGATTTTAAGGACCAGGACTGCGCCGCCTGCCATTCCGTGGATGTCAAATCCACCCCGGCGGAGACCCTCAACGACACCCATGCAAAAGCCCGGCTGGCCAAAGACGCCCTGGCAGCCAAAACCTACACAAAAGTCAATCTGGAAGATATCCCTGAAACCGTTGAAATCAAGACCATTGCTGAGGAGTACAAGCCTTCCAGCTTCCCCCACCGCGCCGTGGTGGAAGCCATTTTCAAGCAGGTCGGCGACAATGCCATGGGAAAATCCTTCCATAAGAGCGACCTGACCATGTGCGCCGGCTGCCACCACAACAGCCCGGCCACCATGACACCGCCCCAGTGCGCCTCCTGCCACAGCAAAGAGCCGGATATTGCCACGGGCAAACCCGGGCTAAAAGGGGCCTACCACGGCCAGTGCATTACCTGCCACCAGAAGATGGAGGTCAAAAGCGTACTGCCCACGGACTGCACCAAATGCCACGAAAAAAAATAATAAAATAAGCGTATTTAGAGATATAAAGGTGGATTTATGGCTATTTCCCGAAGAAAATTTTTAGGCTGCCTCACCGCAGCCCTCGGCGCCACAACCGGCGTGCGGTCCATTGCCCATGCCGCATCCAACAAGCACTTTGAAGGCTACCCGGACAGCTTCGGCGTCCTCCACGACAGCACCAAGTGCATCGGATGCCGGCAGTGTGAAAAGGCCTGCAACGAGGTCAATGAACTGGGGTCACCCGAAAAACCCTTTGACGACCTTAAAGTGCTGGACACCCGGCGCAGGACCGACGAAGCCGCGTATACGGTGGTCAACAAATTTGAACCGGCCCAACCCGGGCCCAAATCAAGCCCGGTGTTTGCAAAAATCCAGTGCAACCACTGCCAGGAGCCGGCCTGCGCCTCTGCCTGCTTTGTAAAGGCATTCAAAAAAGACAAAACAGGGGCCGTGATCTATGACGAATCCCTCTGTGTGGGCTGCCGCTACTGCATGGTGGCCTGCCCCTTCAACGTGCCGGCCTACACCTATAACGACCCGATCACCCCCAAGGTCACCAAGTGCACCATGTGCCACCCCCGGATCCTTGAGGGCAAACTCCCCGGCTGCGTGGAAATCTGCCCCAAAGAGGCACTGGTTTTCGGCAAGCGGAAGGACCTGATCAAACTGGCCTGGAAACGGATCAATGAAAAACCGGACAACTATATCCAGCATGTATACGGGGAGCATGAGATGGGCGGCACCTCCTGGCTCTACCTCTCAGGCGTCCCCTTTGACCAGATCGGCATGCGAGAGGATTTAGGCGTCACCCCGGCCCCCCAGCTCACCTCCGGGGCCCTGGCGGCCGTGCCCATCGTGGTGGGCCTCTGGCCGGTTCTTCTCACCGGTGTCTATGCCATTGCCCAGCGCAAGGATAAGATTGCCAAAGAGGAAAAGGATGCGGCCGTAAAAGAAGCCATTGACCAGGCCACAGACGAAATGAACAAACAGCTGGCCCAGCTCAAGGATAAGATGACCAAGGAACAGCAGAACGCCGTGGCCAATGAAGTGAAAAAGGCCCTGGAAGAGGCCGCCAAAAAGGCGGAAGCAGAGGCAGCTGCCGCTGACGGCGAAGGCGGTTCAGAAGATGCGCCCGAAGCCGGTAAGGAGGATAAATAATGTCCCAGGAAAATAAAGCAATTCAACCTGAGCCCTATAATTGGTTCACCCCCTTTAATATACTTACGGCGGTTGTGCTGGCAGTGGGTGCGGTTCTGACCTTCATGCGCTTCACCCAGGGCATGGGCGCCGTCACCAACCTGGACAACAACAATCCCTGGGGTATCTGGATCGGCTTTGACCTGCTCTGCGGCGTGGCCCTGGCCGCCGGCGGATTCACCACCTCCGCCGCCTGCTATATCTTCGGCCTGAAACGGTTTCACTCCGCGGTCCGGCCGGCCATTCTCACCGCCTTTCTGGGCTATGCCCTGGTGGTCTTTGCCCTGCACTACGATGTGGGCCGCCCCTGGAAACTGCCCTACCCCATTTTTGTCTCCCAGGGCACCTCATCCCTGCTCTTTGAAGTGGGCCTCTGCGTATTCCTTTACCTGACCGTACTCTTCATCGAATGGACCCCGGCGGCCTTTGAATGGCTGGGGTTCAAAAAGCTGCGCACCATTGTGGTCCGGCTGACCCTGCTGCTCACCATCTTCGGCGTGGTGCTGTCCACCCTGCACCAGAGTTCCCTGGGGGCGCTGTTCATGATCGCCCCCTCCAAGCTCCACCCGCTCTGGTACTCGGGTTACCTGCACGTATACTTTTTCATCTCCGCCATATTTGCCGGCCTCTCCATGGTGATCTTTGAAGGGACCATGGCCCATAAATGGCTCCACCACAAGATGGATGACACCCACCTGGCCGAGGCTGACGGGGTGGTCCTTGGATTCGGCAAGGCCGCCTCATTTATCATGATGGGCTACTTCGGCATCAAGGTTATCGGCCTGGCCGTGGACAACAACTGGCATTACCTGGGTACGGGCTGGGGCGCCTGGTACCTGGTGGAAATGATCGGCTTTGTGCTTTTCCCTGCCATCCTCTACTCCGTGGGGGCCCGGGAAAAGAACCTGAAGTTCATCCGCATTGCCGCAGCCTGGACCGTCCTGGGCATTGTCCTGAACCGGTTCAACGTTTCCCTGGTGGCCTTCAACTACCATCTGCCCGCCGCGGACCGGTACTTCCCCAGCCTGTCTGAAATCGGCATCACCCTCTTCGTCGTATTCGTCGGCATTACCGTATACCGTTTCATCACGGCCAAAATGCCAATTTTATATGAACATCCCGAATACAAAGACGAGCATTAATAAGGAGAGACACCATGGAATTTTTCACACTCCACGACTTTATGACATTTACCAAGGGCATCACCTACCTGGTGATGGCCGGTATCCTGATCTTCATGCCGGTGTACTGGCTCTACCTCACCGACCGGGATGACGATTAGGGCATGCGGAATAAAAAAATATATCAATCAATCTACTTGCAGGATGAACACCTGTGCTTGGGCGAAAATTTGCCCAGATGCAAGGCGCAAGCAAGTTTGAAACCGGAGCGTACTGAAGTACGTGAGGATTTCAACCTTGTGCAGCAACGCGGCAGATGGGTGAATTTTCGTTCAAGCACCAACAAGATATGGAGGCAATGATGCACGGATTACTAACCGGACCCCTGTTTTATATATCCCTGGGGGTCTGTATCATCGGAATGATCGTCCGGTTTTACAAATATTTCACCGGGCTGAACTGGCAGCTGGACCGGGTGGCCTATAAAAAATATCCCATGATGGGGCTGAAAGGGGCACTGCGCTCCATCTATAAATGGCTCATCCCTTACGGCACTTACGGGTGGCGGCAGCAGCCGGTGATGGCGGCGGCCTTTTTCGGCTTTCACATCGGAGCGGTGGCCATCCCGCTGTTCCTGGCCGGCCATTCGGTATTTCTCAAGGAAAAAATCGGCTTTTCCCTGCCCTATATGGGCAGCGGCGCCGCGGACCTCATCTCCTGGATCGCCATTGTCTGCCTGGCCTTCATGGCACTGCGCCGGCTGGTGCTCCCCGAAGTGAGGATATTGACCGACAAATCCGACTGGGGGGTGCTCCTGCTCTCCTTCCTCCCCTTTGCCACCGGCCTTCTGGCCCGGTACCAGGTGGGAGACTACGGGTTCTGGCTGAACATGCACATCCTCGCAGGAGAACTGGTTCTTTTGGCCATTCCCTTTACCAAATTGTCCCATGTATTCCTGTTCTTTGCTTCCCGTGCACAGCTTGGAATGGATTTCGGCATCAAACGCGGCGGCCTCAAGGGCACGCCCATGGCCTGGTAACCCAAAGGTTTAAAGACGCCAAACACTTAAGGAGAATATTCCATGCCTGAAGGAACGCTTTGCAACAAGAAACCCATTGATACCGCAGAAGGGATCACCACCCTGCTGGCGGACAAAAGCGGTGCAAAATACTACGAGGAAATGAAACATATAGAGGTGGACACGGACCTGCTCTGGGAAACCATCCAGAAAACCTGCAAGTCCCGCATCCGCACCTGGCTTGAAATCTGTGCCCACTGCGGCATGTGCGCCGATTCATGCTTCCTCTACCTGGCCAACAAGCGGGACCCCAAGCAGGTCCCCGCCTACAAGATCCAGTCCACCCTGGGCGAGATCATCAAGCGCAAGGGAAAGGTGGACAATAAATTCATGCGGAACGCCATGCGGGTGGCCTGGAGCCAGTGCACCTGCTGCAACCGCTGCGGCATGTACTGCCCCCACGGCATCGACACCGGCATCATGTTCGGTTACCTGCGCGGCCTGCTTTACCAGCAGGGGTTTGTCCCCTGGGAGATGAAAATCGGTGCGGGGATGCACCGGGTCTACAACGCCCAGATGGACATCTCCAGCGAAGACTACGTGGACACCTTTGAATGGATGGTGGAAGAATACGAAGACGACTATCCCGGCCTCACTGTCCCCGTGGACGTGGAAGGGGCCGACATCATGTACACGGTCAACGCCAGGGAAGCCAAGCATTACCCCGAGGACCTGGCCGAGGCGGCCATCCTCTTCCACATTGCCGGTGAAAACTGGACCATCCCCTCCAAGGGCTGGGAGCAGACCTCCCTGGCCATGTTCGCCGGTGACTGGGCCGCTTGCAAAATGCAGGTGGAAAGTGTATACGACGCCATGGGACGGCTGAAACCCAGACGGATGGTGGGGACCGAATGCGGCCATGCCCACAGGGCAAGCGTGGTTGAAGGCCCTTACTGGGCAGGCCGGGAAGACGGAAGGCCCCCGGCGGAATCCATCCACTACATTGAATGGCTGGCAGAGGCATTGAGAGAAGGCAAACTGAAAATCGACCCGTCCAAACGGATAAAAGTTCCCTGCACCCTCCAGGATTCCTGCAACTATGTGAGGAACCACGGCCTGAGGGATACGGCCCGGGAGATTGTATCCTATATTGTCGAACCCGGATATTTCATCGACATGGACCCCAACCGCCAGAACAATTTCTGCTGCGGCGGGGGCGGCGGATTCAACGGTATCGGCTATTTCAGAAAAGAAAGGAATGTCGGTCTCAAGGTGAAGCGGGACCAGATCCTGGCCACGGGGGCCAAACTGGTCATTGCCCCCTGCCATAACTGCTGGGATGCCATCCGGGACCTTGAAGAAGAATTTGAAATCGGTATTGAATGGTCTTTTCTCAAACCCCTGATCATCAAAATGCTGGATATTCCCGACCACCTGAAACCCCAGGAAGAGGATATGTAGTATCAAATAGAAACACGGGCCGCGCTGTCCGGCTGCCACACCCTGCCGCCGGATAGCGCCACACCCTTTACCCATAGGTACGCATTGTTATGAGGCTCACCACCAAAAGCCGGTACGGCACAAGACTGATCCTGGACCTCGGGGTCTACGGGGCTGAAAAACCCGTCCCCCTGAGTGATATTTCCAAACGCCAGAATATTTCCCTCAAATACCTGGAACAGCTCACGGTCAAATTAAAAAAAGCCGGCCTGATCAAAAGCCTCAGGGGGGCCTCCGGCGGTCACATGCTGGCCAAGCCCGCCGCTGACATCACCATCGGCGACATCGTCCGCACCCTGGAGGGACACCACCAGATCACCGACTGCGCCGAAGACCAGAAAAATGCCTGCGGCGTCTGCAACAAGGCCGGCGACTGCCTCTCCCGCTGGGTCTGGGTGGAAGCTTCCAACGCCATGTTCAACTGCCTGGACAGCATCACGGTGGAGCGGTTGCTCAACATGGCCAACGCCAGCGACAGCCCCAACTGCAGGAGAAAGCACAGCGGCAGCGAGGATGATGCCCCCGATCCCGCCCAATAACGTTCTTTTTTTACATCTTTTTTACAAGTTCTTTACCCCGGTTTGACACATGATTCTGCCGGACCGGGTATGCTTGGGCCGTAAATGGAATTGATCATAAGGTGCACCTTGCACTTTTGGTCAAAAAGCATTAACTCAATACAAGGAGACGACCCATGCAGAAGATTAAATTCTCAATTCTGGCAATATCTTTTATTCTGGCAATGACCACGGCAGCTTCCGCTGCCCTGCCCGCCACCGTGGCCTGCCGGGTGGAAACCGACCGCTCGGTGCTGCCCGCCGGCGGTCCCCAGAACATTATCCTCAAGGTCACCCTAGACGCCCCTGCGGCACCGGCCAGGGCGCTTCGCCCCAAGGTCAATGTCGCCCTGGTACTGGACCGGTCCGGCTCCATGGCCGGGACCAAGCTGAAGATGGCCAAGGAAGCGGCCATTGAAGCCCTCTCCCGGCTGGGACATCAGGATGTCTTCTCCCTGGTCACCTATGACACCACGGTACAGACCCTGGTGCCGG
Organism: Desulfobacter sp.; assembly: GCA_028768525.1. Classification (NCBI taxonomy): domain Bacteria; kingdom Pseudomonadati; phylum Thermodesulfobacteriota; class Desulfobacteria; order Desulfobacterales; family Desulfobacteraceae; genus Desulfobacter; species Desulfobacter sp. The sequence continues at coordinate 4,464,118 of CP054837.1, read as the reverse complement.
CCCAGAAGCTGCGGGACATCAATCCCATCATCCGGACGGTGCAACGGATTGAATCCGGCGGCAACACCGCCCTCTTCGGCGGGGTCAGCCAGGGGGCCTCGGAAATCCGAAAATTCATTGAAAGGGACTATATCCACCGGGTGGTGCTGCTCTCCGACGGCCTGGCCAATGTCGGCCCCAGGATGCCCGGAGACCTGGGACGCCTGGGGGCGGGCCTGTTCAAGGAGCACATCTCCGTTACCACCGTGGGCGTGGGCAATGACTACAATGAAGACCTCATGGCCCAGCTCTCCCAGAAAAGTGACGGCAACACCTATTTTGCAGAATCCGGCATCGACCTTCCCCGGATCTTTGCCGAGGAACTGGGCAATGTCCTCAATGTGGTGGCCAAACAGGTGGTCCTGACCATCACCCTGCCCGACGGGGTGGAACCCCTGGAGATCATCGGACGGGAAGGCCGGATACGGGGGAACCAGATTGAGTTGTCCATGAACCAGCTTTACGGGGGGCAGGAAAAATTCGCCCTCATTGAGGTCCGCCTGCCCCAATCCCGGGCCGGCCGGTCAATGAAAGTGGCCATGGCCCATGTCCGCTACCACGACCCCTATGCCATGGCAGACCGCAGTTCAAAGGGGACGGCCACGGCCAGATTCTCCAGCGACCCGGCAAAGGTTGAGGCCTCCACCAATGTCAAGGTGGTCCGGGACTACCAGCTCAACCTCAATGCCCTGGCCCAGGAAAAGGCCATTGAACTTTCCGACAAGGGCAAACCGGCAGCAGCGGCCCAGGAGCTGAGGAAATCGGCAGCCAAGCTCAAGGAAGTGGGTGCCGTCTATAAGGACGAAGCCCTTATCCAGGAAGCCAAAGAGGCAGAAGCCCAGGCCGATACCCTGGAAAACGAAGGCATGAGCAAAAAGAGCAGAAAGCTGCTGAGAACCAAATCCTACCAGATGAAAAACCAGCAGTTGAAAAAATAGACCATGGCCGGCAGACGATCCATACTCATATTCTGGGCACTGCTCATGGTGCCCGCCCTGATCCTGGCCGGGATTGCATTCAGGCTGCTTTCCCTTGAAGAGGCGCGGATCCGCCAGGCCCGCATCACCACCCTGGTGGACCAAGCCCGGACCGCTGCCGGCCACATCGACCTGACCATTGAAACCGTCCAGAACAATCTCACCGGGGCCCTGCTGGAAATCCCCGCCCATGCCCTTGAACAACGGCTCCTTGAGTGGGAGCGGCAGAACCCCCTGGTGCGCAACGTCTTTATCCTTCACCCCAAAAAGGGCCTTGAATATCCCCTGCGGTCCCTGGCCGCCACCCGGGAGGAACGGCAGTTCATCAACCGGTTCGCCCCCCTGTTTTCAGGGGAAATGGCCTTTGATTTCAACCGGGCCGCCATGGAGGAATCCCCGGTACCCGCGTCCCGGACCGGGCTCTACGCCCTCTCACGGGAACCCTCCCCCGCCCCCCATGCCTCGGGATGGATTCCGTGGTTCAGCGACAACCGCCTCTATATCCTGGGCTGGGTGCAACGGCTGGAAAATGGCCCGGTGTACGGGGTTGAACTGGAAATGATGACCCTGTTATCCCGGCTGGCATCGGAATTTCCCGCCCCCGGGCAGAAAGGCGCCGCCCTGGTCCTCAGCGACGGCAGCGGCAGCACCCTGCTCCGGTCGGGGGAGGCCGCCGCGGAAGGGGAGCCGGATGGACGGCTCGCGGTCTCCCTCCGCCTGCCCCACTGGTCCCTCTCCGTTTACAGGGGCAATGCAGCCCACGGCAGCACCCGGGGGTTCATGGTCCTGGCCCTGCTCCTTCTGGGACTGATGCTCACGGCCATTGTCTCCGGAGGCATCATGATCACCCGCCTCACCCTGGCCAAAATTAAAGATGCCCGGCACAAAACCTCATTTGTGGCTTCGGTCTCCCACGAACTGAAAACCCCCCTGACCAGCATCCGCATGTATGCGGAACTCCTCCAGTCCGGCCGGATAAAAGATGTAAGCAAACAGGCCCGCTACCTTGAGGTCATTGTGGGGGAAAGCGGACGGCTCACCCGGCTGATCAACAACCTCCTTGATTTCGGCCGCCTGGAACAGGGGCGAAAAACATACAACCCCGTACCATTTGACATGAAAGACTTTCTGGAGGGACTCATCGGCATCCATGCCATCCGGCTCCGGAACGCAGGCTTTGAAATCATAAAAGACTTTGCCCCGGGCCCCTTTCCGGTGGTCACCGACCGGGATGCCCTGGAACAGTCCGTACTCAATCTCATGGACAACACCCTGAAATACGCGGACCAGGGAAAATTCATAACATTCATCCTGGCCCGGGAGGCGGGTGACACCCTGGTAAAAGTCAGGGACGGCGGCCCCGGTATTCCAGCTCCTGCCGCAGACCGGGTCTTTGAAAAATTCTACCGTGCTGACAATTCCCTCACCGCAGCCAAGCCAGGGTCCGGCCTTGGACTGAGTATTGCCAGGCAGATGCTCAGGGACCAGGGCGGAGACCTTTATCTGGACCCGGACTGCGCCCCTCACCAGGAAGCGGAGATGAGCCGGGGCGCATGCTTTACCATAAGGATTCCACACAATGAAAAAGATTAAAATACTTGTGGCTGAAGACGATACCCACATCAGAATCGGGCTGGCAGACACCCTTGAAAGCGAAGGATACCGGGTCATCCAGGCCGAAGACGGCGCACGCGCTCTCGCTTTGTTTGAACAAGAAGAACCCGACCTACTCCTGCTGGATGTGATGATGCCGGAAAAAAGCGGCTATGATGTCTGCCAGGCCGTCCGCGTTGCCGATTCCGCCGTCCCCGTGATTATGCTCACGGCCAAGGGCGAGGAGATCGACAAGGTCGTGGGGCTGAAACTGGGGGCCGACGACTACATCACCAAACCCTTTGGCATCCATGAACTTCTGGCCCGGGTGGAGGCGGTGCTCCGCAGGGCCCTCCCGCCAGCGCCGGTGACTGACGTCGCGGAGAAAGAGCCTTTCCCCTTTGCCAAATTCACGGTCAACCCCAAGACCTACAAGCTGACCGGCCCCGAAACCGACTGGGATATCTCCAAGCGGGAGCTTGAACTGATCCGGCTATTTGCCGCCCATCCCGGGGAAGTGCTGGACCGGGACACCCTGCTCAACAGGATATGGGGAATCGATTACAGCGGCACCACCCGGACCCTGGACCAGCACATTGCCATGCTCAGGAAAAAAATAGAAACCGATCCCGGTACTCCTGAATTAATTAAAACGGTACACGGTATCGGGTACAGGTTTGAAGAATAAGCAGCTATAGGATCTGAAGGCCGATGATTTTATGGTCGGGGTGGCGGCCATCCTCCGGTTCCGAAATATGGCGGATTTCTGCCTCAATAGGGGTATCAGACACATGCCCCCCGGGGTCGTGGACCTTCAGGGAGATCACCTGCCCCACCTCAATCAGGGCCAGGACCCTTGAATCGTTACGGACCAGGATACCCAGTCCGGACGTGGACCAATCCCTGAGACCGAACTGGTAAACCATGGCATTTTCAGAGGGTTTGAATTCTATGCTCCCCCCTTTTTCCGCGGCCTCTCTCACATCGGCCCTCAATTCCTCAACCCGGGTGTTTTTTTCTTTTTTCATTGTTCGGCTTTCGTTTACTGGGGCATTTAGGCTGTATTTTATTCTTATTTTCCTAAAAAAATCAAGAAATTGTTTCGCCATCCGCTTTTTTCGGTCCATCCCCGTCCGGCCGGAAACCCGGGGGCAAATCAGATATTCACCTTTACCGACCTGGTTTTAAGACTTCGCAGATTGCGCAGGGCCCTTGCTTTTTTCCGGGCAGAAACGGATTTCACCGTCTTCACGGCCATGGCCGGGGCCTCACGTCCATGGCCGCCGCCCTCCGGCGGCACAAGCTCCCCGGCGGCCAGACAATCGGTCAACATAGCCTGCCCTGCGTCTGTCCGTGCAATGAACGTGCTTTCCCCCGTTTGAAGGCCCTCCACCCTCCCCCAGGAGATATCTGCGAATTCCGATGAGAAATCACTGCAATACCTGCAGCCCGCCAGGTATTTTTCTCCGCTGCAAAACAGGCCGAAACAGATCTCAATGGCATGGGAAGGCGCCAGGTTCAGCACCTGCATCTTCCTCAGGGCCCTGATCTGGCACGGGGCGCCGACCAGGGCGACCCGGGTCAAGGCCCCAGCGACAATCGGCTGCAATACATCCAAATTCCCTTTTTCCTCTACCCGGATCCGGCCGGCCCCATCCTCCGGGATGGGCCGGACAGCGGCCAAAATCTTCTCCCGGGAGGCCCCAAGGGAAACATGGCCCCCGGGCAGGGTGACCACCACACCGTCAATGCGCCGGCTGTCAAACAGCTGGATCAAAAGGCGGGCAAGGGCGCCGGGCGCCTCCCCGGGGCCGGCAGCTCCAACAATAACCGCCTCAAGGATCCGGCCAGGCGGGGCCGTCCATCCGGCCTGCGCTTTTATGTCCCCGTCAAATTCCCCCAGCGCCGGGCAGACGGCATGGCAAAGGCCGCATTCAAAACAATTCTCCATTTTTTCATAGACGGGTTTCCCCTCAGAATTGATCCCGAGGGCATTGAACCCGGCCGCCCGGCAGAATACCGCGCAGCCCATGCAGTTACAGCACAACCCGTTCTTCTGTACCGACTGCACCAGATCAAAAAAAGATTTCATCGGCTGCCCCCTTTCTTTTCGTCCCCCTGGCCAGGGGGCCGAGCCCCTTTATCTTTTGCGAGAATGCGGCCACCTCCCGGGCAAACGCCCCGGCCTGGGCCGCCGATATCCACCCCAGGCCGAAGCGTTCCGGGTTGATCCCCATCCGATCCAGGGAGAATGAAAGGGCCCCGGCCCGGGCCGCCGCCCGGGTATTTCCTTCAATGTAGTGGCATTCCCCGGGATGGCACCCCAAAACGATGACACCGTCCGCCCCGCTGTTAAAGGCGTCAAGGACCAGGTCCGGCCGGACCATGCCCGAACACATGACCCGGATGGGCCGGAACCCGGCCGGATACTGAAGCCGGGCCGCACCTGCGCCGTCCGCGCCGGCATAGGAGCACCAATTGCATAAGAACCCGACGATAATCGGATCAAACCCGCTACCAGAGGGTCCCTGGGCAGCCAGGACCTGTGCCCGGAGCTGGTCGGTGGTAAATCCCCGGACCAGGATGCCGTCACGCCCGCAGGTGGCGGCGCAAATGCCGCACCCCTGGCACAGGGCCGGGTCAACGGCCGCCCGCCCCCCCCTCTTTCCAATACCGTCCGTCCCTTTATCCCGCCCCTGGCTGACAAGGGAAATCGCCCCAAAGGGGCAGGCATCCACACAGAGGGCGCAACCGTCGCACCCATCGGTCACATATGCCTTGACGGCATCGGATTTAATTTCATTCTGGGAGAGAAGGTTTACCGCACGCAGCCCCGCGGCCCGGGCCTCTTCAATGGATTCGTCCATGGGCTTGGGGTAATTGCACAGCCCGGCGAGGAAAAGGCCGGCCACCGACAGGTCCACCGGTCTCAATTTCGGGTGGGCCCCATTGAAGAATCCATCCTCATTGACTGAAAACCGGAACATTTCCGCCAGTGATCTGTTATCCCCGGCAGTGACCCCGGAGGCCAGTACCAGATAATCGGCATTAATCGTCAGTGTCCCGCCCCGGGGAGCGGCTGCGGCCACCCTTATCTGATTGTCTCCAAATGAGACCACCGGCTTGGTTTCCCGGGTATACCGGACAAAGGAGACCCCCAGGGCCTTTGCCCTGGTGTACAGGGTCTCCCATTTTCCATAGGTCCGGATCTCCCGGTAGAGGATATGTACCCGGATGCCGGGGTCATGCTGTTTCAGTGCAATTGCCGCCTTTACCGAATGGATGCAGCAGATCCGGCTGCAATAAATCCGGCCGTCTTCCCTGGATCCGACACATTGAATGAAAACCACATCCGAGGTACGGTCCAGTTTTTCGCGGCGTGCCATCACCTGCCGGTCAAATTCCATCTGGGTCATCACCCCGGGGCGGGTCTGGGGGCCGAAGCCGTATTCCCCGGGCCTGGCCTCAACTCCCCCCGTGGCCATCACCGCCGCCCCGAAGCTGAAAGACTCAAGGGTTCTGCCGGCCCTGATTTTCGCTGTAAAACGGCCGGCCGCCCCCCCGCCATCCTCCAGCACCGCCCCCATGCAGACGCGGATATGGGGATGGCCTTCAACCCGGCGGATCAGGTCCGCCAGCATGGGGCCCACCGGATCACCGTTAAAGCAGGTATCAAGGTTCAGGGCATTCCCCCCCAGCCGGGTTTCCTTTTCCACAATAAGGGTATGGATGCCGGCATCTGCAATGGTCAGTGCCGCTGTCATCCCGGCCACCCCACCGCCCACCACAAGTGCCCTGGGAACCACCCCAATGGGCACCCGGGCCAGGGGAGTGTTCAGTGCAACCCGGGCCACGGCCATCCCCACCTGGGCCATGGCTTTCCGGGTGGCCCCCCGGGGATTCTCCCGGTGAACCCAGGCGTTCAGATTTCTGATGTTGGCCATTTCCACCATGTACCCGTTAAGCCCGGCCTCCCTCAAGGTGGACCGGAACATATGCTCATGGGTGAGGGGGGAGCAGGCGGCAATGACAATCCGGTTCAGCTTCATTTCCCTGATCCGGTCCCTGATATTTTTCTGAACCGCCACAGCACAGGTAAACAGATTGTTCTCCACATAATCCACATGGGAAAGGGCTGCGGCATATTCCCCCAGGGCCGTCACATCCACCACCCCTGAAATATTGCTTCCGCATGAACAGATAAAAACGCCGATGGACGGGGCCTCCCCGGAGATATCCCGTTCCCGGGGGAGGTCTTCTTCCCCCGCCAGTGTGCGGCGCCGGCCGGCCAGGGCCTTTGAGACAGAGGCGGCGGCGGCCGACGCCTGGACCACCGCCCTGGGGATGGCAACCGGATTTTTAAACGCCCCGGCCGCATACACCCCGGCCCTGCTGGTCTCCACCGGCTCGAAATATGGGGTTTGGGCAAACCCCTGGCCATCCAGCTCAATACCGAACTGCCGGGCCAGACGGCCGGCGCCCTGGGGTGCCTCAAACCCAATGGCCAGCACCGCCATGTCAAAGGCCTCGGTTCGTGTCCTCCCGGTGCCATCCTTATATTCGACCCGGACCCCTCTGCTCCTGGCACCCGGTTCCAGCGCGCTGGGCAGGGCCCGGACGAACCGGATACCGCCGGACTTTGCCCGCATGAAATAGGCCTCGGACTCCTTGCCGTGGCTGCGCACATCCTCCACAAAAACCACCCGTTCCGTCCTGCGCCCCCCGGGCTGCTCGGCCACTGCCATCCCCTGTTTCACCGTGGACATACAACAGATATTGGAACAATAGGCGGTGTTGCAGCCGTTGATATGTCTGGAACCGACACATTGCACCCATGCGATTCTTTTGGGCGCCGTCAGGTCCGACGGCCGGAGAAGCACACCACCCGTGGGACCGCCCGCAGAAAGCAGCCGCTCAAACTCCAGACTGGTCACCAGGTCCGGGGTCACAGGATACCCGTAAAAATCATTTCCAGCCGGATCATAGGGGGAAAACCCCGGTGCAAGCACCACCGCCCCCACACGGAGATCCTCCACACTCCCGGCCTGCCTGAAATTCATTGCGCCTGTCGGACAGACCGCCTCGCACACCCGGCATTTTTTCCGGGTCAGCCAGAGGCAGGCATCAGGATCAACCGCGTACTTCCTGGGCTCGGACTGGTCATAGGGCAGATATACGGCCTTCCGCCGTCCCAATCCCTGGTCAAAATCATCAATGACAGACACCGGGCATTTCTGGGCACAGAGGCCGCAGGCCATACACTGATCCACATCAATATATCTAGGCGTTTTCTTGATCCGGATTTTAAAATCCCCGACCCGCCCGGCCACCGAGTCCACCTCGGCCAGGGTAATCAGTCTGATGTTGGGACGGCGGACGCAGTCCGCCAGCCTGGGAAGGAGAATACAGGGGGCGCAGTCATCCGTGGGAAAGGTTTTGTCAAGCCGGGCCATGGTGCCGCCGATGCCGGCACTCTTTTCAACCAAAAAGACATCAAACCCGGTATCGGCAAGGTCCAGTGCCGCCTGGATGCCGGCAATGCCGCCCCCCACCACCATGACCGAATCCGAAGCATTTTCAGCAACGGGTGCCGTTACATCCGTTCCAGACGCCGCTTCTGCCGCTGACCGGTCCGTCCCGTCCCCCTCCTGCATGGACGGGTCGGACAGCACCCGGTCCATTACCGTGGCCGGGATATTGGCCCGGGTGCAGAAAATGATAAACGCTTCTTTTGAAAGGGTATAGCGCTTTGCCGGCGCAGGGGTTGCCGGCAGCACCCCTTTTTTGATCCAGTTGGTGATGGTATTGCGGTGGACTCCGACCAATTCGGCCAGGCGCCCGACATTAAAGGTCAGCCCCATGGCTCCCTCTGCCTTTCCCAAAGCCCATGTAAATGGTCTATCCATTTCAGACCATTTCACAAAAGCTTGAAACTTTGTGCAATCCATTAATCCGCTCATTTTTCGGCGGATATTGATTTAATAGATGATTTACCCCAAAGGCATTCAAATTTTTAATTGACAATTAAATGCCCCCATTATATTGATTCAATTGTTTTGCACAAGCATATTTTGCATAATTTGCACAATGCTCGACAATCCCGGTCGAAACCGGGATGAAAGAATAGATAGGCAAGTTTTTTTAGTTGTTAACAGCATCAAGGAGGTGCCCGTGAAAGACGAACAAGTGTTGCCCGAAACGCAACAGAAGAAATCTGGAGTGACCAGGCGGAGCTTTCTGAAGGCCGTTACCGGAACTGCTGCCGGTATCGGTATTTCTCAGGTGGTGAACCCTGCGTTCATTCATGCCCTTGAAAAAGGTCTGGAACGCCATCCGGTTGTCTGGATCCAGGGTCAGGGATGCACCGGCTGCTCAGTCAGCCTGCTGAACTCCGTGTCTCCCCCCATTGCAGACGTCCTGCTTAAGATCATCAGCCTGCAGTATCACCCCACCATCATGGCCAGCGAAGGCGAAGAGGCTCTGGATAACCTGTTTGCCATTGCCAAAGAGTACAAAGGCAGATTTTCCATTGTTGTCGAAGGTGCCATCCCGACTGCTGAAGACGGAAAATACTGTATTGTGGGCGAATACCACCACAAAGAATACTCCCTGGTTGAGCTGATGAAAGAACTGTCTCCCATGGCAGGTTCCGTACTGGCCGTGGGCACCTGCGCAGCTTACGGCGGCATCCCTGCTGCTGAAGGCAACGTCACCGGCGCCACCGGCGTGATGGACTTCTTCAAGGCAGAAGGCATTAAAACACCGGTTGTGAACATCCCCGGCTGCCCGCCCCATCCCGACTGGATCGTTCTTTCCATCGCCCATCTCCTGGAAAAAGGGATTCCCGAGCTGGACGACGACGGACGCCCCACCCTCTTCTTCGGTGAAAACATCCACGACAACTGCCCCAGACTGGCAGCCTACGACGAAGGCGAACTTTCTGAAATCATTACCGACCCCAAGGGATGCCGTATGGATCTCGGGTGTAAAGGGCCGGACACCTATGCCGACTGCTTCAAGAGAAAATGGAACGGCGGCCTGAACTGGTGTGTGGATAACGCCGTTTGCATCGGCTGTGTTGAGCCGGGATTCCCCGATTCCTCTTCACCCTTTTACGAACCCTCATAATTTCCGAAATTATACTGAACCCAAGGAGGTTTTATGACTAAGAAAGCCGGAAAAGTTAAGATCCATATAGATCCGGTCACCCGGATTGAGGGTCACCTTAAGGCAGAAGTAGAAGTTAAGGACGGTGTGGTAGTAGATGCCCGTCTCTCAGGCGGTATGTACCGCGGTTTCGAACAGATCCTTCGGGGCCGGGACCCCAGGGACGCCACCCAGATCACCCAGAGAATCTGCGGCGTCTGCCCCACTGCCCATGCCACGGCATCTGCCATGGCCCTTGATGATGCCTTCGGCGTCAAACTCACTGAAAACGGCAGGATCGCCCGTAACCTGATCCTGGGTGCCAACTTCCTGCAGTCCCATATCCTGCATTTCTACCACCTGGCAGCCCTGGACTATGTCAACGGTCCGGATACCGCGCCCTTTATCCCCAGATACGGCAACAATGACGTTCGTCTTGATCCCAAGACCAACAAAGTCGGCGTTGACCAGTACCTTGAAGCCCTTGAAATCAGAAAAATCTGCCATGAGATGGTTGCCCTTCTCGGCGGCAAAATGCCCCATGTCCAGGGTATTGTAGCGGGCGGCGCCACTGAAATCCCCACCCGTGAAGCCCTGAACGCCTATGCAGAGCGCTTCAAAAAAGTTAAAGACTTCGTCTTCAACAAATATGTTCCCCTGATTTACCTGCTGGCCGGCCCCTACGGCGACCTGCTGAAAACAGGTGTGGGCCACAAAAACCTGGTATCCTTCGGCGTATTCCCCCTGGATGCCGGCGGAAAGAACACCCTGCTCAAACCCGGTATCTACATCGACGGCAAAGACTACGATGTGGATCCCGCCAAGATCAAAGAGTACGTTAAATACTCCTGGTTCAAGGATTCCACCACAGGCCTCAATCCCACCAAGGGACAGACCATGCCGGATCCCAATAAAGCAGGCGCCTACTCTTTCATCAAGGCTCCCAGATACAACAACAAGCCCGTCGAAGCAGGCCCCCTGGCCAGAATGTGGGCCACCAATCCCGAGCTGTCCAAAGCAGGCCAGGCCGCCCTTGGCGTCAAAAAGCTGCGTGACATCGGCGATGCCTGCTTCTCCATCCTGGGCCGCCATGTGGCACGGGCTGAAGAAACTGCCCTGGTTGCCATGGCCGTTGAAGAATGGCTCACCCAGGCCGAGCCCGGCAAAGAAACCTTTGTTCCGGCTCCCATCCCCGAAAAGGCGGAAGGCATGGGCCTGACCGAAGCCCCCCGCGGTGCCCTGCTCCACTATGTGGACATCAAGGATTCCGTGATCTCCAACTACCAGATCACCTCCGCCACCATCTGGAACGCCAACCCCAGAGACGATATGGGCGTCAGAGGACCCATTGAGGAATCCCTCATCGGCGTCCCCGTTCCGGATATCGACAACCCCGTGAACGTCGGGCGCCTGATACGCGCCTACGACCCCTGACTGGGCTGTGCCGTCCACGTGCTGGACGCAGATACCGGTAAAGAAGTTAAAGTGGAACTTCCCCTTTAATTGACGGACCATCGGATCTCATTGATCTGAACCTAATATAATGGGGAGGCTGGCCCGAACATCATCAGGCCCGCCTCCCCATTGTTTTTGAAAGCAAGGAAAAGCGGTAAATGAAAAAGCTATTGGTACTGGGCGTGGGCAACACACTGCTTCAGGATGAGGGCATCGGTGTCCATGCCATTAATGAATTCTGGAAGGAAAAAGAGGACTGGGACGAGTCCCTGGTTGATTTTGTGGACGGGGGTACCTTTACCCAGGACATCTTCTACCTCTTTGAAGAATACGAAAAGGTGCTGGTGCTGGACATTGTCCGGGCCGGCCATGAGCCCGGCACCATCTACAGCCTGGAAGAAGACCAGTTGCGCAAGGATAAAAAGCAGATGCTCTCCCTCCATGACATCGACCTGCTGGACTCCCTGGGCATGGCGGAAATGAGGGGCAACCGCCCCTATCTGAGGGTCATCGGCATCGAGCCCAAAACCATCGACTGGGGTACGGAACTCACCCCGCCCCTGGCCGATGCCTTTGACAACTACCTCAAGGTCATCAGAAAGCACATCAAAGAGCTTCTGGCCTAAGCCCCATCGCCCCAAAACAATTATACTCCTGCTTCCGGACCGAACCTTATGGAGATGCAGGAGTATAATGTATAGAGTTGACTTTAACACCAAGGCTCACAGTTGCCAATCTCGGAGCGCAGCGTAAAGGTCCGTATCATTGTGTAGCCGTTCGTTATGTCCAGAAATTAAAAAATATTTTAATACAAACGAATATGATCAACGCTATTAGACCAAGTCCAAAAATTATGTAGTGAAAAGCAAACTGAAATCCCCAAATATCTTTGTGAAGGTTTTTAGCGGAAAGCTCTTCGTGGCTCATTTCTGGGTTCAACTTATTTATTCTATTTTTAAAGGATTCTATACCCTGAATCATATGGTCTAAATAGACTGAGCCATTTTTGTAGTATAACCTGTAATATCGGATACCATCAAAATCATGCGTTATTTCTTTGATTTCAAATTTTGTTTTCTTTAAAACCCTGTGAAAGACTAAATATTGATCTTCGATAAGTTCGATCTTATAAATTTGGAATAAAAAAAAGGCCCAACTTAACCCAAAGAATAAATAACTCTCGAAAAGGCCACCATAAGTTGATTCTCTGTTAAAAACATAATATGTCGTATAGCAGACGATAAGAATTGCCAATATCTTTATTGAATTCGGAAGTTGGTAAACTTCATAGTCCTCTCCTTTTACGGTTGCACTTTCCCAATTTATTTTTTTTGATATTTGTTTTCCGGAAAAACCAATTGCGGGATTAATAAATTTAACAAAGAGTAATCGCACTAAGAGAATCCCAACGACCAAATATATGGGAAACATGAAGAATATTGTTGAGTAGAATAAATCAGCCATCATTCAAATTTAATGAATGTTATCCAACCATCTTGGAAAGGTTGGCCCAATAACGAGAATCAATTTTATTGGAGATATAGCTTACTTTTGCTGATAGTTTCAAGGCGAATCTGAGAAAACAGATATCAGGCCCCTTCCCTTCTCGCCACTATCCGGATTCGCATCTAAAAAACCATCACAGTTAAAGAAATTAGAGATTGGCACTGAGGGGCGGGCAGGCCGGTGGCGGCATCAAGGTGCTTTTTTCTTAGGGGCTCTATGGCGTGGAACGAAAAAATCCGTTTTGTTTGAGGACGAAGGACGAGTTTAACGGATTTTTCGTGGACGGCATTAGAGCACCTTGAAAAAAGTGCCCGCCGCCTCCGGTCTGCCCGTCCCGGTCCCTGGAATACTTTTTTATTTACTGCCTGAGAATCAATTCATCATCAGCAGATACGGGGCAATTGTTCACCGGTCAGCATATCCACGATGCGGGTGCCGCCGATAAGGGTCTGGAGAATAACCCGGCCCGGATCCTCTTTTGTGACCTCGCCGACAATAACCGCCTCTTTTCCGAATTCATCCTGCCGGATCACTTCAAGGGCCTGTTGCGCATCCTTTTCAGGAACAATGGCGATGAGTTTTCCTTCGTTGGCCACGTAAAGGGGATCAAACCCCAGCAACTCGCAGGTGCCCTGGACCGAACCGCGGACCGGCAGTTGATTTTCGAACAGGCGGATGCCCACATTGGACTGGCCGGCAATCTCGTTAAGGGTGGTGCCCAGCCCGCCCCGGGTGGGATCCCGCAGTACATGGACCTCACATCCGCAATCCAGCACGGATTTAACCATGTGGTTAAGGGGGGCGGAATCGGTCTTCACATCCGAGTCGAATTTAAGCCCTTCCCGTTCGCTGAGGATGGTGATGCCGTGGTCGGCAATGGTACCCGAGACTATGATTTTATCCCCTGGTTTGGCCCGGTCACCGGATACATCAACGCCTTCGGGGATGACGCCCACCCCAGAGGTGTTGATAAATATTTTATCGGCCTTGCCCCGGGGCACCACCTTGGTGTCTCCGGTGGCGATCCTCACACCCGCCTTTTTGGCGGCCGCAGCCATGGCTTCCAAAATGGCTTTCAGGTCTTTTATGGGCAGGCCTTCCTCAATGATCAGCCCCACTGAAATGTACAGGGGAACCGCTCCGCACATGGCCACATCGTTGACCGTCCCGTTCACCGCCAGTTCCCCGATATTCCCTCCCGGGAAAAAAATGGGGTCCACCACATAGGAATCCGTTGAAAAGGCCATCCGGCCCTTGGGCACCTCAAATACAGCCCCGTCGTCCTGTTTGGACAGCTCGGGGTTGTCGAACAGGGGCAAAATCAACTTGGAAAACATGGCATGGGAGACCTTGCCCCCGGAGCCGTGGTCCAGCAATACCTTATCATTATCACTCATGGTTCTTATCCTTACTCATTTTTAGCACAGCCTCATCCCAGCGCTTAAATGAAAACACGCTAACTATATTTGTAATAAGCGGCACAGGCCCCTTCACTCGACACCATACAGGGCCCCACCGGGCTCATGGGATTGCAGACCTTTTTATAAAGCTTGCAGGCCTCGGGTGTTTTAAGGCCCATGAGGATCTCCCCGCAGGCACAGCCCTTGGGCTCGGGCACATCGGGCAGGTCCGTCATATTGAATTTTCGGGCGGCATCAAAGGCGGCATACTCATTTTTCAGCGACATGCCGCTCTCCGGAATCTCTCCAATGCCACGCCAGGTCGCACCGGAAAGCTCAAAGACCTGGTTCATGATATTCTTGGCCTTCACATTGCCTTCATCACAAACCGCCCGGGGATAAGCATTCACCAGTTCGGGTTTTCCCGCCGCATTCTGCGCCACCAGAAGCAGCACCGCCTGGAGGATATCCACCGGCTCAAAGCCCGTGATCACCGAGGGCACATCATATTTTTCAAAGGTCGGCCGGTAGGCATCCGTCCCGGTGATCACCGAAACATGGCCGGGCAGGATGAATCCGTCGATCTTCACCCCGTCCGCCTCCATCAGGGCGGCCAGGGCCGGGGGGGTCAGTTTATTGGCCGCGTAGATACTGAAATTTTCCACATTGTCGGCCCTTGCCGTCATCACAGCCGCCGCAATGGTGGGAATGGTGGTTTCAAAACCAACGGCACAGAAGACCACCTCCTTATCAGGATTCTCCTTGGCGATGTTCACGGCATCAAAGATGGAATACACGATTCTCACATCGGCGCCGCCCGCCTTCTCCTTTGCCAGGGTGGAACCGGACCCCGGCACCTTCATCAGATCCCCGAAGGTGGTGACGATGACATCCTCTTTTCTGGCAAAGGCCACATAGGCGTCGATGTCCTTCTGGGCGGTCACGCAGACCGGACAGCCCGGGCCGGAAAGCAGTTTAATCCCTTCCGGGAGCACGGAACGGATGCCGTGGCGGAAGATGGACATGGTATGGGTCCCGCAGACCTCCATCAGCCGAAGTTCCCCGGTGCTTGTTTCCTGAATCCGCTTGATCAGTTCCCTTGCCAGTTCCGGGTCCCGGAACTCTTCAATATATTTTAACCCCATGGTTTTCCTCTATGCCTTTGGTTGTTCTTGGGCCAGCCTCGCCGCTGCCGCCATGGCCTGGCCCATGGCGATGCCGCCGTCCCCGCAGGGGACCCGGGAATGGGTATACACCTCAAACCCCTTTCCTTCAAGTCCGTCCACAATATTGTTAAATATTAAATCATTATTGAATACCCCGCCGGAGAGCACCACCCGGTCAAGCCCGGTTTCTTCCCGGACCAGGCCGGCCGTTTCCGCGAATACCCGTGCGAGCCCGGAATGAAACCGGACGGAAATCTCTCCCGGCGGTACATTCCTGCGGATATCTTCAACCATCTCCCGGACCATGGGCCCGGGATCAATCACCCGGCATCCCCCCTTATCTTTTCTGAGGCTGAAGGGATAGGGCGCCCCTTTCCGGCCCACGGCCAGGGCCTCCAATTCCATGGCTGCCTGGGAATCGTGGGAAATCTTCTGCCGGATGCAGTTCAAGGCGGAGACCGCATCAAATAGCCGGCCGGCACTGGAGGTCAGGGGGGCGTTCACCCCTCTGTCCATCATCTGGATAAGAAACGCCAGCTTCTTTTTGTCCATGGCAGCCATATAGGGGATATCCAGATCCAGAAATTCCGGTCCCAGGGTTTTATACAGCAGGGCGGCGGCCATCCGCCAGGGCTCCAGCACGGCGGCATCCCCGCCGGGCATGGGCAGCATGGCCAGACGGGCCCGGCGCGTAAATCCGCCATAGGTGCAGGTGAGGATCTCCCCCCCCCAGATATGACCGTCTGTGCCAAGCCCTGTACCGTCCAGGGTCAGGGCCATCACCTCGCCATCAAGCTGGTTTTCGGCCATGCAGGAAAGGGCGTGGGCGTGGTGGTGCTGTACCCCCACCAGGGGAATCCCTTTCTCCCCCAGCGCTTTGGCATATTCGGTACTGAAATAACCGGGGTGGAGATCGTGGGCTGCGATCCGGGGGGTAATGTCCAGTATTTTTTCCATGTGGCCGATGGTTTGGCTGTAGAATCCGTGCACTTTCGGGTTTTCCAGGTCCCCGATATGCTGGCTCATGAACCCGTATTGGTCCCGGGTCAGGCAGATACTTGATTTCATCCCGGCCCCGCAGCCCAGCACCATGGGCAGTTTTTCCCCTGCAAAGGGCGCCAGATCAACGGGCAGGGGCGCATACCCCCTGGACCGACGCAAAAACCTTGTTTTCCCCTTCTGCACCCTCGCGATGGAATCGTCGGCCCTGAAATAAATGTCCCGGTTGTGGAAGAGAAAATAATCGGCAATGTGGGCAAATGCGTCCAGGGCATCATCATTATCAATGGACAGGGGCTCCCCGGAACGGTTCCCCGAGGTCATGACCAGAATATCAGGCCCCTTGGCCAAAAGCAGGTAATGAAGGGGGGTATAGGGAAGCATGATCCCCAGACAGCGGTTGTACGGGGCAATGGAAGGTGCCAGGCCCTGAAGGCCGCCAGCCTCTTTTTTCTTGAATAGTACAATGGGCCGGTGGAAGGAATTGAGCAATTCCCGTTCATCCGCTGCCAGATGGACATGGCCGGACAGGCTGTCCGCCGATGATGCCATCAGGGCAAAGGGTTTGTCCGGCCGGTTTTTCCTTTGACGCAGCAGTGCCACCGCCGCCTCATTGGCGGCATCGCAGGCCAGGTGAAATCCGCCCAGCCCCTTTACGGCCAGGATCTTTCCCTGCCCCAGCAACGTTGCCGCCAGATCCAGGGCATGGCCCGGATCCCGGTCAACCCGTGTCCCCTCATTATCCGTTAAAAAGACCTGGGGGCCGCAGACCGGACAGGCATTGGGCTGGGCATGGAACCGCCGGTCCAGAGGATCCCCATACTCTGCCAGGCAGTCCGGGCACATGGGAAAATCCTTCATGGATGTCTTGGGCCTGTCATAGGGAATATCCCGGATAATGGTATACCGGGGGCCGCAATTGGTGCAATTGATAAAGGGGTATTCAAACCGCCGGTCATCGGGATCCATCATTTCGGCCAGACAGTCCGGGCAGATGCTCACATCCGGGGATATCAGGGTAAACCGGTCCTCCCCGCCGCCGCTTTTCACAATCTCAAAACGGGTAAATCCCTGCACCGGTTCGGGGCGGAATTCCAGCCCCGTGATCCGGCTGAGCAGGGGTTTTTTTTCCCGGATCTCACGGATAAAGGCCTCAAGGGCATCCGCCGGTCCTTCCACCAAAAGATCCACGCCCCGGGCGGTATTGGACACCCTTCCTGTTAGGCTGTGGACCCCGGCCAGACCGAAAAGAAAAGGACGGAATCCCACACCCTGGACAACGCCCTGGATTTCGATACGCCGTGCAGAAATGTTAGAAGGGGTCATACGTAAACAGGTATCCGGAAGGATCAGGCCGGGCCCGACCCCAGTTCCAGGATCTGGCGCATATCCTCGATGGTCTGGAGGGCCGCCGCTTCGTCTACTTTGGAAATGGCAAACCCGGCATGGACAATCACATAATCGCCTACACCGGCATCATCCAGCAGCATGAGGCTGGCTTCACGGACCACGCCGTCCACCTCCACCTTGGCCACTGAATCGTTAATTTCAATAATCTTTGACGGTACTGCTAAACACATATCATTTATCCATATTAAGTAAAGTTCAAAAAGGGAGTATAGCACAGCAGATTCAGCGGGCAATATTTATTTACCGAATTTATTAGAAAATCTTACATACCCGCCGGATTAAATGCAAAAAAGCCCTGGACGGTGCTGCCGTCCAGGGCTTTTCTTTTAACAAACTGCGCGTTGTAAAACGGTTTGTGATGAATTAGATCACAGTGACGTTTTTAGCGGCAGGGCCTTTCTGGCCTTCTTCAACTTCAAATTCAACCCTGTCACCTTCGTTCAGGGACCTGAATCCGGTGGAGTTGATCCCTGTGTGGTGGACGAATACATCCTGTCCGCTTTCCTGTTCGATAAATCCAAAACCTTTTGCGTCGTTAAACCATTTTACGGTACCAGTGGCCATGTTGGCAATCTCCTGTAAAAAAATAGTAATAAATAAAGTGGTTTCCAGCTCCGGGAGTATTGCCGACAAAACGGCCAAGAACTACACCTTCAGGAAAAACCTAACGTTCCCCTCTCCAGAAACGCTGTTTCACTATATCCAAAGAAAAAGAAAAGTCAAGCATTTAGATAATTTTATTTTTCCCCTGTATTTTTAGCATGTTATATTTTTCACAAATTGTGAATTTTTTTTCACATAATTTACAATTTTTGTCATTATCCCCCGGATTTTTCTTGATAAATCGTTTTTTGTCTTCTTCTCATCAGGGCAGTTCACCTGCAGCACCGGCCCGGCCATCAGCGTCCAAAAGGTTGACGATGCATGTTCTTTTATCAAAAAACGACTTTAACGCCGCTATTTTCCCGCTCTTTTCTACTCTTCTCGGCCTGCGCCTTTTTTCGGGCGGATGCCGCGTAGATTTTCTCCTCGGCCTGGGTGACAAACTTGGGATTATCCTCAAAGCGGTACCGCATGAGCACATTTTCCAGAGCAAGGGTAAAAACAGCTCTCCCAACGGGGGAACGGATAATGGAGGTGGTCCAGCCGTTCTCAGCCCCTAGGCCCCCGAACGAGATATCTGCGTACTCTGCGGTAAAATCATCGCAAAAATTACAGGCCGGGCGTTTGAGGCCACTGAGTTTGTCAATGGGAACCGCCACCTGACGGCCATCCGTCAGGGTAAACACAAACTCATCTTTGATATTTATTTTTCGGACATCCTCATAATCGAACCCGTATGCCTGGGAAACCGGTTTAAAACAAGGCTCGGAAAAGGTGAAATTCCCCGAACAGAACAGGCCGAGACAAAGGATGATCACATCCGACGGAACCATATTCATGGCCTGCATCTTCCTGATTGTCACGATCTGGCAGGGAGTTCCCACAAAGGCAAGCCGGTCAAGGGAGTGGAATCGCAGCCCCCCAAGGGCACTGATGGAAGGTGAAAAGGTGGAGTATTCTTTTCCAAACTGAAGCATGGCCTGGGAACTGTTAAAATGGGAACCGGCCGAACTAAGAATCTCCTGCCGGGTTTTGGCCAGGCAGGGAATCCTGCCCTGGGGGGTATTTTTAGACACAATCGCCCCGTCAATCCGGCCTGTATCAAAAAGGTAGGTCAGGATGGCAGTGACGACGCCGCCGTCAGTCCCGTTATCAAGAATTTTTTCATCCCTTGCCCGGGTGACGTTGAAATTGATCACCTTTCCCAGCGGTTCCTGCCAATGTGCCTTTTCCCGAATCTCATCATCCAGCTCGTTGGTCTGGGGGCAGATGGAATAGCACAGCCCACACTCAATGCACTTATCCATATTGCCGAATCTGGGCTTCCCATCCTCATCAAGTTCCAAGGCCCCATAGTTTATGGCAGAACAAAAGGTGACACAGCCGCCGCAATGGGAACATTTCCCCTTTTTCTGCACTTCCTGGACCAGGTTGAAAAAGGTTTTTTGCATGATTTTCCCCTTTCACCGGATTCGGCCATTCATTTTATCATGGCCCAGACCCAAAACCGTCCGGTATAATCTATTTTCGTTCTTGCGATTTTTTAAGTCCTACCAGGAGTTCATCAAGTTCAGCCCCATGAATTTGACCACTTCATCCTGCATCTGCTTGAACCGGAATCCGACGACCTGTACAAGGTATCCCATGATTTTAAACCCAATGCTGGGTTCTGACGCCATCAATTGATTGAGTTTTTCCCCATGCACTTTGACCACCTGGCATTTTCTGGAGGTACAATAGGCGGACAGCCTCATTTTATACGGCGGAATAAAGCAGGACCATCCAAAAACCTGGGACTGGGGGATTTCCTCCCCATGGGCTGACATGGTTGTATTAGAGGAACTGGCCTGGGTATTGGGCATCTCAAACCGGAGTTCCACTTTTCCTTCGGCGACAACCCACATGTCCGATGCCTTTTCCCCTTCCATAAAAAGCCGGTCCTGATTCTGGAACTCTTCAAGCGAACAGATTTCAAGAATCTTGCCCAGCTCCTGGTTGGTCAACTTGTCGAAAATCTCTAACTTTTCAAGCATTTCCACGGTTACCATGGTCTCCCTCCTTTGTTAAGAAAAGCGTTGGTTTTAAAACGGGGGAGAAATACCTTGAGGTCCCCCTTTTTCCTAACATGAATTGCCGTTTTCCGGCTTGCCTTTTCCATTTTGAGGACTGCTGTGACTGAGTAGCGTTTGGGGCTTCAGGAACTGAGGCTGGTATGGATATTGTAGAAAAAAATCATTGGTTTGTAAACCACGAAAGCCGAGTTGGGCAGGGCCAGCGCATTATAAGAATTGAGGCGAAATAAAGGATAGGGATGATAGAGCACCGGCCCTGGGCGGGAGAGGACCGACACCTTATATGGGCGAAGGCGGCACAGGGGCTGTCATCCCTGTGCCGCCGTATGCTTAAAGAGATGAGACATCCAGGGGGAATTTATACCCGGCATCAGCATAAATTTTCTGTATTTTCAGTAAATCCTCCACCTTGTCATCTCCGGGAATGACCTCTCCGAGCCATCTTGTAACTTGGTTGCGATTATCAAGATACCAGCAGATGATTGAAACATCGGCTTCTTTTGCGATGTGCCAGAAACCTGTCTTAATCGTTTTAACCCCTTTTCTGGTCCCTTCAGGCACAATTGCCAATAGAAAATCATCCTGCTCATTAAACCGGGTTACCATTTGGCCAACAACCCCCCGGGACGAATCACGGTAAACAGGGATTCCGCCCAGTGCCTTGAAAATAACTGACAGCGGCCAGAAGAACCATTCTTTTTTAATCATTATATACCCGGTGCGTTTAATAATTTTAAACCCGAAAAAAGCCCTTATGGTATCCATATTTGAAGTATGCGGGAACCCGATAAGGACATGTTGGTTCTTAAAATAATCTGGGATTGGCTCAAATTTCCAGCGGGTTGCCATATAGAAAAATTTACCGACAAAACTTAAAAATGTTTGCATGGCTCTCCTGAATCGATATTTTTGTATTGGTTCAAACATCAAAATATCGGAGATTAAACTGAGATTACCAAGGATTGCAAGAAGAAATCATGCTTTGAGTGACATCTCCGGAAATTTGCTGCGGCGGAGATATAAAAAGCCAAACCGGGGTGATACAAAATTTGCATTCCCCATAGGGAGCATTGTGGTCGGACGGTGATTTTGATATATCCTGATCCATGGCTTATATAAATAAACATATCCTCACCGCGGTTGCGGCCGGGGAAAACGGCGAAATATTTGAACTGGAAGGGTACGGGGCCGTGGGCATGTCCGGCGATCAATACCATATTCTGACCAAGACCAACAGCTGTGACATGCCCCACGGCAGCGAACTCATGCTCCTGCCCCACCGGAAGGTGGTGGTCTTCAACCTGATGACCGACGACTTTGAGGTGCTGGAAACCAATCCCTATGATCCCCGTGAGCGGATCTACCCTGTGGGGGTATTCAACTCCCCGGGATATGTGAACCGCCACTTCTGCGCCTATGACGATACCGGCATTGAAGCTCCCCTGCCCCTGTTTTCTTACGGGGCCGTGGGGTTCGGAAAAAACGATTTCCGGTCGGCGGCCCTTCAGGTGGATGACGAACCCAGACAGGATTTAAGGCGCATGCCCATTTCAGGGGTACAGGCCGGGGTAAAAAAATACCGCAAGAAATATCCTGACAACCGGCTGATGCGCCACCTTGAAACCTGCGCCCTGGAATACGGATGCCCGGCCGGGAAGAATTTCTTCCTGGGACGGTATGAGGCCCCCCTGCCCACTTCAGTGGTCTGCAATGCGGCCTGCCTGGGCTGCATTTCCCTTCAGACAGAAAACAACCTCTGCGCCTGCCAGGACCGGATCGCGTTCATCCCTGACCCCGAGGAAATCGCCGGGGTGGCCCTGGAACATATACAAAAGGTGGACAAGGCCGTGGTCAGTTTCGGCCAGGGCTGCGAAGGGGAACCCCTGACCTCGGGCAAGGCCCTGGAAGCCGCCATCAAAATCATCCGGACCCAAACGGATAAAGGCACCATCAACCTCAATTCCAACGCCAGCCTGACAAAGGTGGTGGATCGGCTCTGCCGTGCCGGCCTGGACAGCATGCGGGTGAGTATGAATTCAGTGAGGCCGGACTGCTATACCGCCTATTTCAGGCCGAAAACCTATACCTACGAGGACGTGGTGAACTCCATTAAAACCGCCAAGGCCCACGGCAAATTTGTGGCCATCAACTACCTGAACTGCCCCGGATTCACCGATTCGGAAGGGGAGCGGGAGGCCCTGTTCGCCTTTATCCGGGAGCTTAACATCGACATGATCCAATGGCGGAACCTGAATTTCGATCCCAGGCGGTATATCCGGATCATGGCCGGGGTGACGGATTCCGGCAGCCCGACCGGCATGGCGGACATGATTGACGCCCTGGGCAAAGAATTCCCCCACCTCATCCACGGCTACTTTAACCCGCCAAAGGAAAACCA
Source organism: Desulfobacter sp. (assembly GCA_028768525.1). Taxonomy (NCBI): domain Bacteria; kingdom Pseudomonadati; phylum Thermodesulfobacteriota; class Desulfobacteria; order Desulfobacterales; family Desulfobacteraceae; genus Desulfobacter; species Desulfobacter sp. The sequence goes on along the minus strand of CP054837.1, from coordinate 4,441,354 downwards.
TGTCAGATAAAGGGAGAAGGATCCGGGTCATCGATGAAACCCTCAGAGAGGGAATGCAGTTCCACGGCCTGGTTTTTTCCCTTGAACAGCGGATAAAAATCCTGGAGTTCCAGGAGATGCTGGGGGTGGATGTCTGCCAGGCAGGCTATCCCCCGGCCCTGGACCGGGAGGCCGGTATTGTCCGGGCAGTGGCGGACCATGCCAGAAAGAACAAATTTAAGATCCGTACCGCCGCCCTGGGCCGGGCCCTGGCCGGGGATGCCCAGATCATCGCCGACACAGGGGTGGATGATCCCCATTTCCATTGTCACCTGAAAAAAGGGGCATCAAAAACAGAGCGCCAATCCATCCTTTCAGACCTTGGACGGCTTTTCAAGGATGTAAAGGAGATGCGTCCTGATTCCCAAATCAGCCTGGCCATGCTGGATATGGGCCGGACGCCGGCCCCGGTGCTGGCCGCCTGCCTGAAAGCCTTTGACAGCCCCGGCGGCCTGTCCATCCTTTCCCTGCCCGACACCTCGGGCATCATGGCCCCCAACCGGGTCACCGCCTGCATATCTCCCCTGGCCGCCTTAAAACAGAGAATCCGCCTTTCCGTACACTGCCACAATGACATGGGCATGGCCACAGCCAACACCCTCACCGGTATCCTGGCCGGTGCGGACATCTTCGAGGCATCGGCCCTGGGGATAGGGGAACGCAACGGCCTGGCCGACCTTTATATTACCGGCAGACTGCTGGCGGACCAGGGACACGAGACGGGACTGAACCTGGACAACCTTGACGGCTTCAAAGCCTATTACACCTATGTCAACGCCATCGTCAAAGAACAGGCCGGTTTCGACCTTTTAAACTACCAGTATCCGGTATTCGGAGCCGCAGTGAAAACCCATGTGGCCGGCACCCATGCCGGCGGAAACTTTGGCACGGCCGACCAGGAGGCATTTTTCCTAAATCCCCTCTGCGGCCGGGGGCTGGTGAAAAAATACCTGGGCAGCCATGGCATTGGCTATGATGCCCGTTCCCTTGAAGCCATTACCACGGCCGTGAAAAAAATGAGCATGGACAAGGGCCGCGCCCTGACAAAAGAGGAAATTGCCCGGATTGCCGAGAAAAACCATTTGCAAAACCCCCCTTGATCTGATTTAATTCGTGATTTGAATTGTTGGTTTAATTAGGTTCAGCAGAAGGGAGAGAGGGAGTTGCCGGAAATCAATATACCGGATATCAATGGAATCGTCGTCATTGCGGGCAACTACGGCAGCGGCAAGAGCGAAACCGCCGTCAACCTGGCCGTTGCCGGCAGAAAACAGGGCAAAACGGTGAAGATCACGGACCTGGACCTGGTCAACCCCTATTTTCGCACCCGGGAGGCCCGGCAGCCCCTTGAGGAGCTCGGTGTCCAAGTGGTCCTGCCCCCGTCCAAATACATGCATGCAGACCTGCCCATACTGGCCCCGGCCGTGGCCGGCATGATACAGGCGCCGGCGGAACTGACCATCCTGGATGCAGGCGGCGACGATGTGGGCGTCACGGTTCTGGCCGCCCTGGCCCATGTCCTTGCAGGCCGGGATATACAGATGCTGCAGGTCATCAACCCCATGCGGCCCTTTACCGAGACCCTTGAAGGCTGCTTGAAAATACGGCAGGAAATAGAAGCATCTGCAAAATTGAAGATCACAGGCCTTGTGTCCAATGCCAATCTCATCGACGAGACCACCCCTGACATCATCTACCGTGGGGTGGACCTGGTTCGGGAGGTTTCCTCCGCCACCGGCCTTGATATTAAATTTATAACAGCGTCCACCAGGCTGATGCCCCAGCTGGATATGAGCCGGATCGGCTGCCCGGTCCTGCCCATTGACAGAAAACTGGCTCCCCCCTGGAAACGCATTTAACCCCATGAGCTATTCGATAAGGAGTAAGGTTAACAATGGCCCTAAAACACATCATTGATTCCGAAAGGTGCAAGGGATGCGGGCTCTGTGTTCATTTCTGCCCGAAAAACGTCCTGGAAATCACCGATAAAGTGAATGCCAAGGGACACTTTCCCGCCTACCAGGCCCGGCCCGAAGACTGCATCCACTGTACCATCTGCTGCGTTATGTGCCCGGATGTGGCCATCAGCATCGTAGAAGAGGAAACCGCTTAAATTAAACAGACCATTGAATCAGTTAAAAGGAAAACATAATGGCTAAAGTCTTAATGAAAGGTAATGAAGCAATAGGCGAAGCCGCCATCAGGGCAGGCTGCAAGAACTATTTTGCATATCCCATCACCCCCCAGTCCGAAGTGGCTGAATACCTGGCCAAGCGCCTCCCCGAAGAAGGGGGATGTTTTCTCCAGGGTGAAAGTGAAGTGGCTGTGGGCTACATGATTTTCGGTGCCGCAGGTGCCGGCGAACGGGTCATGACCACCTCTTCCTCTCCCGGGGTCAGCCTCATGAGCGAAGCCATTTCCTATATTGCCGCGGCCCAGTGCCCGGCGGTTTTTGTCAATATCATGCGCGGCGGCCCGGGGCTGGGCGGCATTCTTCCCTCCCAGGGCGATTATTTCCAGGCCACCAAGGGCGGGGGACACGGCGACTACCACCTCCTGGTTCTGGCACCGGACGGGGTTCAGGAAGCCGTTGAAATGACCATGCAGGCCTTCACCCTGGCCGAAAAATACAGAAACCCAGTCATGATTCTGGGCGACGGCATGATCGGCCAGATGATGGAACCTGTGGAATTTAGGGACGACCTCAAAAGCGAACCCTCCAATAAAGACGACTGGGCCTCCAACGGCATGGCCACCCGGGGCAGCAAGAAACGGAACCTGGTAAAATCCCTGTTCCTGGATCCCACGGAGCTGAACAAAAACAACCTCATCCTCAAGGCCAAATACGAGCAGATGAGAAAAGAGGAAGTCCAGTACGAACTCTACAACGAGGATACCGACTACCAGGTGCTCATCACCAGTTACGGCACCATGAGCCGGGTCTGCCGCACCGCCATCGACATGCTCAAGGAAGAGGGCATTGAGGTGGCCATGTTCAGGCCGAAAACCCTGTTTCCCTTCCCGGAAAAAGAGGTTCACGATGCAGCGGTCAAGGAAAGCTGCAAGTCTGTTATCAGCATTGAGATGAGCATGGGCCAGATGGTGGAGGATGTCCAGCGCTGCGTCATGGGCAAACGGCCCGTGGAATTCTACGGAGAATGCGGCGGTGAAATCCCCACACCGGAAAAAATCATCGAAATCGTTAAAGGGCTGATATAGGAGAGCCTTAAAAAGGAGATTAGTATGGGAAAAACATATACCAAGCCCGCCGCCCTGACCGACAACCATACCCATTACTGCCCGGGCTGCACCCATGGTATCGTCCACCGGCTGGTGGCCGAAGCCATTGACGAGCTGGGCATCCAGGACACAACCGTGGGCATCGCCCCCGTGGGATGTGCGGTAATGGCCTACAATTATTTTGACTGCGACTTCCAGGAAGCCGCCCACGGCCGGGCGCCGGCCATGGCCACCGGCATCAAACGGGTGAGGCCCGATCTTAACGTTTTCACCTACCAGGGGGACGGGGACCTGGCCTCCATCGGCATGGGTGAAATCATGCATGCGGCCAACCGGGGTGAAAAATTCACCGTCATCTTCATCAACAACGCCATTTACGGCATGACCGGCGGCCAGATGGCCCCCACCACCATGCCGGGCCAGCGGGCCACCACCGCCCCCATGGGCCGTGACACCGCCCTCACCGGCATGCCCCTGCGCATGGCCAATATCTTAAGCCAGCTGGTCACCCCGGCATACGTCACCCGCCAGGCCGTACTCAAGCCCCAGCAGGTCAACAAGGCCAAAAAAGCCATTAAAAAAGCCTTCCAATACCAGGTTGACGGCACCTGCTTTTCCTTTGTGGAAGTCATTTCCACCTGCCCCACCAACTGGGGCATGACCCCGCTGGATGCGCTGAAATGGGCTGAAGACACCCTGCTGCCCTATTACGAGCTGGGGGATTACAAAACCCCTGAAGACGAGCCCAAATAAACCTAAGACCCGACTGGAGAAAGCTATGCAGACAGAGATAAAATTTGCAGGATTCGGCGGACAGGGCATCCTTCTCAGTGCCAAGCTCCTGGCCTACGCCGCAATGAAACAGGGCTCACAGGTGGCCTGGATCCCCTCCTACGGACCGGAGATGCGGGGCGGCACCGCCTATTGCACGGTGGTGATCAGCGACAAGCTCATTGGATCACCCATTATTAAAAACCCCACCCACCTGGTGGCCATGAACCGGCCCTCCCTGGAAAAATTTGACGAAACCGTCAAGCCCGGAGGCATTGTATTCATCAATTCCTCCCTGATTCCCGTGAGAAGCCAGAGAACCGACGTCACCGAACTGGTGGTGCCGGTAAACGATATTGCCATTGAAGCCGGCTCGGTGCGGGCCGCCAACATCGTGGCCCTGGCCGCCTTTGCCGCCAAGAGCGGCCTGGTGGATCTGGACCTGCTCAAAAAATGCATCAAGGAAGAATTTTCGGCCAAGCCCAAAATCATCCCCATGAATATGGATGCCTTTGACAGGGGGGTTGCCGCCGCCAACGCATAAAAAATATAGATAACGAAAAAGCGGAGATTCGGGGCCGTTCCCACCGTCCGGCCCGCCCCGCTTTTTCCCAACCAAAGGGGGACAAAGAGAATGATCAGACGTGAAATTTCGCTCTTTCTTAAGAATGTGCCCGGAGAACTGGGAAAACTGACCGACCTGCTGGGTGATGCCGGCGTGAACATTGACGCCATCACCATCCAGGATGCCTCATCCTATGTCCAGAACCTGTTTGAAGCCCGGGGCAAATCCCTGAAGCGCCTGGCCTCCTCGGCCAGTTATTCGTCCATGCGCAGGGATTCCGCCGAGTTTGCCCTGATCCGCCTTCTATGTGATGATCCTCAAAAGGCCGAAGGACTCCTCAAGGAAAAAGACTACCTCTTCGACACCAAGGATGTGGTGGCCATCGACATCACCAACCAGCCCGGCGAACTCTCCAAGATGACCAAGCGCCTGGGCAAGGAAGGGATTAATATCAACTACGTCTACGGCTCCGTTTCCACGGGGGCCGATCAATGCCTCTTCGTCTTCTGCCCCGAAGATGTGGCCTTTGCCGATTCCATATTCGAAGGCGGCAAGTACTAACACCGTCCCCCGCCGGCCACCCGGCCGGCGGGACCAGCTAAAAGACTCCGGCAGCGGGCGTCCGAGGCCTGCGCCAACCTTTCCCCTTGCATCACACCAGGGTTTGCCCTACACTGGCACCCATGAACTCCCTTGGCCCGTCCCCAAAAGGATGGAATCGGCAACCCATTGAATTTCAAGGCCCATGATGCTCATTACACTGGATACCCGTTCCCTGTTTATTGCACTGGCGGTGGCCACACTCAGCCTCTCTCTATGCATGTTTCACTTCATGCTGTCCAGAAAGACCTATCCTGGATTTTCCACCTGGTGCCTTTCTTTTCTGTGGATCGGTATCGGCATCGGGCTCATCGGGCTGCAAGGCGTCATGCCCAGGCTAATCACCGGTGGATTGGGAAACGCGGTGATATTTTATGCCGCCTTTCTCTTTTATTCTGGGTTCCGCATGTTCGCAAACCAGCGCGTTGACCGCCGCCGTCATGCCGCAGCCTTTACGGCTTACCTGCTCTGTCACCTGTTTTTTCTCTACGGCATGCCCTGCCTTCCGGCCAGGGTGATCCTGATTTCATCGGTACTGGCGCTCTATTCCGGGTTCTGCCTGAATACGCTGCTCAACAATATCCACAGGGAAGTCAGCCGTCCCAACTGGATTCTCGCGGCGGCCCTGGGGATGCTCATTCTTTTCTTTCTGCACAGGGCCTTGCATTACCTGATCCATCCCTCCCTTGAAAAGAGTATTATAACCAGCAAGACCCTTGAGCCGACCATTTTTCCACTGGTTTTAACGGCCGTCATCATCTTTCTGGTGGTGGGCCTGATCCAGCTCAGCTACCAGCGGCTTGAAAAGGATCATGCCGACGGATACAATGATCTGGAACAGGCCATGAAGGAAGCCGAAAGTGCCACCCTGGCCAAATCGGAATTCCTGGCCAATATGAGCCATGAAATCCGGACCCCCATGAACGGCATCATCGGCATGCTGGACCTGCTGGCCGCCACCCCCCTGACCCCGGAGCAGGAAGACCTTTCCCGGTCGGCCCAGGAAAGCGCAGAATCCCTGTTGTACCTGGTCAATGATATCCTCGATTTTTCCAAAATCGAGGCCGGCATGATGGAATTGGAATCCATTGACTTCAACCTGAACATCACCCTGGAGTCCTTTTCCGATATGATGGCTGTCAATGCCTATAAAAAAGGGCTCGAATTTGCCTGCCTCATCGATCCGGACGTACCGGTGCTGCTTAAGGGGGATCCCGGACGCCTGAGGCAGGTCCTGACCAATCTGGCGGGAAATGCCGTTAAATTTACCACAAAAGGGGAAGTATTTATCCAGGTCTCCATGGAAAAAACCCATGATGACCAGGTTGAGCTTAGATTCAAGGTCCGGGATACGGGCATCGGGATTCCGGAAAATAAACTGCCCTTCCTGTTTGAATCCTTTACCCAGGTGGACAGTTCCATCACCCGCAAATACGGCGGCACAGGCCTGGGACTTGCCATATCCAAACAAATGGCCGAACTGCTGGGGGGCCGGATATGGGTTAAAAGCCGTGAAGGGCTCGGGTCTACATTTTATTTTACCGCACAATTTTCCATATCCGCCCCCCCAACGCCCCCGGCGGTTCAGACGCCGGCGATAGAAGGCTGCCGGGTCCTGGTGGCGGCGGACAATCCCATGAACCAAAAGGTATACAATGCCATATTAACGGCCATGGACTGCCGGTGCAGCGGTGTACTCGACGGTGCAAAAGCCTTGAAACGCCTGATTCAGGCACCCGGCGACTATGATGTGGTACTCATCGACCTGCAGAAACCCGAGATGACCGGGGAAGAGCTGGGAAGATGGATCCGGAAAGAAAGCGCCCTGGCCGGCCTGCCCCTGGTCATGATGGCCTCCGCAGCCAAACGGGGGGACGCGGCCCTGCTTAAGGAAATCGGATTCCAGGCCTTTTTGACGAAACCCATCAAAAAGACCCAGTTAAAGGAATGTATTCAGGCCCTGCGCATCCCCGGCCCTGGTACACCGGACCGGCCAAGGGACGGGGACGGAGAAGATACGGCCCTGGTCACCCGGTACACCCTGGCAGAAATGCGCCGCCAGGCCAGCCCGCCAACTGGGACCATCCCCAAAAAAGTGCTGCTGGTGGAAGATAATAAAATCAACCGGAAAGTCGCGGTAAAAATGCTCACCTCCCTGTCCCACGAGGTGGTGATTGCCAAAAACGGCGTGGAGGCCGTGGACGCCGTCCAGGCCGCACCCGGAGAGTTCGACATCATCCTCATGGACATCCAGATGCCGGTGATGGACGGCGAACTGGCGACGAAACTGATCCGCACCGTTGAAATGGCAGGGCCGTTCCACACCCCGGTCATTGCATTGACGGCCAATGCAATGAAAGGGGACAGGGAAAAATTTCTGGCGGCGGGAATGGACGGCTACCTGTCCAAACCCGTCAAAAAAAAGGATCTCATGGAAGTATTCGCATCCCTTTGAAGATGGAAATATCACCGGTGATTGCCCCCCCCTGCCCCCCTGAAGCAGCACCTGCCCTGAATTGTGTTTTTTACAAAAATTCTATAGGATGCGATTATTACCTGTATCCACAATTGTGAGAAACCATGGCCCATGCCCAGTCATTGACATCCAAAAGCATAATCGGCATCCCTCTGGCGCTGATTGTCACCTTCACCATTGCCAGCGTCCTGCTCATTGACCTGTATTTTGAAAAAACCGCCATTGTCCGCTATGAAAAAGCGCTGATCCAGCAGGCCCGGAGCGGTGCCAGAATCCTGGAATTTTTAAAGAACCATTACAGGATGGCTGATTATGATGCCTTTGCCGATCACATCGCCAGAGGCAGCCTGCTCAGGGTCACCATCATCGGAAAGAACGGCTGGATTATCGGCGATTCGAGACTGTCCTTCGCCGAGGTGCAGGAGGCGGAAAACCGGTCCCAGCGCCCGGAGATTGTAAAGGCCAGGGAGCATGGGGCGGGACTGGACCGCAGATACAGCCAGACCGTCGGCGTTGAGCTTCTCTATGCGGCGGTCCGCTACAGAAATGAAAAAATGCAAGGCTTTTTCAGGGTGGCGGTTCCCATGAGAAGCCTCAATGAAGAATTGGTTCACCAGCGGATGGTACTGGGGGGATTTTGCATCATCACCCTTCTGGTGGCCGGTATCCTGAGCCTGCTGGCCTCCAGGTACCTGCTGGGCCTGGTGCGCAGAGAAGAGGATTCCCTGGAACGAAAAGTCCGGGAACGGACCCGTGAAATCGAAATCCTTCAGAACCTGGGCACCCAGCTGACGGCCTGCAACACCTACAATGAGGCCAGGAATGTCATTGCCATGGTGGCTCCGGTTCTAATGCCCAGGTTTTCAGGGGCCATGGCCATATTCGATGATGAAGCAGACCGCCTGAAGGTCATCGACACCTGGAACGGGGAATGGGGCCAGGAAACGGTCTATGAACCCGCCCAATGCTGGGCCCTGAGAAAGGGCAGCCGCCACCTGGGCGATACAAAAGCCGGCAATGCAACCTGCAGCCATTGGTCGGGCACTGACCGCACGATGCTCTGCCTTCCCCTGGTGGCCCAGGGAGAAAGCCTCGGGGTACTCCATATTTCCATACCGTCAGAAGATGTGTTCTCCCAGGAAGAACAGAATCTGGCCCTGGCCCTGGCAGAGCAGGCCAGCCTTGCCTTTGGCAACCTTAAACTGCAGGAGGCCCTGCGGGACCAGGCCATCCGGGATGCGCTCACCACCCTTTACAACAGACGTTTTCTTTTGGAATCTGCAGAACAGCAGATCAGCAGGGCCGGCCGGCGGAACCAGTCTCTGGGGCTGCTCATGATGGACCTGGACCATTTCAAAAAGATAAACGACACCCACGGCCATGACACCGGCGACCACATCCTGAAAGAATTCGGCCTCATGTTGCGGGGCATGGTCCGTGCCGAAGATATCCCCTGCCGGTACGGGGGAGAAGAATTTACCCTCATCCTGCCCGAAACCGGCCATGAAGCCACCTGCCAGACAGCCCAGAAAATCTGCGACCGGATCCGGTCCCACGAATTTTCACTTGACCATAGATCCCCGGGGACCGTCACCATTTCGGTGGGCGGGGCGGTATACCCCGACAACGGGACCACCCTGGACCAGTTGATCAAGGAAGCAGACAAAGCACTGTACACGGCCAAGTCCCAGGGCAGGGACAGGGTGGTCATGGCGAAAGATACAACCTGACCCGAGGCCACCCGGCCCCTGAAACGGCGGGCATGGACTGCCCGCCGTCCATGCCCGCCCAGAAGGCCTGTCCTATCTGAGTTTTCGCTTGTCCCTCAGTATATTGTTGGAAATGACGATGCGCTGGATTTCGCTGGTGCCCTCGTAGATGGTGAAGACCCGGGCATCCCGGTAGAAGCGCTCCACAGGGTAATCCTTGGTAAACCCGTATCCGCCGTGCATCTGGATAGCGCGGGCGGTGACATCCTGGACCATTTCAGAAGCAAAGAGCTTGGCCATGGAAGCCTCCCGGGTATAATTCTCCCCCCGGTCCTTCATGGAAGCGGCGGAAAAAACCAGCTGGCGGGCCGCCTCAATCTGGGTGGCCATATCGGCCACCTGGAACCGGATGGCCTGGTGCTTGGTGATGGGCACGCCGAACTGTTTTCTTTTCTTGGCATATTTTACGGCCGCATCAAAGGCGGCCTGGGCCACCCCTAAGGACTGGGCGGCAATGCCGATCCTGCCGCTGTCCAGGCCGGACATGGCAATTTTAAACCCGTCCCCTTCCTTGCCCAGTATATTGGCGGCCGGTACCCGGCAGTTCTCAAAAATCAAATCCGTGGTGTCCGAGGCACGCAATCCCATCTTATCCTCATGGTGTCCCACCACAAGACCCGGGGTGCCCTTGGGCACGATAAAACAGGAAATGCCTTTGTGGCCGGAGGATTCATCTGTCTTGGCCGTCACCAAAACCACGGAGGAATGCTCTCCAGAGGTGATGAACCGCTTGGTGCCGTTGATAATATAATGATCCCCGTCTTTTTCTGCGGTGGTGGCCTGGCTCACGGGATCGGAGCCGGCATCGGGTTCGGTAAGGCCGAAGGCGCCGATGATCTCCCCCGAGGCCAGGGGCACTAAAAATTCCTCCTTCTGCGCCTCGGTGCCGAATTTGTTCAGGCTCTCGCAGACAATGGAGTTCTGCACGGACATGACCACCGAGGTGGAGGCACAGGAGTAGGCGATCTCGGACAGGGCCAGGACATAGGAAACCGCATCGGCCGCTTCCCCGCCGTACTCTTCTGGGATCATCATCCCCATGAGGCCCAGTTCCCCCATCTGTTTGAAATTCTCTGCGGGGAATTCACGGGTTTTGTCCCGTTCAGCCGCCGTGGCCGCAACCACCTTCCGGGAGAATTCCCGGACCATGTTCTGGATCATCAATTGTTCGTCGGTCAGCTTGAATAGCATATGAAAAACTCCTTTTCACTCCCCGGCGGGGCCGGGCAGTCAATTTCAAATTGTATTAAGGGGCGTACACCACCACAATGAGTTCGGCATCTTCGTCGCCGACATTGCGCAGGTCATGCTTGATCCCTGAATTGAAATGGAGGGAGTCTCCCGCTTTCAAGGTATTGACATGGTCCCCCACCTGGATTTCAACGGTTCCGGACAGCACATAGGAAAACTCCTCGCCCTCGTGCTGGAAGCCGACGCCCTCATGCCGGGTGCCGGCCTCCACCACAATGCGGAAGGCCTTGAGGTGCTTGTTTTCCGCCCCGGGTGTCAGGGGCGTATAGGCATAGTTGTCCGTCCGTTTGGTGTAGGCATCGGCCCGCTCTTCCAGGGTGTCCTCCTGTTCCTTGAGCAGGTAGCTTGAATCCAGTTGAAGGGTCCGTGAAATCTGGAGCAGGGTCCCCACAGAGGGACGCTGTTCCCCGCCTTCGATCTTTTTGATGAAGTCTTTGGACAGTCCGGTTTCATTTGCCATAACGTTCAGGCTGATGCCCTTATCCAGCCGGGCACGCCTGATCCGCTTTCCAATGGGGGTCATTTCTTTCTTTTTAGCCATCTCATCTCCAATAGTTTGAGGGTGATCAAACTTCATCTTTGACTGAGCGCTCGTTCAGCGCCTGGGTCTAAAAAAATTAATCCATAAAACAACGTATTATACTAAAACTCACCGACAGTTCCCGCAGTGCAGGATCAATCGATGACTTCTATCCAGCCTTCGGTATCTTCTGCTTTGCCGTATTGAATGGCGGTCAGGGCATTGTAGAACTTCATGGAGGTCTCGCCCGGGGTGCCGTCGCCGATGTTCAGCATCTTATCGCCGTAACGGATTTCACCCACAGGTGAGATCACTGCGGCGGTGCCGGAACCGAATACTTCGGTGAGCTGCCCCTTGTCATGGGCCTCAAGAATTTCATCCATGCTGACTTTCCGTTCACTGACCTTCATGCCCCATTTTTTGGCCAGGTCAATGACTGAAAACCGGGTGATGCCCGGCAGGATGCTGCCGTTGAGTTCCGGGGTGACCAGTTCATCGTTGATGATGAAAAAGATATTCATGGCCCCGACTTCCTCAATATATTTGAGTTCAATCCCGTCCAGCCAGAGCACCTGGGCATATCCTTCTTTTTTCGCCTTTTCCCCGGCCAGGAGGCTTGCCGCATAATTGCCTGCGGTTTTAAACTCGCCCACGCCGCCCCGGACGGCCCTGACATGGTCCTTGCACACCCATATTTTCACCGGATTCAGTCCCTCGGCATAATATGCGCCCACGGAACAGAGGATGATGAAAAATTTAAATTTATAAGAGGATCTCACCCCCAGGAAAGGATCGGTGGCAATGATAAAGGGCCGCACATAGAGGGAGGTCCCCAGGGTTTCGGGGATCCATTTTTCTTCCATCTTAACCAGCTGTTTCATGGCATCCATGGTAAAATCCACATCAATCTTGGGGATGCACAGCCCTTCGGCGGATTTATTCATCCGGGCGAAATTATCCCGGGCCCGGAAAAACTGAATTTTGCCTTCTGGGGTCTTGTAGGCTTTGAGGCCTTCGAAAATCGCCTGGCCGTAGTGGAAAACCATTGCTGCAGGAGACATGGAAAATTCGGCAAAGGGTTCAATGCGGGGATTGAGCCATCCCTTGCCTTCCTCATAATCCATCACAAACATATGGTCGGTGAATACCGTACCAAACCCCAGGTCTTCGTCCTTGGGCCGGGTCCCTGTCTGGGCGGCCCGGGTTACTTTAATCTCCATTAACGCCTCCGTGTTTCATAATATTAAACTTAAGTTTGATTAAACTATAATGGGCCGCCCGAAACGCCTTTGTCAAGGGGATTTTGCCCTTTAAAGGCGGCAGCGGCCGGTCCGCAAAATTTCATATTAGGCTATTCAATGGGTGAAAGCAAAGGGAATTTGGATGGAACTGAAATTTTATGGATAAATGCTGTCTCTTCGCGTATGATAGAAAAATCCACGACAAATTTTTTCAGAAAAAAGCATACCTTTAATCCGCCGTAAGGAGGGAAAAATGGGAAAACTGATCAAAGAACAGGACGAAAAGGGCAGGCTGCACATTGACACCCCCATGCTGGGCGAATCCCTGGTGAGCAAAGAGTTTTTAAAAACCACCGAATCCGGGGAATATTTCCGGATGCACCCGGACATCAATGTATTAAAAATAGGCGGCCAGAGCATCATGGACCGGGGCTCCAAGGCCATTTTCCCCATTGTGGACGAACTGGTCAAACTCAAGGAAGAGCATAAGCTGCTGCTCATGACCGGCGGCGGCACAAGGGCCCGCCACGTCTACAATATCGGCGTGGACCTGGGCATGCCCACCGGGGTTCTCTCCAAGCTGGGGGACAAGGTCTCCTCCCAGAATGCGGTGATGCTATCGGTGCTGCTGGCCAAACACGGGGGGGTGAGGATCGGACACGGTGATCACCTGGAACAGCTGACCATGTTCTGCCGCCAGGGCTACCTGCCCATCACCACCGGCATTCCCCCTTATGGATTCTTTGAGCACCCGGCGGAATTCGGATCCATCCCTCCCCACCGCACCGACTGCGGCGCCTTTCTTTTAGCGGAAAATATCGGAGCCCAGTCCCTGATTTACCTCAAGGACGAAACCGGCCTTTATTCAAAAGACCCGAAAAAGGCGAAAAAGGATGAAAAGCTGGAATATTACGATAAAATTTCCGTTGATGAATTAATCGAACTGGACCTGGACGATCTCATTATTGAGCGCCCCATCCTGACGATGCTGAAGAATGCCAAATGCCTCAAGGAACTCCAGGTTATTGATGCCCTGCGCCACCCTGAAAAAATTGCAGATGCCCTGGCAGGCAAGCATGTGGGCACCATTATCCATAAATAGGCGGCCATTCCATGACCAGGGCCACACTGACATTTCGCCACAGGGAAAAGGCGATAGCCGAGCATGAACGGCTCTCCAGGCTCTTCCGGGAAAACCGGTTTTTATTTGAACTGGAACGGAAACAGGCCATTGAGAAAACCATCGGCCGGGTAAAAAAAGAGGCCCTGAAAAAGGAGCTTCGCCGGCGCCAGGATAAATGGGACAGGATTCTGGACCATTCTGGAAACACCCGGAACCGCCTGGCATTGATGGAAATGCTGCTCTGGGATGCCGTCCGCAAAGAATGGCTCCCCACCCTGAATAAAGTATAGTGCACGCCCCTGCGGTCCTGCCACAGGGGCGGCCTTTACATCTTCCCGTCCCGGTTGCCGGTGCCGTGCTTGGGCAGATAAATGATCTGTGCCCCGGCTTCCTTGGCAATCAGTTCCAGTTCATTTTTACGGATATGCTTGGTGTAAAGCTTCACATCCTTTCCGCTGAGCCCCACCACGCGGAATCTGGCTTTTTTTTCGCCTTTTTCGACTTTCCGCCTTTCGCGGACAAAAATTTTGCTCATGGTTCCTCCCTTTCCCGGTCTTTTCCCGACCTGTTTATCCATGTGGAAATATGATATAGAAAATCATATTTTAACTTAAAGTATATATCCTTAAAGGATATATGTCAAGGAGCTATACATGACCCACAAAAACATGCCCGGTTCCGGCCGCCAGGAACGCTACATCCAGGCCTCCATCCTCCTGGGGCTGGCCAGCGCCCCCTCCTACGGATACCAACTCATCTCCACCATCCAGACCTTCGGTTTCATCCAGGGATCAGCCCCCCCCGGCATGATCTACCGCCACCTGCGCCAGATGGAAGAGGACAACCTGGTGAAATCAGAATGGGACACCGGGGAGACCGGGGCGGCCAAACGGATCTACACCATCACCGACGAAGGCCGGGAAGTGCTGGAGTTGTGGATCCAATTCATGCAGGCCAATGCGGACAAGCTCAACAATTTCATCAGCATGTATGAAGAAAAAACAGCGGCGGGGAAAAAATAAGGATACCAAGCCCCCCCTGCGCTGGGGTCAACACCCAGGAACGATCACCTACCCCCCATGGCTGTCTGGCCGGTTGCCCCTATAAATGGATTTTGATAGGGTAGCGGTATGATGAAAAATACAATCATACTGAAAATACTTGCCTGCCTCGTGGCCGCCTGTGCATTCACCACGGCCCCTTCATTATCCGGCACCAGCCGGCCGGTACAAAAGAAACTGGTGATGAGCCACCTGGCACCGGAAACAGAGCCCGTGGGCTGCTGGCTGAAGATGATCTACACCGATGTATTCAGCCACCTGGGCTATGAACTGGAATACCTCCACCTCCCCGCCGCCAGGGCCAGCATACTTGCTGAAAAAGGAAAAATTGACGGTGAGCTGGGAAGAACCCGTTCCTACGGCAAAAATTATCCCGATCTGGTCATGGTGACCGAACCCCACCTCACAGAAGAATTTGTGGTGTATACCCTTGAAAAAGGGCTTTGCATAAAGGACTGGGATGACCTGGCCGCCCGTCCCGGCATTATCAGTTTTAAACGGGGTCTCCGTATAATTGAGGACCAGGTTGCCCAGCGGCGGCCCGGGGACACCATTATCCGGGTCAACAATTTTGATGCCGGCCTGATACTGCTGGAAATAAAAAGGGCGCGGTTCTTTGTGGGACCGCGGAAGAGAATGGAAGGCCTTTTAAAAAACCGGTCTTCCCAAAAGCCCGGGATATATCCCGCCGGCACCCTCGATATCCATACGGCCCATGCCTATCTCCATTCCAGGCACAGAGAACTTGCCGCTGACGCCGCCGTCTATCTGAAAAGCATGAAAAAAAGCGGCCTGCTCGACACTTACAAGGAAAAGTGCGGATTTTAAAATCCTGCACCAACCTGCCGGGCTGTGTGGCGCGGCGCCCTCTAAAGGGCCGGGAAAAAACCGGTCTGCCTGCAAACCGGCGTTCCCCGCCCAATCTATTAGCCGGCAGCCTTAAAACAGCTTGCCCACGGCAGAAGCCACCGCATCCTCATCGGCCGGATTCGGGATGGTGATCCGGTCCCCGTTGGGATTGTCCCGGTTATAGGTCAAAGCCACTTCCCTGGCATTGGGATTGCCGGCCCAGTTTCGCCGTGCCACCCCGCCCATGACGTCCCAGAGCATGGCGGATCTGATGATGTCATCCACCTGCTCGCTGCCGTCAAGGACCAGGCCGAACCCGCCGTTGATGGCCTTGCCGATGCCGGTGCCCCCGCCGTTGTGCAGGGCCACCATGGTCATGCCCCGGGCTGCATTGCCGGCAAAGCAGTGGGTCGCCATGTCGGCGCAGACGTTGGACCCGTCATTGATATTGGCCGTTTCCCGGAAGGGGGAATCCGTGCCCCCGGGGTCGTGATGGTCCCGGCCCAGCATGATGGGGCCTGAGACCTCTTTATTTCTCACCATTTCATTGAACCTCAGGGCAATGGCCACCCGCCCTGCGGCATCCTGGTAGAGGATCCGGGCCTGGGAGCCCACCACCATCCTGTTCTCTTTGGCATCCCGGATCCACACGTAGTTATCCCGGTCATAGGGCCGGCGGTCCGGATCAATGCAGGCCATGGCAGCGGCATCGGTCTTATCCAGGTCATCGGGACGCCCGCTGAGGCAGACCCACCTGAAGGGCCCGTACCCATAGTCAAAAATGGGCCCCATGATATCTTCAAAATAAGAGGGATAGACAAATCCGTCCTTGGCATCCACACCGTTTTTCACCACCTCGGTGACGCCGGCGTCAAATATCGCTTTCAAAAAGGCATTGCCGTAATCAAAGAAATAGGTGCCCTTCCCCGTGATCTGTTTGATCAGGTCATAATGCTTTTTAAGGCTCTCGTCCACCAGGACCTTGAATTGGGTCCGGTCCTCGGCCAGCAACCGTGTCCGCTCATCAAAATCAATGCCTGCCGGGCAGTACCCCCCGTCGTAGACCACATGGCAGGAGGTCTGGTCGGACAGCAGGTCCACCTTCAGGTCCTTATCCACCAAATAGTCCAACAGGTCCACCACATTGCCGTGGTAGGCAATGGAGGTATTCTCTTTGGCCGCCACCGCCGCCTTGGCCGTTTTGTATACGGTTTCCAGATCATCGGAAACCACATCCACCCAGCCCTGGGAATGGCGGGTTTCAACCCGGGAATAATCCACTTCCGCTGTAATGGACACCGCCCCGGCAATCTTGGCCGCCTTGGGCTGTGCCCCGCTCATGCCGCCCAGACCTGAGGAAACAAAAAGAAGACCGGCCAGGTCCCCATCACCAGGGACGCCGCACATCTGCCGCCCGGCATTGAGAAGGGTGTTATAGGTCCCGTGGACAATGCCCTGGGGGCCGATGTACATCCAGCCGCCGGCGGTCATCTGCCCGTAGGAGGAAACACCCATCTGAACCGCCACCTCCCAGTCATCGGGGTTGTCGTAGAGCCCCACCATCAACCCGTTGGTGATGATCACCCGGGGGTTGTCCGGGGAAGACTTGAACAGACCCAGCGGATGGCCGGACTGCATGACCAGGGTCTGGTCCTCGGTCATTTCCTCAAGATACCGCTTGATGAGCAGGTATTGCATCCAGTTCTGGCAGACCGCCCCGGTTTCCCCGTAGGTCACCAGTTCATAGGGATAAAGGGCCACATCAAAATCCAGGTTGTTGTCGATCATCACCTGGATGGCCTTTCCCGCCTTGCACCGTCCCTTATATTCCTCAATGGGCCGGGCCTTGATCTCACCGGCCGGCCGGAAGCGGTATCCATAGATCCGTCCCCGGGTTTTCAACTCTTCGAGAAACTCGGGGATCAACTCTTGGTGGAGGGCCTCGGGTACATAGCGAAGCGCATTTTTAAGGGCAACCGCCGTCTGGTTGCGGGTCAGGCGGAACCCCCGGTCCGGCGCACGCCGGATTCCGGGCCTGAATTCTTTTTTCTCCGGCAGGTTATCATCCAGACAAATACCCATTGAATCGATTAATTCCGTCATTGTTTCCTCCTTATGATCTCCGGGCACCCCGGTATAAAATATCAAAACACCAACTTGTATATACAAGCTTATACAACAGACAATTACCCATGTCAACACAGATAAAATGCCTCACAATATATTGATTTCCACCATGATTTGAATTTATAATACCGTCTATTCACTTTAATCCATTCGAAACCAAAGACAAAGGATTAAATTAATGAAAATAAGACGCATCACCTCTCTTACCGCCGGCCTTGCCTTTATTGTCATGGTGATCACCAGTTTTATCCTTTATATCGTCCCCCAGGGCCGGATCGCCTATTGGGCGGACTGGAAACTCCTGGGACTGACCAAGGAACAATGGGGCAACATCCACATCAACACCGGGATTCTTTTTCTCATGGCACTGGGGCTGCACATTTATTACAATTGGAATCCCATCCTCACCTACCTCAAGGACAAGGCCAGGCAGATAAAAATATTCACTGCAGACTTCAATGCCGCATTCATTCTCACCATTGTCGTCGTTCTGGGCACCTATGCGGAGATTCCCCCTTTTTCAAGCATTCTGTCGGTCAGCGAATCAATCAAAGACAAGGCCGCCAGGGAATATGGCGAACCGCCCTACGGACATGCAGAACTCTCCTCCCTGGAACTCTTTGCAAAAAAAACAGGCCTGCCCCTTGGGGAATCCCTGGCCCGGCTAAAGGAGAAGGGAATAAAAGTCGCCGGCAAAGAACAGACGCTCTCCGAAATTGCCCGGAATAACGCCCTCTCTCCCCAAAAGGTTTATCTGGCCATGAAACCGGAAACCGCCCGGCCGGTTGTACCGGTCGGCACCGCCATAAAACTGCCCGGCTCGCCGCCCCCGGGAACAGGCAATATGACCCTGGCCGCCCTGTGCAGCCAGTACAACCTGAACATGAAGGCAATGGTACGAACCCTGGCCGACAGGGGCCTGAAAGCCCGTGAAAACCAGACCATCAAAGACATTGCAACAGAAAATCAAACCGGCCCCATGGACATTTATGACCATATCCGGACGGCTGCCGGCATACTGGCGGACCAGAAGTCATGACCCGCCGGTATGCAATCTGTATTGAACTATTGGGGTAATTCCCATACACTAAAGGCAAACCTGCAACAAGGGAGGGCCCGTGGATCACTTTTCAACCCTTGAACATAAACGCCTGCTTCTGGTGGACGATGAGCCGGACATCCTTGAAACCCTGGAAGAACTTCTGGATATGTGTGATGTGGATACGGCATCGTCCTTTGAGGAGGCGGTTGCCTGCCTGAAAAACAATGAATATGATGCCGCCATCCTGGATATCATGGGGGTTCGGGGCCATTCCATTCTCAAAATCACACGAAAGCTGGATATCCCGTCCATTATGCTCACGGCCCACGCCCTGACGCCGGACAACCTCAAATCCTCCATTGAAAAGGGGGCGGACGCCTATGTGCCCAAGGACAAAATGGTGGACATCGCCCTTTTTGTCTCCGACGTACTCACCGCACGAAAAGAGGGAAAAAAAGCGAATGTCACCTGGTTTTCCCTGCTCAAGCCGGTGTTTGACAAATTATTCGGCGAAGGCTGGCGAAAAAGCGACCGGGAATTCTGGGACGAATTTGACGACAAACAGATGGCGGCCAGGGATGACATCCAGAAAATGTAAACAGGGCATTAATTTTGGTTAAGGGGGATATGTACGGTAAATTCAGCACCCTGCCCGTCCTCTGAATCCAGGGCAAGGGTACCGCCCATGTCCCGGAGCAGGACCATGACGCCGGCAAGCCCAAGGCCATGGCTGTTGATGGCGTTTTCAAGGGAACCGCCCGTGGTAAAATAGGTCTCAAATATCTTTTTATGTTCCGACGCCGGGATGCCCCTGCCGTCGTCCTTGACCCTGAGGACCAGATGGGGCCCGTCCAGAGTGGCCTGAATGTCAACCAGCTGGTTCCGGTGTTTAAATGCATTGGTCACCAGGTTCCTTAAAATCTGCTTTACCTTGGCCTTGTCCAGACAGACACTGGTGCGCCAGGTTTCCGCTCCCACCATCACAATAAACCCATGGGTGGCCAGCAGGTCCGCCAGGCTGTCATACCCCTGGATTTTTTTCACCTGTTCCGCCAGTGGCGGGTTGGCCAGGTCGAAAATTTCCACCAGCACCTCTCCCACCAGTTCGGCCACAGAGAACTCCGTGAGATTGACCACCCCTTCCCTGGATCGGCCCAGTTCCAGCATATCGTTGACCAGGCGCTGGGTGGTCAGGGTATTGCGGATAATCCGTTTGAGCACCTTCTCCTGCTTAGCCGTCAGGGGGCCGTACCGGTCCTGGCGGTTGAGCAGCGATTTGGCACCGGCATCAATGACTGAAACAGGTACTTTTA
Organism: Desulfobacter sp.; assembly: GCA_028768525.1. NCBI lineage: Bacteria > Pseudomonadati > Thermodesulfobacteriota > Desulfobacteria > Desulfobacterales > Desulfobacteraceae > Desulfobacter > Desulfobacter sp. The sequence goes on along the minus strand of CP054837.1, from coordinate 4,421,367 downwards.
AATCGTGGATCAGGATTTCGGTTTTGATGGAGTTCTCCGCCATAGCAACTAAACCCTTGAAATTTATCCCCATGGTTTCTATAGTGGTGGCAATTATTTTTTTTGGTTATATACAGGATATCCAACCCTTGTAAAGTCTTTTGGAGTTTTTATGGGCCGGAACCCCGAAAATCTGCCGGAAAATGGGCCGGAAAAGGAAATTGGCGAATTAAAAGAAGAAATTCGCCGCCTCAAGGAAGAGAATCTCATCCTCAACAAAATTATATTCAAAGCCCCCATTCCCATATTTGTCCTGGACAAAGACCATAAAATCACCCATTTCAACCAGGCTCTGGAGGAACTGGCCGGGCTGGACAGCAGACAGATGCTGGGCACCCGGGAGCAGTGGAAGGCCTTTTACGGCAATCCCCGGCCGGTAATGGCCGACCTCATCATCGACAACTCCTCGGACAATGAGATTATCGAGCACTACGGGGTAAAATACAACCGCTCCCCCAAATCCCTGGACCGGTTCGCAGCCACCGACTTTTTCCCGGATCTTTCCCCGGAGGGCAAATGGCTCTATTTTACCGCCTCCCCCTTCAACGGCAGCAATGGCGAGATGGCCGGGGCCGTGGAAACCCTCCAGGATGTCACCCAGGAAAAGCTCCAGGAACACCGGCTCCGTGAACTCTACACCACCTATAGGAACATCCTGGAATTCATTCCCTATCCCATCATCGTATACGGGGACAAGGGAAGGGTTTCCTATATAAATCCTGCATTCACAAAGGTATTCGGATGGGACATGGATGAAATCAAAGGCACTCTCCTGGATTTCGTCCCCCCGGATCTGAAAGAGGAAACCCATGAGGTGCTCCACCGGTTCCGCCACACCAAGAAGCTCACCCGGTATGAAACCCAGCGGCTCACCAAGGACGGCGCCGTCCGGGACGTGATCATCTGGGCCGACACCCCCGCCCGTGAAAAGACCGGGGAAACCTTTGTCATCATCAGGGATGTCACAGAGGAAAAGCGGCTGGCCGCCAACAATAAGACCATCATGCGGATCTCGGCCGCCCTGCCCGAATATCCGGACCTGGAAGACCTGATGAACTATATCTCCCGGGAGGTCAAGGATCTGCTCAAGGCAGAGGGGGCGGTCGTCCTCCTCTACGACGAAATCAAATCGGATCTTTTCTTTCTGGGCGCCGCCTACGACGATCTGTCCACGGAGCGCCGGGCCAGGGAAATCCGGTTCAGCCTGGATGAGGTTTTTGCCGGGCAGGTGGTAAAAACCGGCGAGCCCGCAGTGACCAACAATGCAGAGGACCTGGCCGCCCAATACCCGGAGCGGGATAAAAAGATGGGTTACCGGACCCGGAGCATCCTTTCCATGCCCATCCGCAGCGACAGCCGGATCATCGGCGTACTCTGCGCCATAAACAAAAAACAGAACCTTTTTGACGACAACGATATGGAACTGATGACCATGATCGCCGGCACAGTGGCCATCTCCATTGAAAACGCCAGGTTCTCCGATGCCCTGAAAGAGGCCTACCGGGATGTGGCGTCCATGAACCGGGCCAAGGGGAAGGCCATCAACCACCTCTCCCATGAGCTGAAAACCCCGGTGGCCATCCTGACAGGGTCGCTGCAAATCCTGCGCAAAAAAATAGAGGCCATCCCCAATGTCAAGCTGGACTCCACCCTCAACCGCATCGAACGGAACCTGGACCGCATCGTGGATATCCAGGCGGAAACCGCCGACATCATGGAGACCGGTGCCTACCATACCCGGCAGATGCTCATCAAAATGCTGGAGGCCTGCCAGGATGAACTGGAAACCCTTATCGAAACCTGCCTGGACCAGGGCATACTGGCACCGGATCATCTGATTCAATCCGTGGGCGCCCTCATTGACAGGGAATTCGGCCCAAGATCCATGCGGCTGAAAATCATTGACTTCAAACAGGTCTTTGCTGATGTCTATGCCGCCATGGTGCCAAAATTCCATTTCCGGCGCCTGGAGATCATCCATGATGTCCCCGACGGGCTGCCCGATATCAAACTGCCCCCGGATGTGGCCGCGAAAATCATCGAGGGGCTGATTAAAAACGCCATTGAGAACACCCCGGACCAGGGACGGATCGACATCCTGGCCAGGGCAACGGGCGGCGGGCTGGTGTTTGAGGTGAAAGACTTCGGGGTGGGCATTGAACCGGACCACCAGAAAAGGGTATTTGAAGGATTTTTCTCCACCCAGGACACCCTGCTTTACTCCACCAAAACCCCCTTTGAATTCGGTGCCGGGGGCAAGGGGGCGGAGTTGCTGCGCATGAAACTTTTTGCCGGCCGCCTGGGATTCACCATTGAGCTTGCCTCCCGCCGGTGCCGGTACCTGGTCGCAAACGACGAACCCTGCCCCGGCGATATCATGAAATGCCGGTTCTGCAGTTCACAGACCGATTGTCTCAACTCGGGGCATACCAGTTTTTCAGTCTATTTCCCCAATGGAAAAAAATAAAAAGGGTGCTTGACAAGCCCCCGGCCTTTATGACAAAAATTAAAACATTAGCGAGCACTGGCTCAGTATGCAACGGAATTCCCTGTTGAAGCTGCCCTGCACAATACCGCAAGCACCAAAAGTTTAACAAACCCGGAAAGGAATGGTTCATGAACAACCTGCACGGCCTGACCTTGTTTGACTTTTTCCAGAAAAACGCTTTACAGCATAAAAATGCCGCCGCCCTCCACTGGGACGGCAAAAACATCAGTTTCCAGGCCCTGTTTGCCCGTACCTGCGCACTGACCGCAGGGCTGGCAGCCCTTAACCTTTCCCCCAACGCCCGGGTGGCCGTACTGGCCAAGAACCATCCCATTTTCTTTGAACTCTTCGGTGCCGCCTCGGCCCTGAACCTCTGCCTGGTACTCGTCAACCGGCGGCTGAGCCCCGAAGAAATGGCCCATATCATCGAAGACACCACCCCCAGCGTGCTCATCTGCGACGCAGAAATGGAAGCCCAGGCAGAAACACTTGCGGCCGGCAGCGATTCCCTTGAGCACTGCTTTGTCATCGGCAAAGATACGGACCGCCTATATCCGGAAAATACAGCAGCGGATCAGGGCCTGGCCGACCAGGCAGATCCCAATGCCCCGTATATAATCATCCACACCGCAGCCGTCCAGGGAAAGCCCCGGGGCGCTGTGCTGAGCCAGGAAAACATCATTCTGGCCAACCTGCAGATCATCCATACCTTTGGCCTGGATCCCTCCAAGGCCTACCTGAACATTCTCCCCCTCTTCCACATCATGGGGGTGAATTTCGGAATCGGTATGTTCATGGCCGGGGGCAAAAACGTCATTGTTGAAAAATTTGACCCGGCAAAATGCCTAGACTTCATCCAGGAACAGAAAATCACCATTTTCGGTTCCTTCCCCCCCATATTAACCAATATTCTCGACCTCATCAGCCAGGAAAAAGGATATGACCTGTCCAGCCTTGAAATAGCTGCCGGACTGGAAATCCCGGACACGGTAAAGAAATGGGAGGCGGCCACCCCGTCTAAATTCTGGACCATGTACGGCCAGACCGAGACCTCAGGTCTGATCACTTTTTCAGAGTACTTTAAAAACCCTGGTTCTGCCGGGGAGATCTCCCCCCTGGCCAGAATCGCCATAGCCGACGACCACGACAATATTCTCCCGTCTTGCAATGTGGGAGAAATCCTGGTCAAAGGCCCTCTGGTTTTCCAAGGATACTGGAACGCCGACGACCTCAATGCATTTACCTTCAGGCAGGGATGGCACCACACCGGTGACATGGGCCTGATCGATGATAAGGGCTTCCTCTTTTTCAAAGGCAGAAAAGCCGAAAAGGAACTGATCAAGCCCGGCGGGGAAAACGTATTTCCCGCAGAGGTGGAAAAGGCCGTGGTGACCCACGACGCCGTGGACAAGGTCTGCGTATTCGGCGTGCCCGACCCCAAATTCGGGGAAGGGATAAAGGCCGTGTGCACCCTAGTTCCGGGCACATCCCTGGATAAAGATGAGCTGATCGCCTTCACAGGCACCCTCATCGCCGGATATAAAAAACCCAGGTACGTTGAATTTATTGATGAGATGCCCCTGGCCGAAGACGGCAGTATAGACCGGGCCAAGGTAAAAGAACTCTACGGTTAAGACAAAAAGCGGCTGCCCTGCTCGCTCCCACAACTGACCTCGCTGCTCACGCTTTTTTTTACTTGATACATTTGTCCCGGCAGGTGCGATGGATATCCCCTGCCCCAACCCTAAACCTATGGACGTGCCATGACAGAACTCATTATTTCAGATGTCACCCTCTCCTTCGGCGGGCTCAAGGCCCTGGCGGATGTGGACATGACCATTGAACCGGGGCTCATCACCTCCATCATCGGGCCCAACGGGGCCGGAAAAACCAGCATGCTCAACTGCATCTCGGGCTTTTACCACCCCACCCACGGGGAGATCTCCTACAAGGGAAAGGACCTGTCCCACGCCTCCCCCCACCAGGTCTCCAACATGGGCATCGCCCGGGCCTTCCAGAACCTGGAACTCTTTTCCGGCCTGACGGTGCTGGACAATTTGCTGCTGGCCCGGCACCAAAACCTGAAGTATTCCTTTCTCCATGCCCTCTTTTTCTACGGAAAAGCCTCCCGCATTGAGGCGGAAAACCGGGCCTATGTGGAGGATGTCATCGACTTCATGGAACTGGAGCCCTACCGCAAAAGCCTGGTGGGCAACCTGAGCTACGGCATCCAGAAAAAGGTAGAGGTGGCCAGGGCCCTGACCCTGGCCCCGGATATTCTGCTGCTGGACGAGCCCATGGCCGGGATGAACATTGAGGAAAAAGAGGACATTGTCCGGTTTGTCATGGACATCCAGAAGGAACGGAATATCACCGTGGTCCTGGTGGAACACGACCTGGGGGTGGTCATGGATATCTCCGACCGGATCTATGTCCTGGACTTCGGCCAGGTCATCGGTTCCGGCACCCCGGAAGAAGTCTCCCAGAATCCCAAAGTAATTGAAGCCTATATCGGAGAGGACTAGCCCATGAGTGACAGATCCACCAATACGGAACAGATGAATACGGATCGGGACCACCTGCTTGACTATTCCATCCCCCAGTTGCTCCGCTGGCGGGTAAATACCAGCCCGGACCGCCCGGCCCTCAGGGAAAAGGATTTCGGCATCTGGAACACCTATACCTGGAAGGAGTATTACGCCCATGTCCGGAAAACCGCCCTGGGCCTGAGGGAACTGGGGCTGGGCAAGGGAGATACCATTGCCATTATCTCAGACAACATTCCGGAACTGCTTTTCATCGCCATCGGGGCCCATGCGGTTGGGGCCATTTCCGCAGGCATCTACCAGACATCCATGCCCCACGAAATTGCCCAGATTCTCCAGTATCTGAAGGTCTCCGCCGTATTCTGCGACAACCAGGAACAGGTGGACAAAGTACTGGATGTGAGAAAAGATATCCCCCTGGTGAAAAAGGTGATCTTTGAAGACCCCAGGGGCATGAGAAACTATTATTCCGACGACTGGTTCGTGGACATAAAGGAATTGTATAAACTGGGAGAGGCCGCCCATGGGCAGGCGCCGGATATCTTCGAAGAACTGGTGGACCAGGGGAGCCCCGATGATGTCTGCCACCTCTGCCTGACCTCAGGGACCACCGGTCTGCCCAAGGGCACCATGATGACCCACCGCAACTATATTAATATGGGGGTAAGGATCACGGATGTGGATCCGCTTTCCCCCACGGACGAATATGTTTCCTTCCTGCCCTTCGCCTGGATCGGGGAACAGATGAACTCCTTCGGGGTGGCCATGGCCACGGGGATCTGCATCAATTTCCCGGAATCCGTGGAAACCAATATGGCCGACCTCAAGGAGATCGGCCCCCATTTCATGTTCGGCGCCCCCCGGATATACGAAACCATCCGCAGCGAAATCTGGCTGAAAATAGACCAGTCCTACTGGTTCAACCAGCTCATGTACAATTACTTCATTAAAGTGGGGCTGGAAGCGGCAGATTACCGCATGAGCGGTAAAACCATGCCCCTCGGGCTTAAATTCAAGGCCTGGCTGGGCCGGCAGATCATTTTCCGCCCCCTGGTCAACCAGATCGGCCTGCTGCGGCTGCGGCGGGCCTATACCGGCGGGGCCGCCCTGGGCCCCGAATTGTTCACCTTCTACCAGGCCATCGGGGTCAACCTCAAACAGATCTACGGCCAGACCGAGATCACCGGCATCGCCTATATGCACCGGGACGGGGATGTAAGGCCGGACACCGTGGGCAAGCCCCTGCCGGGCACGGAGTGTAAAATCGCCGAAGACGGAGAGATCCTCTCCCGGTCCGCCTCGGTCTCCCCGGGCTACTACGAACTGCCGGAAAAAAGCGAAGAGCTGCTGGAAGGAGGATGGCTCCACTCCGGGGACGCCGGATTCATAGACGACCAGGGGCACCTGGTGGTCATCGACCGCCTCTCCGATGTCATGCACAACAACCAGGGGGAGATGTTCTCCCCCATGTTCCTGGAAAACGCCCTGAAATTCTCCCCCTATATCAAGGAGGCGGTGATCTACGGCAATCAAGAAGATTATATCTCCTGCCTCATCAACATCGATCCCATTGTTGTGGGAAAATGGGCCGAGGACAGGGGGATCTCCTATACCACCTACATGGATCTTTCGGCAAAAAAAGAGGTGGCCGACCTCATCATGGAGGAAATCCTCGGTGTCAACGGCCGGGCGGAAAAAGAGCATTTTAAAATCCATCGGTTCGCCCTGCTATACAAGCTTCTGGACGTGGATGACGGAGAACTGACCAAAACCGGCAAGATCCGCCGCAAATTCGTCCGGGAACGGTACCAGGACCTTTACGAGGCCCTCTACGATACAAGCATAAGTACCAAAGAGGTGACGGCCAGCTTCCAGTACCAGGACGGCCAGTCCACCACGGTGAACACCACCATTGAATTTTATACGGTGAAAGGAGCGTAAATGACGTATTTTTTCCAAATCGTGGTCAGCGGGATTGTGGTGGGTTCGATCTACGCCCTGGCGGCCCTGGGGCTGGTGCTTGTCTACAAGTCCAGCCGGGTGGCCAATTTCGCCCACGGCCAGATCATCGCGGCCGGGGCATTCATCACCTTTTTTCTCACCGTGGACCTGGGCGTGCCCATTTTCTTTTCCTTTCTCGCCTCCATGGCCATCACCTTTTTCCTGGCCATGAGCGTGGAACGGATTTTCCTGCGGCGCCTCATCGGCGAGCCCATCATTTCGGTGATCATGGTAACCATCGGCCTGGCCTCCATCATTGACGGGCTGATCTACCTGACCCCATTTGGTACGGAAAACTTCTCCTTTCCGCCCTTTTTACCCGACACCCCCCTGACCCTGGCCGGGGTCTCCATCTCCTGGACCCAATTGGTGGGGGTGATCATTACCTTCATTCTCATCGGAGGGTTCTCCTGGTTTTTTAAAAAATCCACCGTGGGCATTTCCATGCGGGCGGTTTCCGACGACCAGTTCGGTTCCATGTCCGTGGGGATCTCGGTTCCCCGGGTATTCGGACTGGCCTGGGCCACGGCCGGCCTTTCGGCCGCCGCCGCCGGCTGTATCATCGGCAATATCACAGGTTTAAACTTCGACACCCTCCACGCCTTCGGCATCGTGGTTTTCCCCGTGGTCATCCTGGGCGGCCTGGACTCCATCCTGGGGGCTGTTGTGGCCGGCATCATCATGGGGCTGATCCAGCAGTTCGCCGCCGGCTACCTGGACGGCAACTGGGGGCTGAACGGCACAGGCGACGTGGCCCCCTATGTTATTCTGCTCATCATCCTGCTGTTTAAACCCCATGGGCTCTTCGGCATCCATGAAATCGAGAGGGTATAGGTTATGTCACAGAATCAATGGCTGGCAACGGGCAATTTTTTCACCTCCTACAAAGAGGAACAGCACACCTTTTTCACCCACCTGGACAGGACCATATTCACCCTCTTTTTAGTCCTGCTCTTTGCATGGCCCCTGGTCTTTGAGGTGGGCAACAAGTACATGTTTGTGGTCAACAATGTCCTCATCGCCATTGTGGCGGTGATGGGGCTCAACCTGGTCACCGGATTTGCCGGACTCATTTCCATCGGCCACGCCGCCTTTGTGGGCATCGGCGCCTACACCGTGGCTTCCTTCTGCCGGACCCTGGGGACCGCCCATGTCCTGGTCACCCATTTCTGGCCCCTGGTGATCATCCTGGCCGGGCTTGTGGGGGCGGGATTCGGGGCCCTGGTCGGGCTGCCGGCCTTCCGGCTCAAGCATCTCTATCTGGCCATCGCCACCCTCTCCTTTCAGATGATCTTCCAGTGGGTGATCAACTTCATGACCTTTTTCAACCAGGGCCAGACCATCTCCATCGGCCGTGTCTTCTGGTTCACCGGCAAGGTGGGGCGGCGGGACCATTATTTTTTCTGGTACTATGTCATCCTGGTGGTTGTGGTGCTGATGGGGTTCGGCATCCGGAACCTGCTTAAAACCAAATACGGCAGGGCCCTGGTGGCGGTGAGGGACAACGACAGGGCCGCCGACGCCATGGGCATGCACCCGGGGCTGACCAAGGTATACGCCTTTGCCCTGGCCGGTTTTTTCGCAGGGGTGGCCGGCGCCCTGCACGCCTACGTATACCGGGGGGTGGGCTTTGAATCCTTTACCCTCCACGAATCCATCGGGTATCTTGCCATGGCCATTGTCGGGGGCCTGGGCACCTTGAACGGCAGTTTCTGGGGGCCGGTGGCCATCAAATTTCTGGACCTTCAGGTGGAACAGCTTTCCGAATCCGCGGCCCAGTACCTGCCGGCGGGCATGAACCTGGCCACGGCATTGAAGCCCTTCACCTTCGGTCTGGTCATCGTTTTATTTTTAATGTTCGAGCCCCGGGGCATCGCCAATTGGTGGCGGATCGTAAAATCGTATACCAAGCTGTGGCCCTTCAGGTATTGACGGGCCCTGAAAAAAGCAACGCACGTTAGGTCATATAACCCAAATCAAGGAGGAAAAGCGTCATGAAAAAAACAACGAGGGTTTTAACGGCAGCTTTAATCATGTTCTTTGCCTTTGCCGCAACAGCTACGGCGGGCCAGGTGTACAAGCTGGGATTTTCAGGAGCCATCACAGGCCCCACGTCGGATGCGGGCAACCCCCTGTCCAAGGGGATTGAGGACTGGTTCAAGTATGTCAACGACAACAAACTGCTGGGGGACGACAAAATCGAGTGTACCATCCGGGACGACCAGTATAAAACCGATGTCACCAAACGGAATTTTGAAGAGTACCTGGATGACGGCATCGTCTTTTACCTCAATTACTCCACCGGCTCCACCCTGGGCCTGAAAATGGATTTTGAAGAAGAACAGATGCCCACGGTGCCCTCCTCCTACCATGAGGGAAACCTGGTGGATTCCACCTATATTTTTATCCCCGTGGCCACCTATTCTGAAAACATGGTGGCCCTGGCTGAATATGTGGTTAAGAACCACAAGGGCGGCAAACCCAAGGTGGCCCTGTTCATCCACCCCAGCGCCTTTGGCAGGGGGCCGGTGGAAGATACCAAAAAGGCCGTGGCCGCAGGACTCAACATGGACATCGTCGAAGTGGTGGAACACGGCAAGGACCTGGATAACTCGGCCATGCTCAAACGGCTCATGAGCAAGGGGGTCCAGTATGTGATCTGCCATACGGTACAGTCCCCTGTGGCCACCATGATCAAGGATGCCATGCGCCTTAATGTCACAGCCAAATCATTCGGCGAGCCCGGCAAACTGACCTTTCTGGGCGCCCATTACACGGGCGGGGCGGACTTGATTGCCCTGGCCGGGGACGCGGCTGAAAACTACTATTGGACCTGTTCCTACAACCTGACCACGGAAGACAATGAAAAATCCCAAAAACAGCTGAAACTGGCCAAAACCTACGGCAGGGACGACAAGGCCGCCAATTCCCATAACTATGCAGCCGGCATCCTCCAGGCCCAGATTCCCACCCAGGCCATCATCATGGCCAAGGCCGCCGGCCTGGAGGTCAATCCTGCAAACCTCTACAAAATGCTGAACCAGATGAACGGGGCCAAGGTCTTTAACTCCTTTGCCGCAGTGGGCCCGGTATCCTATTCCGCCAACGACCATGTGGGGGTTGACGTGGTTAACATTTACAAGGTGGACAAGGGGGTATTCAAGGCCATCAGCTCCATTGAATCCGAATATATGAAAAAGCTGAGGGCCAAATAGGCCGCCGGCACTGCCGGTAACCCATATAAACGAACAGGCCTGCCGGAGCGGCCACCGCCCCGGCAGGCACAACAAGCGCGCAGAGAAAGGGCATATGGAAAATCTGCTTGAAGTCAACAATATCGAAGTGGTGTACAACGATATCATCCAGGTGCTGAGGGGGGTGAGCCTCAACGTACCCAAGGGCAGCATCGTCTCTTTGCTGGGCACCAACGGGGCCGGCAAGACCACGACGCTTCGGGCCGTTTCCGGCCTTCTCAAACCGGAAAACGGCGCCATAAAGGAAGGGTACATCAAATTCGACGGGACCGACACCACTGCCATGATGGGCACAGATGTGGTGAAACAGGGCGCCGTCATGGTACCCGAAGGCCGCCGGGTGTTCAAACATCTTACGGTGAACGAAAACATTCTGGTGGGATCCATCACCCGAAAGGATGGATCTGCGGCCATCAAAAAGGACCTGGACCTCATGTACCAGCACTTTCCCAGGCTCTCCAAGGTGACCAACCGCATGGCCGGATACTCTTCCGGGGGAGAGCAGCAGATGATCGCCATTGCCCGGGCACTCATGGCCGCCCCCAAAATGCTCATGCTGGACGAGCCCTCCCTGGGGCTGGCCCCCCTGCTGGTCAAGGAGATCTTCGATAATATCCGCCGCATCAACCAGGAACTCTCCACCACCATCCTGGTGGTGGAGCAGAACGCCAAGGTGGCCCTGGGCATTTCGGATTACGCCTATATCATGGAGTCGGGCAAAATCGTTCTGGAAGGATCCTCCGAAGACCTCCAGAACAATCCCGACGTCAAGGAGTTTTACATGGGCATCACCAAGGGCGGCGGACGGAAATCATTTAAGAATATTAAATCCTATAAAAGAAGAAAACGCTGGATGTAAACATGCTTGAACGAAAATTCACCCATATACTTCGTTGCTGCAAAAGCTTGAAGTCCTCACGTACCTTAGTACGCTCCGGTTTCAACCTTTTTTGCGCCTTGTATCCGGGCAATTTTTCGCCCAAGCAGATCCCAACTGAATTAGCGTTACAGATTGTTGATAAGGAGAATGTATGAAAATACTGGTTGGATATGACGGCGGCGAAGTGGGGCGGCAGGCCCTTTCCCTGGCCCGGGACATGGCCGGCATCCGCTCCGCCTTTGTCTATGTGGTCACCTCCATGACCGGCGGTTCTTCAGAAAAGCAGGCCGACGTTGAACGGGCTGAAGCCGGCCTGAAATTCGCCAAATCATTCATGGAATTTTCCGGCATCCAGTGCGACTGCCAGCAGAGCGTCCGGGGACTCTCCGCCGGAGAGGATTTGGTCAAATTTGCCCGGGAGAACGATATCGACCACATTTTCCTGGGGATCAGAAAAAAATCCCGGGCCCAGAAGGCCATCCTGGGTTCCACGGCCAGGTACGTCATACTCAAGGCCCCCTGCCCGGTCACCACGGTGAAATTCGAAGGGGATCAGATCTCCTCGGAAGACCTGCTCAAAGACCGGCGCATCCTGGTGGTGGATGATGAACCCGATATTCTGGAGACCATTGAGGAGCTTCTGGACATGTGCTTTCTGGATCTGGTCGACTCCTTTGATACCGCCCGAAAGATGCTCCGGAAAAATCAATACGATCTGGCCATACTGGATATCATGGGGGTCAGCGGCTACGACATCCTCAAGCTGGCCCGGGAAAAGGAGGTGCCGGCCCTGATGCTCACGGCCCATGCACTTACCCCGGAGAACCTCAAGGAATCCATCCAGCGGGGAGCAGACTCCTATATTCCCAAGGACGAACTGGCCAATCTCACCGACCATGCCGCAGACGTCATCCGTGCCAGAATCACGGGACAGCAGGGCGTCTGGTTTTCTACCCTCAAGCCATTTTTCGACCGGACCTTCGGAAAAGGATGGCGGGACAAGGACCGGACCTTCTGGAACTCCTTTGACGACAGGTATGGAAAATAATGCAGGCCATGGCCCTGGTAACGGCCATGGCCGCAGTTGTACTGGGTTTCCTTTCCCTGCCGGCAGGAGCGTCCCCCCTGAAATTGGAAAAAAAGATGCTGGCATATATCCGGTCACAGGATTTCAAAGAGAATTCGAGGGATCACCGGTGCACTGCCCCGGACAGGTACCGGGTCATCCTCATCGACAACTTCGAGTATCCCCTCCGCCTCACCCCGGAAGTGACCACCACCCACGGAGAGCTGCTTGTCAAGCTGCTCAAGTCCGGCAGGACAGACATCCGGGTGACCATTCTCAACACCACCCTGGCAAGGGGGCTGGCCCGCACACTCCAAATGCTCTCCCGGGGCGGCTGTGCAGACGCCGTTGTCTCATCCATCCCGGGTTCCAATTATACCTACAGCCAGATGCAGGCCATGCTGGCCAAAGACAGTCCCTTTAATCCGGATACCCGGCTGGCCCACCGACATACCCTAAACGCATTGATGCAGCAGATCGCCTTCAAGGGATTTCCCTCGGTAAAATGGGCAACCCGGGCAAAAGAAGCCGGCATCAACCTGATCAAACTCAGGGAAGACGCCCGGAAGCTCGCCTTCATCTCAGCCCTGGGCAAATTCAGCATCCCCGTCCTCCTGCCCTACGGCAACCCGGATACCCTCCACAGGGGAGAGGAAAAAGCCTTCAACCCCATGACCCTGGCGGACAATGCCCTGGTGTTCACCGGCCTTGACCGGACCGGCGGCCGGATGCCGGGCTATCCCTACAGCCCTTTGAGTGACGGCGACGCCACTGCCGAATACACCATGAAGGAATGTCCCCACCCCACGGATAACAGCATGGCCGTGCTGGATATCAATGAAGACGGGTGGTTCGATTTTGCCTACCCCCGGCCCCTGTCCGCCGCCGGGGAGCCAGAATCCGGCTTTCCCTGCCGGACACGGGGCCGCCTCAGGGGCACCTCCCTGATCCCGCCGCAAAAGGTTAAAGACCTGCTGCCCCCCTGGTGATGCCGGATATGACCATACCCTTTCTTTGCTTTCACCTAATTTTAACAGAGACGGTCTGAGTTTTCTCACCCAAGGATATCCTTGCAAATGGCATGGGTATACAGTGGCTTTCACAACGGCGTGTCCGAAACGCTCCTGCAGGACTGGGAGAGAAGACGCTCAATTTTTTCACCCATCTCCCCTGGATGCACTTTTTTCCCCAAAAAGCGGATCCAGCGCAGCGTTCCCCGGACCTGATTCAACGGCTTTAAGTTTGGATTTGGTGTGAACTTATTCTTGTTTTCCATGTTAGCTATGATAACACTGGTTATGATGGAATGTGTAAAGGATGGTGAAATACCCAGGGTTTCAGGGAATCAATAGTAAATTGATCGGAAAACGGGTAAGAAATCACTACACGGGATCTTTACTTTGCTGCGCTTCGCAAGAGCCAGGGCGGTCCACCGTTGACTGCAAGTAAAGGCAAAACATAAGGATGACGAAGGAGCGATGATTGAAGGGATTAGCCACATCACACTGATTGTTCAGGACTTGGACCGGACAAGCACTCTTTTTACATCGGTCCTGGGGGCAACGCAAGTATACGACAGCGGGAAAGCACCCTTCTCTTTGTCTGAGGAACGATTCTTCCTCCTTGGCGGTATCTGGATTACGATTATGAAGGGAGACGCCCTGCCTGAGCGGTCATACAACCACATCGCTTTCAAAATTCCCGAGTCGGAGTTTACACACTGCAGACACCGTCTGGAAAAGGCAGGGATCGATTTTAAAGAAGGGCGTCCAAGGATTCATGGTGAAGGATTGTCCCTCTATTTCTACGACTACGACAACCATCTTTTTGAACTTCATACAGGGACCCTGGAAACACGGCTTCAGGCATATGAGGGAAAATAAGTGAATGACAACCATCCGCCACCCCGCCGCTCCAGCGGGACGCATGTCATATCTTCAAAGGAGGGTAATTTGGACCGGACAGAAGAATCCTTTTGGGCACAGAAAGCCTGCAACTACGACAGATATAAGAAAAATAGCATTGAAAAAATAGTGGAACAGATTCTAAAGGATATTAAACCTGAAGATGATGTCCTGGATATTGCTTGTGGCACTGGATTGGCGGCTTTAAAAGTTGCTGAATGTGCAAAACATGTTGATGCCGTTGATAGCGAAACAAAAATGCTGTCCGTGGCTCAGCAGAAGATTGATTCAGCAAAAATACAAAATATAGATTTACATGTACAAAATGCCTACGATCTCGATTTCCCGGACCGCCATTTCGATTCAATTATTATTCTCAATTCCCTGCATGTTATGGAAACACCGGAAGCCGCTTTGAAAGAAGCCAAACGGGTTTTAAAACCAAAAGGCAAACTGTATGTCCCCACATATTGCCATGCTGAGACAGAGGAGGTGTTGAAAAATTATGAAAAGTGGTCGCTGAAATCAGGCCATACATCCTATCACCTGTTTACCTGTCAATCCCTTTGTGACCGGGTTGAAAGCTGCGGTTTTGAAATACAGGAGAATAAAACCCATTATATTAACACCGGGATGGATAATGGTATTATGGCAATAGGCTATGTTGTTGCCACTCATGAAATTTAGCAGAGGAGTCTTCCACCCGGCGATACAAGATTGAAATAAGCGCCGATACATAGTAGCATACGCGCAACATTGCAGGGCCTGAAAAGGTCCAGGAACCTTAATAAACGGATAAGAGAATTCTGAATGCTTCCGTTCCGGCATAAAATAATATCGGCCTGTATCAGGCGGTTGGTTGTATTTCTTTTTTTAACGGCATCGCACCTGCCCCCCGCCACCGCTGCCGGGGAAAAAATGATTACCTTTGCCTTTTCGGAATGGCAGCCGGTCTTCCATATTGACGAAAACAAAGAGATGCAGGGGCTTTACCCGGAAATTCTCGCGGAATTATTTGAAAAAAGACTGGGAATAACCGTCGTCGGCGTGGATCTGCCATGGGTAAGAAGCCAGATGAACATAAAAAACGGACAGTCGGATTTCTCTCTCATGGTGCCCAATGAAGAGCGCCTGGCCTATACGGAGATGAGCAAAGAACCGGTCTGCCAACTGTTTATGAACGTTTTCACCTATAAAGGCCATCCCAAACTTGAGGCCATTAGAAAAATAACCTCTGCCCGGGACATTAAACGGCTTGGGCTGCGCCCCGCCACCAATATCGGAAACGGGTGGCATAAAAAAAATATCGATGCCTACGGCATCCATACCGACTACCTGCCGGACGATCGCCTCATCTTCAGGTACCTGGCAAAGAAGCGGGCGGACATCGTCATTGATATCCTCGTGCCCAGCCTGTATCACATCCGCAAGGAGACCCTTCAATCACAGATTGAAGTTACCGACGCCCGGTTCGGCCCCCTGAACATCCATTTGATGATGGGGAAAAAATCAAAATACCGCCATCTCATGCCCAGGATAGATCAGGCCATCGCGGAGATGAAGCGCCAGGGGGTTATCCAGAAACTCATGGCCAAATTCGAAGGTGCCCGATAATCCAGGACGGTGAAGTAAAAAACAGATAAAATAATTATGAAAAATATGAACAAAAGGGACCTGCCCTCCCTGAACGGACTCAGGGCCTTTGAAGCCGCGGCCCGCCACCTGAGCTTTACCAGGGCCGCACGGGAGCTGAATGTCACCCAGGGGGCGGTGAGCCGGCAGATCAAACAGCTGGAATCCCATCTCAACACCATTCTCTTCCACCGCAACCACAGGACCCTGACCCTCACCGACCAGGGACGGCTTCTGGCCCAGCCCCTGACCCGGTCCCTGGACATCATGGCCGACGCCGTATACCGGCTGAAAACCCAGCAGCATGACCTCAACCTCAAGGTTCACCCGACATTTGCCATAAGGTGGCTGATTCCCCGGCTCCACCGGTTCCAGTCAAAGTACCCGGAAATCAGGGTCAGGCTGACCACCTCTTCGGTGAATGTGGATTTTGCCCGGGAAAATTTCGATGCCGGCATCACCCATCTTGGCAGGGAGGTCCCGGGGGTCATCCGGGAAAGGATACTCAAGGAGCAGCTGGTGCCGGTCTGCGCCCCCTCCCTTCTCAAAAAGGGACCGGCCATCACTGCCCCCGAGGACCTGCGGTGCCACACCCTGCTCCACAACAGCCCGGACATGCGGGAGTGGAGCGCCTGGGCCGCCCAGACCGGGGTCTCTGACCTCTCCCTGGAACGGGGGCAGATCTTTGAAGTGGACGACGCCGCCCTCCAGGCCGCCACCGCTGGCCTGGGCGTGGCCCTGGGCGACCTTTTCCTGATCCGGGACGAACTGGCCTCGGGCCGGCTGGTGACCCCATTGGGAAAAACCCCCATCCGGACCGGCAGCTATTATTTTTCCCGGCCGGATTTTGAGCCTGAAAACAAAGGGGTCCGGGTGTTCCGGGAATGGATCAGCCAGACCCTGGGATAAAGCGCAGCCCTGGGATACGGATTACTGGGCCGCCCCTTTTTCCTTAAACGACTCAATTTCCAGGGCCGTATATCCCAGCTTCTGAAGGACTTCCTCGGTGTGCTCCCCCTTTTCCGCCGCCCGGGTCAGGGTGCCGGGCCGGCATTTCCCGAAACGGGCCGGATAGCCCGGCAGGTTCATCTCCCCCAAGCCGGGATAATCGGCCGGCCTGACAAAGCCGTTGGCCCTGGCCTGGGGGTCATTTTCCACATCCATCACCTTCTGGATGGGGGCGAACATCAGTTTGGCCGCCATGAAATCCCCCATCCACTCATCCCGGGTCCGGGTGGCAAAAATCCTGTCGAACCGGTCGGTGAGTTCGTCGGAGACGATGGGCGCGCCCTTTTCATCGGTGAACCCTGGATCATCCAGCAGTTCAGGGGTGCCCATCACCCGGCAGAATCTGGCCCAGTATTTTTCTTCGGGATGGTGGGTGCACATCACCCACTGGCCGTCGGAACAGCAGAATACGTTTCGCAGGGGAGAATGGTGGGAGCGGTCCGCCGGCACGCAGGGGTCTATCTTCAGGGTGTTGGCCAGCATGAGGTTGATATGCTGGAGCCATAATGCCGATCCGTATAGGGAGACATGGACCTCCTGGGAAATCCCCTGTCTCTCCCTGGCCAGCAGGGCGGCAAGGACGGCATGGGAAAGGCTGATGGCCGTGGCCTGGTCCAGGACACCGATGTGAAGCAGCGCCGGCGTGGCGCCCCCGGTATTAAACATCATGCCGGAACAGGCCTGGCCCAGGGGATCAAAGGCGCCGATATCCTGCAGCGGTCCCTCATGGCCGTAGCCGGAGACGCTGGCATGGATGATTTTGGGATTGAGGCGGCGGATGGCGTCATAATCCAAATTCAGTTTAAGGGTGGTGCTCTTGCGCAGATTGGTCAAAAAGACATCGGCCTCCCGGACCAGCCGGTTGAAAATTTCCCGGCCCCCTTTCGTCTTTATGTCCAAACAGATATTTTTCTTATTCCGGTTGGAGACCTCAAAGGCCAGGCTGCCGCCGTGGGGCCCGGCCATGTCCACGGCACCCACCTTGGTCCAATAGCGGATGCCGTCGCCCACCGGGGCCTCCACCTTGACCACCTCTGCCCCCAGGTCCCCCAGTATGGCCCCGCCACCGGGGCCGGCATGGAAGACCCCGTATTCCACAACTTTTATCCCTTCAAGGGGCAGACGCCCTCCGTCCCGGCTCTCTTTATCATGATACCTGACTTCCATCCGCTCTCTCCTTCCCTTTAATTCTGCTGACTGCCGGCTCAGATTTCCTTGATTTCATCGGGATACCGGGTCAGGGCCCTGAGGCCGGCCTCGGTGACCAGAAAGGTGTTTTCAATCCCCGCAACCCCCCGGCCCGGCATCACCACCTTGGGCTCCAGGGCAAAGACCATGCCCGGTTCCAGCTTCAGTTCCTGGCCCTTGGCGATGAAGGGGAATTCATCCAGTTCAATGCCCAGCCCGTGGCCGGTGAACCGGATCCGGGGATGGGCACCGCCCATGAATTGTTCGGCATATCCTTTGTCGGCGGCCATGGCCACCATGATATCATAGATCCTGCCGGTCTCGATTCCGGGCACGGCCAGCCGCTTCACATGCTCCTGGATATCCAGCATGGACTCATGGGCCCGGTAAAATTCATCAGGCAGTTCGCCCATGGAAAAAATCCTGGCATGGTCGGCCAGGTAGCCGTCCAGGGCAAAAACATAGTCCACCAGCAACGGCTGGTTGGGTCTGATGGGGTTCATGGAGGGGCCCTGGCCCACAAAGGGATTCAGCCCCGGGCCGGCCGTGGGGGAGGATAACGCCCCGGGCACGGCCCCATCCCGGCCGCAGATGATATGGCCGTAAAACAAATGGTTGTCCCAGAGCCGCATGCAGATGGTGCCCTGGTGGCCCAGTTTCCGTGCATGGGCCTCCACAAGGCCGGCCAGTTCCACCTCGGGCATGCCCGCCTTCACCAGTTCGGGCACAGCGGCCGCCACCCCATCGGCCAGGGCCGCCGCTTTCTGGATGCACCCGATCTCAAATTCGGATTTCACGGCCCGCTGTAGCCGGACGGCGGTGGAGATATCCTCAATTTGGGTCGCCTCAAATATTTCCCGGAACATGAGATAGGTGTTGGCCGGCATGACATCCAGCTCCAGGCCCAGGCGCCTGGGCACCCCCATCTCCTCCAGGGTGGCGGGGATCTTTTTGGGGCTCATCAGGGGCAGAATGGATTCAATGGAGGATTCGGCCCGGGCCCGGTCCAGATCTTTAAACACCATGAACAGGGGATCGCCGTCCGCCGGCACATAGAGCCAGCCCTGCTGGGTGGTGCCGGTGTAATAGTACCGGTCCGCCTTCTGGACGATCAATGCCCCGTCCATCTCCTGCCGGGCCAGCCGCCGTTGAAGCCCCTGTATCCGGTTGTCAATTTCCTGCCGGGGTATCACCCGGCGATACGGTGAATCCATCTGCACCCTCCCGTAAAAAGCTGCAGCCGGACGGTGATCTTCCCGGCCGGCTGCATCAGTCTGTACTAAGTGAAAAAAGGCGGATTATTTATAATCGTAAAACCCTTTGCCGGTTTTCCGGCCCAGCCAGCCGGCTTCCACATATTTTCTCAGCAGGGGACAGGGCCGGTATTTGGAATCCTTAAACCCGTCGTAAAGGGTTTCCATGATGGCCAGACAGGTATCCAGGCCGATGAGGTCGGCCAGGGCCAGGGGCCCCATGGGATGGTTCATACCCAGCTTCATTACCGTGTCGATGTCCTCGGCCTTGCCCACGCTCTGGTAAAGGCAGAATACCGCTTCGTTGATCATGGGCATGAGGATGCGGTTGGCGATGAATCCGGGGTAGTCGTTGGCTTCCGCCGGGACCTTGCCGAATTTCTCAGACAGTTCCCAGGTCAGCTTGAAAGTCTCTTCCGAGGTGGCAATGCCCTTGATGATCTCAACCAGTTTCATCAGGGGGACAGGATTCATGAAATGCATGCCGATGACCTTGTCCGGCCGGGAGGTCTGGGCCGCAATCCGGCCGATGGGGATGGAGGAGGTGTTGGTGGAAAGGATCACGTGCCCGGGGCAGATCTCATCCAGGTCCCTGAAGATCTTGAACTTCAGGTCTTCCCGTTCCACGGCCGCCTCTACCACAAAATCCGCCTCGGCCATATCCTTGAGGTCCGTGGTGGTCTTAATCCGGTCCAGGATGGCCGTCTTGTCTGCTTCGGAGATTTTTTCCTTTTTCACCAGGCGCCCCAGGGACCCCGCGATGGTGGCCATGCCCTTGTCACAGAACTCTTCCTTGATATCGCTCATGATCACATTGAGGCCGGCCGCAGCCGCCACCTGGGCAATGCCGTTGCCCATTTGCCCTGAACCGATTACGCCAAAAGTCTTAACTTCCATCTCATATCTCCTAAAAACATTCTCAATAGTTGAACTTCTTTTAAAAATCGGGCCAAAAGACAATTTTTAACGATTCACAACCAGTGCTACCGCTTCGCCGCCGCCCAGACAGAGGGAGGCCAGGCCGGTTTTTACATCCCGTTTCTGCATTTCATAAAGCAGGGTGGTCAGCACCCGGCCGCCCGAGGCACCGATGGGATGGCCCAGGGCCACGGAGCCGCCGTTGACGTTGACCTTTTCCGGATCCAGCTCCAGCACCTTGTTGATGCCGCAGGAGGTGCCGGCGAAGGCTTCGTTGATTTCAAAGAGGTCCACGTCGCCGATGGAGATGCCCTGTTTTTTGAGCACCTTGGGAATGGCGTAAATGGGGGCCATGAGCACATATTTCATGTCAATGCCGTAGGAGGCCTGGGCACCGATCTCAGCCATGATGGTGCAGCCCAGCTCCTTGGCACGGGCTTCGCTCATGACCACCAGGGCCGAGGCCCCGTCGGAGATGATGGAGGCGTTGCCCGCCGTACCCACCCCGCCCTTCTTAAAGGCCGGTTTCATCTTGGAGAGGAACTCATAAGGGGTATCCTGGGGACATTCGTCGGTGTCGAAAATCTTGGGGTCTCCCTTGCGCTGGGGGACTTCCACGGGCATGATCTCATCCTTGAACCGGCCGGCAGCCACGGCTGCATTGGCCCGGCGGTAGGATTCGGCAGCGAATTTATCCTGGTCCTCCCGGGTCACCTCCCATTTTTCAGAGCAGAGTTCGTTGGACATGCCCATGTGGAAATCATTGACAATGTCCCAGAGCCCGTCGTGGATCATATGGTCCTCAATGCGGCCGGGGCCCATTCGGTGTCCCCACCGGGCCTTATCCATATAATAGGGGGCCATGCTCATGGTTTCCATGCCGCCGGCCACCACCACATCGGCGTCCCCGCACTGGATGGCCTGGGCCGCCAGCATCACGGCTTTAAGCGATGACCCGCAGACCTTGTTCACGGTAATGGCTTCCACATCCCAGGGAAGCCCGGCCTTGACCACGGCCTGTTTGCCCGGGTTCTGGCCGTAGCCGCAGGGAAGGACCTGCCCCATGATGCACTCGTCGACTTGTGTCTCTTCTATATTGGCTCTCCGGATGGCTTCCTTGATAACCATGCCGCCCAGGTCCGTTGCGCCGATTTTGCTCAGGCTGCCGCCGAAGCTGCCCAGGGGGGTTCTGGTGGCGCTGACAATGACCGCTTTGTTCATAGTACGCTCCTTTTTATCGCTCATATTCACTGTCTAAAGATTCCTATGTTTGGATAACACCTTACATGTTTCTTCTGTATTTTCCGCCCACTTCATACAATGCATTGGTAATGGTGCCCAGGGAACAGGATTTCACCGTTTCCATGAGCTGCTCGAACATATTGCCGCCGTTGAGGGCTGTCTGCTGGAGGGCCTGGACTGCCGGGTCGATTTCCTCGGCATGGGAGTCCTTGAATGCGGCCAGACGGTCCAGCTGGTCATCCTTCTGCTCGTCGGAAGCCCTGGCCAGTTCCAGGTGGTTGGCCATTTCCGCATAATCGGCATTGGGATCCTCAAAGGTATTCACCCCGACAATGGGATGTTTGCCCGTGTGCTTGAGGTATTCATAGTACAGGGACTCTTCCTGGATCTTGCCCCGCTGGTAGCCGGTTTCCATGGCCCCCAATACCCCGCCCCGCTCGGTGATCCGCTCGAACTCACAGAGCACGGCCTCTTCCACCAGGTCCGTAAGCTCATCCACGATAAATGAGCCCTGGAGCGGGTTCTCGTTCTTGGCCAGGCCCCACTCCCGGTTAATGATGAGCTGGATGGCCAGGGCCCGGCGGACGGATTCTTCCGACGGGGTGGTGATGGCCTCGTCAAAGGCATTGGTGTGCAGGCTGTTGCAATTGTCATAAATGGCACAGAGCCCCTGGAGGGTGGTCCGGATATCGTTGAACTGGATATCCTGGGAATGCAGGGACCGGCCCGAGGTCTGGACATGGTATTTCAGCTTCTGGGACTTTTCATTTCCGCCGTATTTGTATTTCATGGCCACGGCCCAGATCCGCCGGGCCACCCGGCCGATGACCGTATATTCCGGATCCATCCCGTTGGAAAAGAAAAAGGAGAGGGACGGTGCAAAATCATCAATGTGCATTCCCCTGGACAGGTAGTATTCCACGTAGGTAAACCCGTTGGCCAGGGTGAAGGCCAGCTGGGAAATGGGATTGGCCCCGGCCTCGGCAATGTGGTAGCCGGAGATGGAAACCGAATAAAAATTCCTTACCTGGTGGTCGATAAAATACTGCTGGATATCCCCCATCATTTTCAGGGCGAACTCAATGGAGAAGATGCAGGTGTTCTGTCCCTGGTCTTCCTTGAGGATATCGGCCTGGACCGTTCCCCTGACGTTGGAAAGGGCAAAGGCCTTGAGTTCAGCCGCTTCTTTTTCATCGGGCTCCCTGCCCTTTTCCTGGATGAACTTGTCCTTTTGCTGGGCAATGGCCGTATTCATGAACATGGCCAGCATCATGGGGGCCGGCCCGTTGATGGTCATGGAGACAGAGGTGTTGGGAGCGCAGAGGTCGAACCCGTCGTAGAGGACCTTCACGTCGTCCAGGGTGCAGATGCTCACCCCGGAGGTGCCGATTTTTCCGTAGATGTCGGGCCGGCGGTCCGGGTCGAACCCGTAGAGGGTGACCGAATCAAAAGCCGTGGAGAGCCGCTTGGCCGGATAGGCAGAGGAAAGCAGCTTGAACCGGGAATTGGTGTCTCCGGGGCCGCCCTCACCGGCAAACATCCGGGTGGGATCCTCATCGGCCCGTTTCAGGGGGAATACCCCGGCGGTATAGGGGAAGCTGCCGGCGAAATTTTCTTTACGCATCCAGGTGTACTGGTCGCCGGGGTCGGAAAATTTAGGCACGGAAATCTTTGCAATCTTTGAGTGGGAGAGGGACTCGGAATAGAGGGGCAGTCTGAATTCCTTGCCCCGGACCTCGTAAACCAGTTCATCCTTCTGGTACATCTCGGTGCAATGCTCAAAGGCCGCCACCGCCTCATTTGTTTCCCCATGGACCAGGGCATCCGTGGCCGCCACGGCTGACTTGAGGTCTTCGATGCCGCCGGCACCTTTTTCTTCCAGCGCCCTGACGGTCTCTTCAAGGTGCCAGCGCTGGCGTACGGCCTCAGCCTGTTTTTCGGTCTCCTGATGATAATCGCGCACCGTATCGGCAATTTCCGCCAGGTATCTCACCCGTTCCCCGGGAATGATAATGGTCTTGGAAGTGGATTCCTTTACCCCGGTCCGGGGAATGGCGGAGTCGTATTTGATCCCTTTTTTCTCTTCAATGGCATCCAGGAAGGCATGGTAAAAGGCCGTGACCCCGTCGTCATTGAATTTGGAGGCAATGGTGCCGAACACCGGCATATCCTTGGGGTCCTTGCCCCAGGCCTTGCGGTTTCGCTGGACCTGCTTGCGCACGTCCCTGACGGCGTCCTCGCTGCCCTTTTTTTCGTACTTATTGACCACCACGATATCGGCATAATCCAGCATATCTATTTTTTCCAGCTGGGAGGGGGCGCCGTATTCCGCCGTCATCACATAGATGGAGACATCCACCATATCCACCACCCTGGAATCCCCCTGGCCGATGCCGGCGGTTTCGACGATGATGATATCGTAGCCGGCGGCCTTGGCCACTTCCACGGCATGGGGAAGGGCTTCGGGCAGCTCGGTCTGGGAGCGGCGGGTGGCCAGGGACCGCATATAAACCCGGCCGGTCTCAATGGAATTCATCCGGATTCGGTCGCCCAAAAGGGCGCCGCCGGTTTTTCTCCGGGAGGGATCGCAGGAGATGATGGCGATGTGGACATCCTTAAGATCGCGCAGGATGCGGATGATCAACTCGTCGGTAAGGGAGGACTTGCCCGCCCCGCCGGTACCGGTGAGGCCGATGACCGGGGCACGGCTTCCGGCGGCCATCTCACCGATTCGTGACATGATGGCATCCAGTTGCCCCTTGTCATTGGCACAGGCCTCCTGGACCGCTGAAATCATATTGGCCGTCACCCGTTTATTGTCACGGTTTAACCCGTCGTATTCCAGATTGTTGAAATCCACGCAGGGATGGTCCATGCGCCGGATCTTATCGTTGATGATCCCCTGGAGCCCCATTTTCGCCCCGTCTTCGGGGGAATAGATCCGGGTGACCCCGTAGGCGTGGAGTTCATCCATTTCCGAGGGGATGATGACGCCGCCCCCGCCGCCGAAAATCTTGATATGGTCGCCCCCCTTCTCTTTGAGCATATCCACCATATACTTGAAATACTCCATGTGGCCGCCCTGGTAGGAGGAAACGGCAATGCCCTGGGCGTCTTCTTCGATGGCGGCATCCACCACCTCCTGGGCGGACCGGTTGTGGCCGATATGAATCACTTCGGCACCGGAATCCTGCAAAATTCGCCGCATAATGTTGATGGAAGCATCGTGGCCGTCAAAGAGAGAGGTGGCGGTTACGACCTTGACCGAATTCTTGGGGGTATATACATCAGGTTCTGCGCTCATAACATCTCCTTCTTTATAATACCGAAAAGTTTGATCACACTAAACTATGTTTACATACAATATTGTGATGGCATATATCGTTAAAAAAATAAATATAAATTTTTATTTTTATTTACATTTCCCTAATAAAGCAGCCCAAGAATAACATCCGTCTGGATGGCAGTATATTGTTCCAGGGTAAAATTTTTCTTCATGTGCCATCGCCTGAAAGCCCACATATGTCCCAGAACCGAGATATTGTGTCCCACCAGGTTAATGATCTTTTCGTCAAGATCGGGGAAATTATGCTTTCCCGACATCCGCCCCAGGATCCGGATAAAAATATCGGTAATATTCAGCTCATTGACCAGCACCCGTTCCTGCCACTTGTCCGGAAGAAACTGGGTCACCTGGTACATGAGCAGAATATGGTCTGACATCTTGTCGCAGACCATGAAATACTGGCGGATCATCCCGGCCAGCAGTTCCTTTTCCCCGACATTATCGGCCATCCCCTCCTCCACCGCATCCTGCACCTCTTCGTGGATGGCCTTGCAGACCAGGTAGAGCAGATCCTCTTTGGAGCTGACATATTCGTAAAGGGAACCGATGGAAAACCCGGCGGCCTTGGCAATCATCCGGGTGGTGGTTTTATGATACCCGTGTTCAATGAATAATTGAACGGTTGAATCAACGAGCTGGCGCCGCCTTTCGCTTACCAGTTCCTGGTTTTTAATCTGGGTCGGCACATCGTGGTCCGTCACGGGAGATGTCTTTTTTCTTGGCAATTACGCCTCCTTTCGGCCGGCATTCTCAAATTGAACGAGCGCTCGGTCTGCTTATTCCTGTCACGGTTTTCCCCGCTTGTCAAGGAATTATCCCAAAGCCGCCGGGTCCCTGCCCGGCCCCCCAAAATGATTCCGCAGTTGATCTTCCCTGTTTTTTAAAAATCCATTCAAACCAATCCCCCGGAACCGCTTGGTGCACCGGCCGCCACACCCCGGTCCGGGGCATCAATTCTGCTGTGACATTTATATACGAAAGCCACCCTCCCGGATAACAAGGGCGGCACCCGTGTCCGCCCGTTACGGGGATTGAATTCCCGACCGGCCGGAATTAAAGGACTCTGGATTTTCCCGGGACCCAAATTATGTAGAAAATATGTAGATTGCGGCGCGGTGTTGATCTGGAGAGCAGCGGATTATAGATGGTTAATACAGCAGGGAAAAGTTTTCACCTGCGGCAGGCAATTCCTGCCGCGGCCGGCGCCGGTAACGCCCGTTTCCCATGCCCGGAAAATAAAATTTTACAACATCAGTTTCAAAGGATTGGTTGGATGCGGAAAGGAAAAAACAGGTAAACTATGAAAATCAATCTCCATAAAAATGCCAGGACCACCCCTGCTCAGAGGGCCTTTATCCAGGACAATACCCATATGAACATCACTGACCTGGCCATGAGGATCGGGGTCAGTGAAACCACGGTCAGGCGGTGGAAAAACAGGGATTTCGTCTTTGACAAATCCCACACCCCCAGACATATTAAAACCGCGCTGCAGCCGGCGGATGAACTGGCCGCGGTGCTGTTCAGGTCCGCATTGCTGCTGAGCCTTGATGACCTTCTCCAGGTGATGCGCCGGTTTATCTCCCCCCGTTGCTCCAGGTCGGGACTGAACCGCTGCCTGGTGCGTTACGGGGTGTCACGGCTGGCCGCCGTTCAAAAGGAGGTGCCCTTTGGCCTGAAAGATTACCGGGGGACTTATTTTTATTATTCAAAGATTGATCTTCCCGCCCCCGTGGGCTGGCGGGAGCCCGTCAGCATCCATGGCCTCATGGATTATACCTTCAGATATCTTTTCGTGGATATCGGGGACTATAGTCCGGTGCCGGACACCGGATTTCTGGACAGGGTGATCGCAGAATACCCGTTTACCGTATTCGGCGTTCTTTTCGCCGACCCCATTGTGTTTGAAGATTCCGGTACCGGCCCGGGCAATCCGGGACGATACCATGGTTCTGTGGTCTCCGCATGGTGCCGGGGGCGGGGCCTTGCCTCCGGATACCTCAACTTCCCGGGGCCTTCGGCAAGGCAGCAGCTCAACCGGGCATGGCAGGTTGCAGGTGAACCGGGCCGGGCGGCGTTACGGTCAAAACTATTCAATGGGGACTGGACGAGGGTCCCCTGGCTGCAACCCTACAACCGCGAACTTGCCCTGCGCGCCCTGAGGCGGAAGACACCCTATCAGGCGCTCCGATCCCATTACACCCTTTTTCCGGGCAGTTTTAAAGGAAAGCCTGAGCGCCTGATTGCTTAACCCCCTGCCAGGGTTACAAATAATCGGCCAGGCTGACGTTGAGTATTTTCGCCGTGGCGCTGAGGCTGGCCTCGTAGGCGGTTTGAATGGCCTCAAGTTCCATGATGGCGGTGACCATATCGGCATCCTCTATCATGGACCTCCGTTCCGTCAGTACCAGCTGGATATCCGAATTAATGGTCTGGGTGCTCTCAAGCCGGTTGTATTTCATGCCCGTATCGGCAATCACCGAGGTGATGCTGTCGTAATGGGTGTCCAGGCGGGTCATGGACCGTTCGATGCCGGCCACATCGTCGCTTTCAAGATACCCCTTCAGGGCGGACAGGGTTTCAAAAATCCCGTACACCGTCTCCTCTCCCAGGGCGGCCTGGCCCGCCACATCCCCGGTGTCGAATCCCAGCAGCGGGCCGGCGGAGGCCGAGGCATGGCTGCCCGAGTCCCAGAGCAGGTCCAGCCGTTCCAGTTTCAGCCCCGTCTCCCCGTCCTCCCGGATGGTGAAGCTGTGGGTGTCCTCGTTGTAGAAAACAGCGTAGTCCACCCGGTTTCCGGCCGCCTCCGAAGCATCCTCCATGGCGTCTTCCACCGCCGCTGCAAGGGAGGCGGCATCGGTATAGTCCCCCGGGGGTATCACTGCGGTTAATTCACTGACATCCCCGCTGCTGTCCGGCAGGATCTCCTTAAAGTCAATGGTGTCGTTTTCCCCCGGGGTAACGGTAAAAAGGACCACGGCAGAATCGCTCCCATAGGACACCGCCCCGGTGTCGTCCGCCCCTGGGTTGAATCCCAGGGCGGTTGCGGCACTGGCTGCTGCATGGGTCCCGGAATTCCACAAAAGGGAAAACCCGGTAAGGGTGCCGCCCTCATCTTCAATGGTGAAGGTTCCGGAGGCCTCATCATAGGATACGGCATAGTCCGTATTATTTATGGATGCGGCTTCCAATGCCTCTTCCACGGCCAGGGAAAGTTCGGCCATATCTGAATACTCCCCCTGGGGAATGGCGGCGGTAAGCTGGGCAGAAGGGCCTGTCCCAATGTCTTCAGTAAAATCAATGAGATTGTTGGTATCGTCGAAGGACTTCAGGGTCACCGGCGCCGTGCTGGTGGGGGGATGGCAGGCGGTATCCGCGGTAAAGCCCAGGTCCGGGCCCAGCATCCCGGCATCCACGGTGTCAAGGCCGTCCACTTCTGTGCCGGGGCCCGATTCCCAGAGCAGGTCAAAACCGAAATATCCCTCGCTTTTCCCGTCGTCCCGGATGGCATACTGCCCGGTGTCATCATCGTATGCCGCCTGGTAGCCGATGCCGTACCCCGATGAAAGGGAGGCTGCGGTCATGGCATCCCCCACGGCGGCGGCCAGTTCCCCGGGCGTGTACATGCCGTCGGGAATAACCGCCATGACCGTCTTGATGCCCTCTTCCCCCATGCCGGTATCCTCCTGAAAAATAATGGTATTATTGGTGACATCCACGGCGATCCGCTCTTCGGTAAAGACCGCTTCCCCCACCCGGCCCACCGCCAGCACCGAGGTGGCGTTGATCTGAAGGGAAAAGGGGGTGTCACTCCCTTCATAGGCCACCCCCGAGGGACTGTCGGCATCCCGGGAAAAGGCCGGGGCATCATTGTCGGTCCCGGCAAAAATATAGGCGCCGTTGATCTGGGTGTTTCCCAGGGCAAAAATCTGGTCAATCATGGCATCCACGGTTTCAACGGCATCGGCCCGCTGGGAGGCGTTGGCCGATGCATTGACCAGCTGGGCGCAGAGCAGTTTGGTGTCCAGCAGAAGGTCCTGGGCCGACTGAAGGGCGGTTTCGATGCCGTTTATCCAGGTGAAACCCGTTTCAATATTGGCATCCATCTGCTCCAGCCCCTGGACGGCCTGGGTCAGCCCCAGGGTCTGGGAAACGCCCACGGGATCATCGGCCAGGCAGTTGATCCGTTTCTGGGTGGAAATAGCGGTATTGGCCTCTTTCAGTGCCCCGGCTGTCGTATTCAGCTGGGAGGTGGATGTATTATACAGGGAAATGGTTGGCACCCGCATTGTCTTTCTCCTTATTCTATACGCTGCATTTCACAGGCCGCCCATCCGGCGGCCGGCATGGGTTATCTGACCGATAAAATGGTCTGGAGCATCTCATCGGCCACGGAGAGCAGTTTTGAGGCGGCCGAATAGGCATGCTGGTATTGGGTTAATTTAATCATCTCTTCATCCAGGGAGACGGCAGAGACCGCATCCCGCTGGGCCGTGATCTGGTCCACCAGGGTGTCGGCAAATGTCCGGGAGGAAATAATGGATTTTGAGGTGATGCCCAGAGAGGCGATCATGGTGTTGTAATACTCATTTAATGAGGCCTGGGTCACCCCGGAAAGGGCATCCTCCCCCCGGACAAAATCGGTCTGGGTCATTTCAAGGGCGGTGTAGGCCAGATCGGCGATATCCAGGGCAGTTTCGTTGCTTCCCGTGGTGATGGCACCGGTCTGGGAATCCACCACCCCGGCGGCAATGCGTTCCGTATCCTTGAGGACTTCATTGACCCCTATATCCAGAGCGCTGGTGCCCGTAAAAAAGGTATTGAGCCCGGCGGCGGCGGCCAGCCCGCAGTCCCCCTCCCCAAGGCCGCCGAAGGCATAGCCGATGTCTGCCGGATCTTTGAGTACCAGATCAAAATTCACCGCCCCGTCTCCGGTGACGGGCGAAGAAAAGTCCACCTGGAGGTCCCCCAGCCCGTCCCCGTTAAGATCCACCTGGAACCCCCTGTCGTCCCCGCCCTCGGGGATGATGGCGGCCAGCCCCCCGGTGACATCGTTGACGATTCCCCAGGCGCCCGAAGACCGGACAAAGGAAAGGTCCGTTGCATTGAAGTCAAGGGCGGACCAGTCCAGTACGGTGATCTCTCCATTGTCCGAACTGAACCCGTCTGCCCCCGACCAGGTGACATTTTCCAGGGTATGGCAGTCCTGGTCCGCCGCCAGGGAGAGGCGGTTGTCCGCCGTCACCGTTGCGGCCATGCCGGACCCGTTCCGGTTGAATTCATCGGCAAAGGAGGTCAGGGTCCAATGCCAGTCCGACATCAGGGTCTGGGTGGCCTGGCCGGTCTCATCGGTGGTCAGGGTGAAAACGTCGCCATCAAACAGGGTGCCGCTGTAAAAATTGATGAGCATCCCGTCCACTTCCACCTGGATGGGGACATCGGGATCCTTGGGGGGATCCTCTGCAACCAGTTCAAAACTGCCGGCGCCCGTGGACGAGGTCCATTGAATGGTCAACGGCGCCTCTTCCCCTTCCAGGCCCACGCTGCCGCCGGAAACCACTTCAAAGGTATAGGTGTCGTTGATCCCGTTGGCCCGGCGGAAAACCTCCATATTCAGCAGATCGGGGCTGCCGGTCCCGTCGGTGTTCACGGTCAGGGTATTGCCGGCCACCAGACTGCCCGAAGACAGATCAAAAGAAAGGGTCTCCACACCCGCCTCCTCGATCACCACCCGCCCCTGGTCTTCCACCTGGATCAGGCCGGATTCCCCGGTAAAATACCCTTCTGAATCCAGTTTTTCCCAGAGGATAATGCCCCCATCGCTGTAAAGGGAAGATACCGCAAAATTTTTATCCGGATCACCGGAAACCAGCAGGGTGTTGTCCGGCCGGTCCGTGCCGGTGCCTGTCCCTGTGAACAGGCTTAAGGAGGCGTCCGCCGAGGTATTGTCCGTGAAATTGGTCAGTTCTATGGGCGCTTCCAGGTCCCTGTCCTTGATAATGGAAACCGAGGTGCCGTTGAGGACGAACTGGTAATCCGGGCTGGTGATGGTCGTGTTCAACTGGTTATAAATCTGCCGGGCCAGGCCCGCGTCGGTGGTGCCGCCGGCGGCCGCCGACACCGTAAAGCTGACGGTGGTGCCGTCCACATCAAAGGAGACCAGGTCCCCGTCGTCGAAATCGCCGAACCCGCCGGTGCCGCCCAGGGTGAGGATGGAAGCACCGGTGGCCGCCGTTCCCGATGTGCCGAAAAGGCCGGCTGCCGTTGCATTGTCCGAGTACAGGGTCATCCCGGGCTCAAGGTAGATGGTCAGGCTGCCGGTGGTCACGGCTGCCGTGTCCGCGGTCCCCGTCGGCGCCCCCACTTCACAGAGGGTCACCAGGGTGCCGGCCAGGGCGGCGGTGCCCGATCCGGGCATGGAGATATCCAGGGTGTCGGCGGTGCCGGATGCCGCCGTATAGGTTTCCGTATCCGTGCCTGCGGCGGTGAATTCCAGCACCCCGTTTCCGGCTCCGGATACGGAACCGGAAAGACCGGTGAGGGCAAGGGTTGCGTCGTCGCCGGTATCTCCGGCCGCCGCCCCCAGGGTCAGATTGGAACCGTCGGTTGTGCGCAGGGTCACCGCCCCGGTATCCTCATCCAGATCCAGGGCGAAAGGGCCCTCTGCCAGCCCCGTTGACAGGGCCTGGTAAAAGGCCGCGCCCATGGCCGCCTGGTCCGTGGGGTCGATGACCGAGGAAAGATCCACACTGATATCGGTGCTGGTGGTAGGGGCCCCGTCCGTGGAAACGGTGAGGGTGAGAACGTCGCCGGTATTGAAATTTGAAAAATTATCCATGAGGACCCCGGCATTGTCCACCACCTCAAAATCCTGGATTCCCAAAGTGGCCCCTTTGTCGCTTTTAAGGACCAGATCGTCGGCATAGAGGTCGGTATCGTTGTTGAGGATATTCACGGCGGCCGCGGCCTCTTCCAGGGCTGTCTCGAACTGCTGGTCAAGGGTGCCGGCCGAAGGGTCAACGGTAAAGGACTGCTGGTATTCAATCCCGTCGCAGTAAAGGGTGAATTTAACGATATCCCCTTCATCGGCAGCGGTCATGCCGCCTGTGTCAAAGGCCAGTTGGGATTCGGAGGCGTAGGCGGTGACCCCGTCGATACCGGTCAGGGTTTCTGCAATGGCGGCGGCGGACCGGCGGGTGCCGGCGGCGGTATCTGTGATTTCAATGGTCTGGGTCCCCTGGCCGGTCCCGGTGAGGGTCAGGGTCTGGGCGGCCATGACCGTATCCAGGGCCTGGTCCACCCCGCCGGAAGCAATTCCCCGGACCTCGCCCTGGCCTTCCCCCGAGGACTGGGCCACCACCAGGTCTCCCACTGCCGCCTCATCCACCACGGTGAGGCGGTAGGCGGCGGATTCCCCCCCGGGTGCCGTGCCCTGCCAGTCCGAGGCGGCCGCCCCGGAAATGCCCATATCCATGAGGATCTGGCGGTACTGGGCCGCCGAGGTCGAGCTGTCTTCCACCCAGAGGGAAAAATCCTTTGTATAATCAATCTTATCCCCGAACGCCAAACTGGACAGCCACCCGGAATCATCCGCGGCATAGGTGCCCGAGGAGGTGTCGGAGATATAATCCAGCCCCGCCCCCTGGGAATGCAGGTAATTCACGGCCCAGGTCATTTCCGAGGCCAGTTCGTCCACCTGGGCCATGCAGGTGGGCAGCACCTCGTCCCGGATGGTCAGCCAGCCGGCCAGCTTGCCCCCGGAAATTTTATCGGTAATATCCAGGGTGCTGCTGGCCCCCTGCCAGACGATCCGGTCCTTATCCGCTGCAATCCGGCTGCTGTCCACCCCGTTGACCAGGGGGAGGCCGTTGGCCCCGTTGATCAGGACGGCCCCGTCCCCCTGGGTGATGACATCGATATCGATGAGCTGGCCCAGATCGTCAATGAGGCCGTTTCTGGTATCCCTCAGGTCATTGGCGGTCTGGGTGGCTTCCAGCCCCAGGATTTCCCTGTTCAGATCCGCGATCTGGGAAGTGATGGCATTGATCTGGGTCAGGGTGGCGGAGATTTCCGAGTTAAGATCCTGTTCCAGGTCCTGGAGGTCCGAAGAGATGGAATTGAACTTGGCAGCCAGGGCCTGGCCGGTGTCGTACACCTGGACCCGTTCCGAGGTGCCCAGGGGGGAATCGGCAATATCCTGCCAGGCATCCCAATAATCATTGATGAGGCTGCTGAGGCCCGAACCCGAGGTTTCGTCAAAAAGGCTTTCAATCACCGCCAGGTAGGATTCAGCCTCTTCAAGGGAAGACTGCTTGGAGATTTCCGTTGTCAGCCGGTTTTCCAGGAGCTGGTCCACGGACTGGGAGACCTCGGTGATATCAACCCCGGTGCCGAAAATATATCCGGCGTATTCCGTGGACTGGGCATTGGTCTGCTGGACATTCTGGAGGGAATAATCCGGGTTGTTGACATTGGCGATGTTGTTGCCGGTGACGCTCAGCCCGTACTGCTGGGCGGCAATGGCCGTCTTGGCAATGCTAAGCGTGCTGTATAAACCGCTCATGGGACCATCCTTTCTCTTTTACCGTTTCATGGAGATGACCGTGTTCATCATTTCATCCACCGTTGTCACGATCTTGGAATTGGCCTGGAACCCCCGCTGCTGAACGATCATGGAGACAAACTCCTCGGACACATCCACGTTGGACATCTCAAGGGAGTTGGGTGAAATGGTGCCCAGCCCGTTTTCCCCGGGCTTGTTGGTGATGGCCGTCCCGCTCTCCCGGGTTTCGCTGAACAGGTTCCCCCCTTCATTGGAGAGCCCGTAATTGTTCTGGAATTCGGCTAATCCCACCCGGAAAAGGGGAATGAGCTGACCGTTGGAATAAATCCCGGTGATCACCCCGTCCGAGGCGACATCCACCCCCTGGAGATCCCCGGCGGCATACCCGTCTGCATCCTGGAACACCGTGGACGAAGACTTTGAATACTGGGTGGTGGACAGGGAATCGTTGATGAAATTGGTGCCGTCAAACCGGGAGCCGATGTTCAGCTCGATATCATTTTCCGTGGTGCCGAACTCCCCCCCGAGGAAGTCCGCGGTAAAGGCAAAGTAGCCGGTGTTTTTGATTTCGTCCGTCGAAATATCCGACCAGGCCGTGGAACCTGAGATATCAAAGGAGATGGTGCTCCGGTCGGTGTAGGGATGGGTGCTGGTGCCGTATTTCAGGGGATCGGTAAAGGTAAAGACAATGTCCTCCTTGTCATCGTCGCTGCCCGAGCCGTCCAGATCGATCACCACCTGGGTCTGGTCACCGGTGAGGGTGGCGTTCTGGTACGGTTCAGGGGGGACATCGGGGTCGGTGGTAAAACTGAAAAGGGACCCGTTGGCCGGGGCGGCGGAAAGGGCCGGATCAAAGGTGATGTCCAGGGTGTTGTCGGCATCGAAATCCACGGCAAACCCGTCTGCGGGCACGGCGGCCGAGGCGGCCGTGGTATAAAGCACGGCAGTTGAGTACTCCCTGGGGGGCGTGGGGTCGACCTGGAAGGAGATGGACTGGCCCGCCGCCGTGGACAGGGCCGACCCAAAGGTATATTCCAGGGTGGAAGCCCCGGCCGTGCCCGCGACGTAGAGGTCGAAAATCACATTGGTGGAAGAGCTGGCCGAGGTATTGATGGCCAGGGTGGTGTTGTCAAAGGCCTGGGTGGTCACCGTGCCCGCCGTGGACAGGGACCAGTGGTCCCCCATCCAGTAGAGGGAGGGCAGACCGGCGGCCGTGCCCGAGTATATGGCCCCCTCGGAACCGGCGGATTCAATGCTCAATACCGGATCATTCTGGGGGCTGAAATTAAAGGTGGAGGTGATGTCTTCCGACTTGAGGTCATCGTTCCAGTCCCAGGAACTGCCGTCGTACCGGAGCTGGAGGTCTTCGGCGTACATGGTGACATCCTCCGCATTGTTCACGGTGACAAATCCCGCCGCCGTGGTGGAAACCGGGTTCCCGAGCCCGTCGGTATAGGCCATGTCCGATACCAGGGTGCCCTGGTCCGCGGCAATGGCCGGGTTGCTCCAGGTCCATTCTTCGGTCAGGGGATTCCAGATCAGCCCCAGGTCCTCGGCGTCATGGGTCATCACCCCGGGGTCGTTGATTTCCAGGGTGGTGTTGTCGTTGGCCGTATCCCCGGAATAGGCGGCCCCTTCAATGGACTGGACATGGAGGTCATTGGCGTCATTGATGTCGAAACCGACGGAATCCGTTGCAACGGCGGGCTGGTCCAGCTTGATTCTCAGATCCGGCTCCGTGTCCAGGGCGTCGTCGGGGTCCAGGGTGATGTGGATATTCTTATTGTCCGAATAGACGATTTTCGCATCGGGGTAGTTATCCGGCAGATCGGCGGCGGTGATCAGGCCGTCCCCGTTCTGGTCGGTAAAATTCCAGGAACTGCCGTCGAACTCCAGGCTGAACCCGTACCCGTCCAGGAGGGCGGCGGCGGAATCGTCAATCTCGAAATGGACCTCATCCACCGTGTTCACCCCCGAGGCCGAAATATTGCCCACCCTGCCGGTGAACTCCTCCATGGTCATCTGGAGGACGTCTCCGGAACTCTGGGAAAAGGTGATGGTTCCCCGGGCCAGAAGCCCCTGGGAATCCGTGCCCTGGACCAGATTCCGGTTGTCCTCCTCGGGATTCATGGTGATGACGTATTCCCACTCGGTGCCGGATTTTTTATCGTAAAAAATGGTGATGTCATGGGTGCTGCCCAGGGAATCATAGACCTTGACCACGGTCTGGTACTCGTAATTCCCCGAGGACATCTGGGTGGTTTCCCCGGCATCCCATAGGTTGGACAGGACCACGGAATTGGATGAGGAATCGGCATCCAGGTTGGTGATGGCGGTGATTTCACTGCTTTTCTTGGGCGGGCTGGTAAATTCTTCCAGGATGAGATCGGTAATGGAGCCCACATCATCCCCGGTTTCCTCATCCAGCTCCCAGCCCTGGACAATATAGCCCTCCGGGTTGACCAGCTGGCCGGCTTCATCGAAATTAAAATTGCCGGCCCGGGTATAATAGGTGTTTTCCGTGCCGGACTGGCGGACGATGAAAAACCCGTCGCCGCCGATGGACAGGTCCGTGGTATTGCCCGTGGACTCAAAGGATCCCTGGCTGAAGTTCTGGGTGACGCTGCCCACGGCCATGCCCCGGCCCATCTGGGCGGTGCCGGCCTGGGTGGCCACGGATTCGTAAAGGGTGTCGGCAAAGGTGGTGCGCCCCTTTTTAAAGCCGATGGTGTTAAGGTTGGATATATTGTTGCCCACCACCTGGAGGGCGTTGCCCATATTTTTAAGGCCCGAGGTGCCGGTAAAAAGTGAACTGGATAAAGACATGACAAGTCTCCTTAAAAGGGGTTAAAAAATCTCGGTGACATTGGAGACGGACACAAGCCGGCCCGAATCCGCCAGGACCAGATAGGGGCTGCCGTTGACGGTCTTGACGGCCGACACCTCCCCGGACACCGGGGTGGATGCACTGCCGTCATCGGCGGACACGGTGTAGTAATACATCCCGTCCTGAACCTGGTATCCGTTGTCCGAAAGCCCGTCCCAGACAACGGCGTTTTCCCCTGCCGCCGTGTCATCGGCGTCGATTTCAATGGTCCGGACCAGCTCGTCGTAGGCATCGTAAACGCTGATGACGGCATCGGACTGTGTATCCAGTTCAAAACTCAAACCGGATCCGGACACGGCCCCGTCCTCCACCAGAACGATGGGAGCGGTGGAACTGATGGACTGCCCCAGGTAGGCGGCGGGTGAGGTGGCCAGGCCCGTTGCGGCGGTTTCTGAAAGGTTGGTGGCCGAGGTCACGGCATCGGGATCCAGCAGAATGCCCTGGACCACCAGGTAGGCCTTGCCGTTGTTATAGGCCACCCCTTCCACGGTGCCGCTCAATGAGGCGGAGAGGGTTTCATATCCGCTGCCGTAATCGGCCATGACCGTATAGCTGTATGTCCCGTCGGCAACGGCATCCCCCGACGCGTCGGTCCCGTCCCAGGAAACCAGGTAGGCACCGGCTTCCTGCTGCCCAGGATAGAGGGTCCTGACCACACTGCCGTCGGCATCGGTGATGGTGACGGCCACGTCCGCGGGTTCGGTGAGATTGTAGAACCCGCCGGAGACCGTGCCCTCGTCCACGGTCATGGTGTCGGCCGTGCCCGTAACCTCCATGCCGATATACTCCATGGGGTCCTTGCCCGAGGTGCCCTCAAGGGCGCTGATGAGGGATTCCATGGATTCATTGAGGTTCATGAGCTGTTCCAGCTGGGAATACTGGGCCAGCTGGGCCGAAAAATCCGTTCCGTCCATGGGGTTCAGGGGGTCCTGGTTTTCCAGCTGGGCCACCAGCATGGTCAGAAACGCATCCCGCCCCAGGGCATCCTCGGTCTCTTCGGTGGTTTGTTCATAGGGTTGATAGGATGCGGAAATGGCATCCAGCGCATTGGTTCCGGTGGATGAGACTGACATGGGTATTTCCTTTCATTAGTGTTAAAACCGTCGGAAAAAGGCACAGGGCAGCTTTTCCCTACCCATGGGAAACAACAAGAAAAATACCATCTGGGAACGATGGAAGGCCTGCACAGACAGCGGTTCCGCAAGATTGTTAAGGCCAATTTTCTCCCTGCCGGAAGACAGATTCCGGTCAATTTAAAAAGTCCCGGGATTAATCAGGCAGGACCAATTGCCCAAAACAGAAAAATGGCGCGCACGCATCCAAATGGGG
The DNA here is from genome assembly GCA_028768525.1 of Desulfobacter sp. Classification (NCBI taxonomy): domain Bacteria; kingdom Pseudomonadati; phylum Thermodesulfobacteriota; class Desulfobacteria; order Desulfobacterales; family Desulfobacteraceae; genus Desulfobacter; species Desulfobacter sp. The sequence goes on along the minus strand of CP054837.1, from coordinate 4,383,823 downwards.
CTGGATGTAAAAGGGGAATATTATTCCGGGTAAAGGGGAAAGTTATGACCGGGGAAAAATAAAAAAACGGCCTGCCGGTGAGGCAGGCCGTTGGAAAAGAAAAGTCTGGCCGGCAGGGCAGCCGGCTTGGTGCGGAGCGGGCTAATCGTCGCTGAGGGATGAAATCAGGGCCTCCAAGGTGTCGGCCTGGGAATTCATTTCACTGATATATGTATCCAGGCGGGAAAATTCGGCGGCCATGGTTTCGTACTTTTTATCCAGGCGTTCGGTTTCCGTTTCAATATATTCATCAATGCGTTCAATCCTCAGTTCGGCATCATCTATTTCCGTTGAGGCGATGCCCGAAGTGCTGACCATGTTGGTGATCGCTTCGTTGAAAAGGTCTGCCATGCCCTGGATCTCAAGGTCTTCATCCCCCAAAAAAAGGCTTGCCACCCCCTGGGGGTCGGCGGCAATGGCGTCATCCAGTGCGGACTCGTCAATGCTGACAGTGCCGTCGCTGTCGATTTCAAGTCCGATGTCCGCAAGGCTGGTATATCCTTCAGGCAGGTCAAGGACGGTGGTTAAAAGGGACTGGATATCATAGGAGATTCTCCGGGCACTGCTCTCCCCGTCCAGGGGGGTGCTGTCGGCCTCCCCCGCGCTCTCGTCCACGGCGCTGGTATCCCCGTCGCCCTCAAGGTAAACCAGAAGATTGTTGATCCCCTCCACCATTGAAAGGATGTCATCCTTGACGTTGTCCAGGGAAACTTCAACCCCCACGGTGGTCTCCCCAACGGTTTTCAGGTTCAGGGTAACCCCGTCAATGACATCGGAAATACCGGTGTTGGACTGGCGGGAATAGGCAATGCCGTTCACAGAAAATTCTGCGTTTAAAGACGCCCCGTCGGCGCCGGTGGCTTCGGTCATGACATCGAAATCGGTGAGGGTCAGCCGGCCGTCTTCACCGGTGTCGTCTGAGGTCAGGATGAGCTGGTAGGGATTGTCCGTATCTCCGTTATTAATAATGGCGGCGGTGACCCCGGGGTTGTCATCGGAGGCATTGATGAGTTCCGCCATCCCGGCATAGGTGGTCCCGGGGGCAACACTCAGGTACATGGTGCTGCTGCCCTGGCCGATGGCAATGGTGGTGTCCGCCACCACCCAGTCGAACCCGGATACGGAAACCCGGGAATCGTCACTGTTGCCGCCGTCAGTTGCCGACAGCCGGATATAATAGTCCCCGCTGTCCCCGAGCACATATGAGGCGCTGACCAGTTGACCGCCCTGCCCATCGGTATTCTGAGAGGAATTGTTGATTTCATCCACAATCTCGCTGAGGGTCATGCCGGCTGAAAGACTGATGTCAATCTGCTGGGGATCACCGGTATCACCGTAGTAAAAGGTCAGGGTTTCATCCCCGCTGACTGCCGCCGTGGTATCGGGATCGGCAATGCCCGATTCAGGCGAGTCAAACAGGGCCTGGGAGCTGCTGGAAACGGCTGCGGACGCCCATGAGTTTCGCTGGGCAAGGCTGGTGACATTGACCTGGTTTGAGGATGCGTCCAGGCCGTCGGAGACCGTCGCGGACAACACATCCTCATCGGAAACCGAGACGGAATTGCTCAGAAAGTTGGATTCCAGGGAAAGGTTGAATACATCGGATTTAATGGAGAACAATTTGGCATTCACCGTATTATAGGCATCGGACTTGTTCTGCAGCTCTGTTTTTTCAGTTTCCTTGGCCGTGATGGTGGCCTCTTCGGCCTCCCTGAGCTGATCCATGATATCCTGGAGATCCAGACCCGATCCCAATCCCAGACTTGTTATTGATCCTGTGGACATAATTTCCCTCCTCCAATGGCAGATTTATATATTCAGCCATCGACCGGGAAATCAGGAACTTAACCTGTAAAAAAGCAATAAAAGCCGCGGTGGCCGGGAGGTTCCGGATGATTGTTCGGACATGGGGAAAAGAATGGAAACCAAAGCCGCCTGAAGCCGGTAAACTCAGGTCGGTTCAATGATTCAGGATGGTGCGGAAAAGGAAACCAATCTTTCGGGACTTTTAGGTGGAAAGAAATTTAGTAATACCGGGATTCAATACGCCTGACCTCCCCTTCATCCTTCATCTTTCTGAGGACAAGGGAAAATCGGTCTACGGTCTTCCGGGTGACGGTTTTCTTTGAAAAAGCCAGATAGGTTTTGGAAGCACTTAAAAGGTAGGGCCGGCCGGTCTCGGTCATGGGCACCGGCTCGATCTGTCCGGCAACGCCCATCTTTCCGGCCAGATATAAAATGGTCAGCTTCACCCCCACAAAAACGTCGAAGCGGCCGCCCACCAGCTTTTTTATATTCATTGCATTATCCGGTACCGCCTGGAATGTTTTGAATCGTTTTTTTTCAATGGCGTCCTGGATCAATCCGCCGTATTGAAATCCCCTGCAAATCCCCAGGGTAAACTGTCCGGCATTGCCCAGATCCCTGTCAAGGGTCAGTGGACTCCCTTTCCGCCGGAACAGGTACCACTCTTCAACATAGACCTCTTCATGGGGATAATAAAGGAATTCGGCCCGTTCAGTGCTGTAAGCGGCATCGATAATCCCGTCGGCATCTCCGTTTTCCACCATGACCAGGGCCCGCTTCCAGGGCAGGATCCGCACCTTCGCCTCAATCCCCATCCGTTTCAGGCCTTCACGGGCAATATCCACATTCCGCCCCATTGCCCGTCCGTCCCTGAAAAACTCCGCCGGCGGGCTTTCCAGGGTCACCAATGTCAGCGTGTCCCCCAAAGCGGCTTCTCCGTATAAAAAAACAAAAAGAATGATATAAAATACCTGTTTCATATGGGAATGATATAAGTAAAGGATTTTGAGGTCAAGACACTTCCCCTTCCGACAGACTAATCGGTATCACTGGTGCCGGCCGGATTCCCCGTCGGCGATCGCCAGTCCTCAAGGTCGTATTTGTTCAGAATCTGTTTTAGCCTGCCGCTCTTTCTCATTTCCGCAATCCCTCTGGACAAAATGCGGGCGTAACTCTTGGAACGGTCAAGGCCCGGAGAAAAAGCAATGTAGCAAAATGAGGGCAGGGTGCCCTGCCCTGCCAACTGAATTTTATCCCCCAGGTTCATCTGTCTGGCAACAAACCGGATCGCCGCGTCATTGTCCACCACCGCATCCACCCGGCCGGCCATCAGCAGCCGCAGGTTTTTCTCCAGGGGATTCAGGCCGAAATTCACAAAGACTTTTTCCGGATTGTCCAGATTCGACGCCACATATTCATTGAGCCAGGGCCGGTAGTCATAACTGGCGATGGTGGCCAGTTTTATCTGCTTGAGCGATGACGGCTCCTTGTACTGCCAGGGGGTTCCCTTTTTCGTATAAAACGCCAGATAGTTCCTGGCCAGTTCCTGGGAGGGAAAAACAAATCCCTTTGCATCTGTTTTTGACGCCCCGACAACCGCAGTGTACCTTCCTCTCCGGGTTTCACGGAGGGCTCTTTTCCAAGGCAGCACCAGGTAATGAAACCCATGGCCCTCGGCCACAAATACGGCCCTGGCAATGTCAATCATGTACCCTTCGTTTTTCGCTCCGGCAATATGATTAAACGGCGGCCAATCATCCCCCACCACCGTTATCTCATCAGCGGCGGCCATGGATAGCATCAATGAACAGATAAGGACTGAAATATAAAATTTCATCATAGCTAAAAACGGTATAACTGTTTAGACACAATTATTTACAGTGGATCATCTGCAGTATAGGAAAGCCCACAGGGAAAAGCAACATCCGCAACAAAGAAATCCCCCCACTCTGATCGGTTGACATCCTCTATAAATCTTTCATCATTACTTCCGGGAAACACTTGATTCCAAACTGGTCACAGTTTATGCATCCGAATTGAGGGGCGTTTTCTCTATCGATTGCCAAGAAACCCTGAGTTTTAAAGAAACCGGGAGCCTTTGCACACAAATATAATTTCCTGGCGCCTAATGTTTTGAGATAGGTCTCTGCTTCACAAAGGAGTTGTTTTCCCACACGTTTTTTTCTGTAATCTGCATCTGTTGCGATGCCTTCAAGGATGTATACCCCTTCCCGCAGGCCCAAAACGCAACCACCAATAAGCTTTCCATCATCGAGTGCTTCCCAGTACTTGGCCACCGTACCTGGAATCTGTTTATCCTTTTCTGTAAATTCTAATTCATTTTCAATGAAAAGATTGATGAGTTCAGCGTATCGATTCGACTCGTTAATGGTTATCATTATTATTTTCCTTTGAAGCTCAACATGTGGTGTATGATACTTTTCAAGTGTTGAAATCTCCATTCAATTTTTTTGGACATTATCTTGATCTGCACCCGGAAAGCAAGGGGAAAGGTATCGCCCTGGAAACCTGGGAATTGGTCCGGGTTTATCTGGGTGGCCAGGCCGTGGTGCGGGGGAGCGATGGAGTGGTGTATGAACTGCCGACTGCCAGGACGGCAAAGACGGCCGTTCATTCACTGCATTCCCGGTCAGGACGACAGGGAATGCAAAAACGGAAGCGCTCCCCCGTGCTGCGGCCGGGTTATGCCCGCTTATCAAGAAACAATAAAAACGGTTTAATCACGTCCTCCTTTTTTTATCATGTATAGACGCGAAGGCCCTGGGAAAACAGATGGTAGGGGTTTACATCTCCAATCGCGGGTGATATGGCGGTTATATCTTCTATCATTTTCTGAGGGGTGCTTATGTCAATTGCAACAAAAAATTACATCAAAAATTCCATCGAACGACTCTACGGTATCATCGAGGGCATATCTATTGATTATAAAGTCAGGGATCAAGAGATAATTGCGCTTAAAAATTGGATTGATATACACGAAGCGATGAGAGAAACGGAGCCATTTAAAGGGCTCAGCTTATTGCTTGAAGAAATTCTGGAAGATGAGGTGATTGACGAACAAGAGCGGGAAGACCTGCTTGAATGGTGTGCTGAAACATTAAATGAAAAAGGTTATTTGGAAAATTTCACCCAGGTAATCAGGCGGTTGCATGGTATTTTTTCAGGCATTATCTGCGACCGATCCATCACAGAGGAAGAGCTTGAGGGGCTTGAAGAGTGGCTTTTGGACTACGAAGGGCTGCACGACTGGTGGCCGATAAACGAATTAAGAGCCCATATTCAAACCATCTTAAATGATGGAAAGATAGACACCGAAGAGCACCGTCTTTTAAAAGAATTCTTTTCAGATTTCGAAGAGCAATTAATTGACGAACCGCATCTCCACGATGATGAATACTGGCTAAATTGTCACATGAGGTCGCCCGCTCCAATATTCAAATCAATATCTTCTATTTGCGAAAAGGCGCCCAGAATAACCTTTAAAGGGAAAAAATTCTGCCTTACGGGGCCGGCAGCATCCGGCAAAAGAAAAGATCTTTTTTCAGTGATTGAAAAGCTTGGCGGTTCCCCTCACAACACGGCCATAAAAAAGCTTGATTACCTGATTATAGGGGCCCAAGCTTCACCGGCATGGGTTTACTCCACCTATGGAAGAAAAATAGAGACTGTTATGCATAGGAAGAAACACGATGAAAGGTGTCAGACCAAAATCGTCAGGGAGCTTGATTTTATCACTGCTGTTAAAAATATAGGCGGCGATGCTATTTTACCTGACCCCAATCGCCCTCTGTTCTGATTCGGAACAATCTCTGTGACCTGGACAGATTTTACCGCACCGACAGAAACTTGGCAGTAAAAAATAAAAACAGAATAAATATTGTTTGCAAATGGCAGCCTTGATATACCTTTCCCTGTCATGGAGCCCATAGCCACCCTCATTTTATATACCGCCATCACCGCCTTTGCCGCCGTAGTCCACGGCGTCGTGGGCATTGGATTTCCTCTGGTGGCCACCCCGCTGCTGGCCATGGCCGCCGATGTAAAAACCGCCGTACTGATCCTGGTGCTGCCCACGGTATTCATCAATGCGGCCAACGTTATCCGTGGGGGTGGATGGGGCAGGAGCATCGGCCGGTACTGGCCCCTGGCCCTGTACGGTATGGCTGGTTCCTTCATGGGCACCCGGCTGTTGATCCTGGCGCCGCCGGAACTCTTCCGGCCGCTTCTTGCCGGGGTCATCATCCTCTATCTCAACGCTGAACGCCTGGGCCTGGGCTTTTCCTGGATACCGGCCCATCCCGCTGCCGCCACAGCCGTCTTCGGCATATCCGCGGGCATCCTGGGAGGCACGGTGAACGTAATGCTCCCGGCCCTGGTCATCTTCGCCCTTGAGGTCAAAATGGATAAAACCGCCATGATCCAGGTCTTCAACCTCTGTTTTCTCTTGGGCAAACTGACCCAGGGAACGGTATTTCTCTCTGCGGGCCTGTACACCCCGGAAGTGTTAAAAACCGCACTGCCGCTGGCAGTCCTGGCCCTGGGAATCATGACCGGAGCCATGGCCCTGAGGGACCGGATTCCGGGGGCAGTCTACAGGAAATGGCTGCGGCGCCTGCTGGCCCTGATGGCCGGCATCCTCATTGTCCAGGCCCTGGGCCCGGCATTGGCCTGAAAGGGGGATATTGACAAAAAAAAGCCCATAACCTATTTATAATTTCAGTCTCTTCAGCGTATTCACACCATAATGAAAGGCTTCGTCAAATGAACCGGGAAGAATATATCAAACAACGGCTGGACGACCAGATTGAATGGTACGATCAAAAGAGCATGTGGAACCAGAAAATCTTCAAGCGCCTCAAGCTCATCGAATTTACGGCCGCGGCCATGATCCCCTTTCTCATCGGTTTCATGACCCAGGACGCCATTTTTCTCCAGGCCGTCGTCGGCCTGCTCGGGGTATTGATCTCAGTGATCACCGCCATGGTAACCATGAACAAATACCATGAAAACTGGATCGAATACCGGACCACCTGTGAAACCCTGCGCCATGAAAAATACCTCTTTGAAACCAACGTGCCGCCCTATGACACAAAGGCCCCCTTTCCCCTTCTGGTGGCCAGGGTGGAGGCCATGATTTCCAAAGAGAACTCCCAATGGGCCGCCACCTTAAGGAAAGCCGGGCCACCAGCCGACGACAGCCCCCAGAATAAAGATTAGACAGGCCGGCTAAAAAATGGAGATCAGCATCCGGGTGCCCACCAGGTAGAGCAACACCGCAAATACCCGTTTGAGCTTGTCAACGGGCAAACTGTGGGCCAGCTTCACCCCCAGGGGCGCAGTGAGCACAGAGGCCGCCACGATGCCGGCCAGGGCCTTCAGATTGATAAATCCAATGGACATGGCGGGCAGACCATCCACCCCCATGCCGTTAACCACATACCCCAGGGTGCCGGCAACGGCAATGGGAAAACCGATGGCCGACGAGGTGCCGATGGCCTTGTGAATCTTGGTATTGCACCAGACCAGGAAGGGCACGGACAGGGTGCCCCCGCCGATACCCACCAGACTTGAAAATACACCGATGATATTCCCTGCGGCGAATATCCCTGGGGCCCCGGGAATCTCCCGGGTGGGTTTGGGCTTGATGCCCATGAGCATCTGGGTGGCCACATAGTAAAGAAAAATCCCGAAAAACCCCTTGAGGAAATTGGTGGAGAGCATGGCGGCGATCCAGGTGCCGCAGAAGGTCCCCACCAGGATGCCCGGGGTAATCCGGAACACCACCGGCCAGACCACGGCCCCGTGCTTGTGGTGGGACCGCATGCTGGAGAGAGAGGTAAAGAGGATGCTGGCCAGGGAGGTGCCCAGGGCCATGTGAAGAATCACCTCGTGGGCAACGCCCTGGGAGGTAAAGACAAAGGTCAGCATAGGCACAATGACCAGTCCGCCGCCGATGCCAAGGAGGCCGGCCAGCACACCGGCCACAGCCCCGACACAAAGGTACAATGAGAGATAGATCATTTAGGGTATTCCTTATGTTTTGGATGTTAACATCCGGTTTAACAGGCTCTGGGTTTTTTCCATGTGATCGGCCATGGCCCGGGACGCCTTTTCCCTGTCCCGCGCCCTCAGGGCGCTGAGTATCTGCCGGTGGGAAGAAATGGAAAGGGCGGCCCGCCTGGGGGGTTGAAAATCACGGCTTTCGGCCAGGACGGCATTGAGGGTGGAAAACAGGGAACAGAGTACGGAATTGCCGGTGGCCTTTGCCAGAGCCTCATGGAACCGGGTGTCAAAGACTGCGGGGTCCTGGCCCTTCTCCAGCGCGGCCTCCTGCCGGCGGACGATCTCTTCCAGGTCTGCCAGCCCGGCCTCCCCGATGATCTCTGCGGCCCGGCCCGCAATGGCCGGTTCGAGCATTTTCCGGACTTCGAAAATCTCAGCCAGGCGCACCCGCTTTCCAGCCATTTCCTTTTGCAATGCCCGGGCAATCTGTTCCTCGGCTTCGGGAGCCACAAATGAGCCGGCCCCCCGTCGACAAAATAAAATTCCCTTTTCCACCAGGGCACGGATGGCTTCCCGCACCGTGTTCCTGGAGACCTTTAGCCTTTCCGCCAGTGCACGCTCCGAGGGCAGGCGGCAGCCCGGCGCCGCCTCACCGGTTTCAATCATCCGGATAATTTCCGATTCCACCCTGTGGTAAATTCCCCTGGCCATATCTTTGTCCTGTCCATCTGTCCTGCAAAAAAATTGGCCCAACCAATATCTGAAATTCCCATGAAAATCAAGAATAAAAAACGCCCTTTCCCCGGCGGCCGGGCCGGAAAAAGGGCGTTGGAAACAGCTCCTGAAATTAGCGGCGGAATACAGCCCCTGAAAGGGGCCGCTATTTTACAATAAACACGGGACAGTCAGATTTATGGAGTACCTGGTGGGCCACCGACCCCAGGAAAAGCCCCTCAAAATCAGATACCCCCCTGGATCCCATGACCACAAGATCAATCTTTTCAATTCGTACCACCTCGGCAACGGTGGAGCCGGGCAGCCCTTCCAGAATCCTGACTTCATAATCCACACCGGATTCCTCCAACATCTCCTCAAAGGGCTGGACCAGGGTTTCCGAGGCTTTCATGATTTCATTTATGGCCTGCTGGAAATAGGGTTCGGACAATACCACCGGAAACCGGTTGTGGCAGTGGAGAAGAACAACTTTGGAGTTAAATTTTTCTGCCAGGGTGATGGCATATCGGGTGGCATTCCTGGAATGCTCAGACCCGTCGACGGGATTTAAAATTGTTTGAAAAGTCATCATGCCTCCTTTCAGATCCGGGGACGGTTCAGGCACCGGACCTTTTCGGTTATTATGCTGGATCCTTGGGAGCAAAACCGGCATCAGACCCTGTAATCAGTTTGTATTATACATTATTTAAACGGCCAAGGCGAATGCATTTTTTTCACCGCTCTACTACTTCTGCCCCATTGATAATTCCCGTCTCTGAGTTTATACTGCCGCCATGGATGTAAACTACATAAACCCTTTTATCAGCGCCTCCATGAAGGTTTTTTCCACCTTTGCAGGGATGCAGTCCATGCCCGGCACCCCTGCCGTGCGGACCCAGCCCCTGGCAGATAAGGACATCAAAGGGTTCATCGGACTCAACGGGCACGGAATATCCGGGTATTTCATCATCAATTTTTCCGGCGGTTTCCTGGACCAGATCCTTGCCTCCATCTTCGGCCGGCCGGGTTCATCCATGGAGGAGCGCTTCGATCTGGCAGGGGAGCTGACCAATATGATCTCGGGGTCGGCCAAGGCCGAATTATCCCAAAAGGGCTATTTCTTCGATGTGGCCGTTCCCAAAATCAGCATGGAGCTGCCTGAAATCCCTGACAAGCTGAAAACCAATCCCATCATTGTGGTGCCCTTTTCAACCCGGGCAGGCAGCTTCCACATTGAAGCCTCCATCCAGCGCATAGAAGAGGATTTCCAGAAGGATACCATGCCCGACATACCGGCGCCGGAAGGACATATTTCCGTGGATGATTTTGCGGTAAAAACCCGCATGGCCCCGGTAAAGGTGCGGCGGCTGCTGAAAACCGGATTTCTGACCGGTAAAAAAATATCCAGCAGCCAATGGCATATTCCGGAATCCGAACTCCTTAAAATCCAGGGATACCGGCCGCCCAAGGCCGACTCCGCCCAAAAGGTAACCCAAAGCCTGATGGAGGAGACCATTTCCGTTGAAAAATTTTCAGTCCTCTCCGGGCTGTCCAAGGCAAAAGTCAAAAGCTTTCTGCGTACCGGTTTCCTCAAAGGGGTGCAGGACGAAAGCCACACCTGGCGGGTCCGCAGGAGCGAAATATCCAAATTCAACAAACGGGCCTGATTCCCCCCTGCCCCGGCCCCGGGCCCAGGCAGGGTCCGGCCCCCATCCGCCTTTCCCCGCCCCCCTTAAAAAAGTATTTGACAAACGAATTCTTTTAATTATAGAGTCGGGTAAAATAGACTGAGCGCTCGATCAGTTTCTTTCCCGAATCTCCGAGCACGCACCTGCTGATTCTGCACCGCAACATAAGACTTTAACCCTTAACCCAAAAGGAGGCCAGGGTGGATTTTGACCTTACCAAAGAACAGGAAATGATCCGTAAAGAAGTCAGAAAGTTTGCCCAGAAGGAAATCGCCCCCATCGCTGCAGAGCTTGACGAAAACGAGGAATTTTCCGAAGCGCTGACCCGGAAGATGGGTGAAATCGGTTTGTTCGGCATGTTTGTTTCAGAGGAATATGAGGGACAGGCAATGGATTATATTTCCTATATCATTGCCGTGGAGGAAATCGCCAGGATTGACGGTTCCCAGGCAGCAACCATTGCCGCTGGCAATTCCCTGGGGATTGGCCCCCTGTTCTACTTCGGCACCGAGGCGCAGAAGAAAAAATACCTGCCCAAACTCTGTGCCGGGGAGGGCCTGTGGGGTTTCGGCCTCACCGAACCCACGGCCGGTTCCGATGCCGGGGGCTCGAAAACCACGGCAGTCCTGGACGGGGACGAATGGGTGATCAACGGGTCCAAGATTTTTATCACCAACGCGGCCTGCGATATGACCATGGGCGTCACGGTGCAGGCGGTGACAGGGGAACGGGAAAACGGGAAACCGGAATACTCCTGTATCCTGGTGGAAGCCGGCACACCGGGGTTCAAAGCCGTTCCCATGCATAAAAAAATGATGTGGCGGGCCTCCAACACGGCGGAACTATACTTTGACAATGTGCGGGTGCCCAAGGAGAATATCCTGGGCAACAAGGGAGACGGCTTCCACCAGATGCTGGCCACCCTGGACGGCGGGCGGCTGTCCATCGGCGCCATGGGATTGGGGGGCGCCCAGGGCGCCTTTGACCTGGCCCTGAAATATGCCAGGGAAAGGGAACAATTCGGTCAGCCCATTTCCAAATTCCAGGCCGTGGCCTTCAAGCTGGCCGACTGCGCCATGGAGATCGAATGCGCCCGGAATCTGCTCTACAAGGCCTGCTGGCTCAAGTCCAACCACAAACCCTATGAAAAGGAAGCGGCCATGGGCAAACTCTACTGCTCCGAGGTCATGAGCCGGGTGGCGGACCATGCCGTACAGATCCACGGGGGCTACGGGCTGATGAAAGAGTATAATGTGGAACGCTTTTACAGGGATCAGAAGCTGCTGGAAATCGGGGAAGGCACCTCTGAAGTCCAGCGCCTGGTCATTTCAAGATATATAGGATGTTAGGGCATCCGGGCTGCTGATGCGCTAACTGAAACTGAACGGAGAAAAGATATGACTGAAGAGTCCCTACTGATCGTTGAAGAAAAAAACAATGCGGCCGTGCTCACCCTGAACCGGCCCCGTGTGATGAACTGCCTGAATTTCGACCTGCTCTACGCCGTGCGGGACCAGATCGATGCCCTGCAGTTCAGAAGCGATATCCGCTGCGTGATCATCACCGGAGCAGGAGAAAAAGCCTTCTGCGCCGGAGCCGACCTCAAGGAGAGGGCCAGTCTCACCCAGGACCAGGTAAAGAAGTTCATCCTCACCATCCGGAACCTGCTCACCGCCATCCAGACCCTGCCCATCCCGGTGATTGCCGCAGTGAACGGCATTGCCCTGGGCGGCGGTACGGAAGTGGCCCTGGCTTCGGATATCCGCATCGCCTCGGAAACCGCCACCATGGGGCTGACCGAAACCCGGCTGGCCATCATCCCCGGCGGCGGCGGTACCCAGCGCCTGCCCCGCATCGTGGGGGTGGCCAAGGCCAAGGAGCTGATTTTCACGGGCCGGCGGGTGGATGCCGATGAAGCCCTTGATATCGGCCTGGTCAACCATATGGTTCCGCCGGAACAGCTCATGGACAAATGCCTTGAGATGGCGGCCATGATTGCCGAGACCGGCCCCATTGCCGTGGAGATGGCCAAGTACGCCATTGACAGGGGAATTGAAACCGATCTCGCCACGGGCCTGGCCATTGAATCCAACGCCTACCGGGTCACCATCCCAACCGAAGACCGCATCGAAGGCCTCACCGCCTTCAGGGAAAAACGCAAACCCGTCTACAAAGGAAGGTAATCCATGACCACCGACAATAGATCATTCTGGCTCAAGGAAGAAGAGGCCCTTACCGCCCGGCAGCAGGAAGCGGTCTGGCCCGGGGGGCAGAAGGCCGTGGATATCCTTGCCAAACGGAACAAACGGCCGGTACGGGACCTGATCAACGATCTCATCGACCCCAATACCCCATTTTTCGAACTCTCCCTTCTGGCCGGATTCGGCGTGGGATATCCCGGGGTGGACGACGTGCCCTGCGCCGGCATTGTCACAGGCATCGGCAAAATCCACGGCAACTGGACCATGATCATGGCCAACGATTCCCGGGTCAAGGGGGGCACCTATTTTCCCATCACCCTGAAAAAGCATATGCGGGCCCAGGCCATTGCCGAACGCTGCGGCCTGAACTGCGTATATATTGCCGATTCCGGCGGGGCCTTTCTGCCCATGCAGGCCGAGGTATTTCCCGATGACCAGCATTTTGGCTCAATTTTCTACAATATGGCCAGGATGAGTGCCATGGGGCTGCGCCAGGTAACGCTCTCCACAGGGGGCAATACGGCCGGTGGGGCCTATATCGTTTTCATGGCCTGTGAATCGGTGATGATCGACAAACAGTCCTTCTCTTTCCTGGGGGGACCGCCCCTGGTTAAAATGGCCACAGGCGAAGAGATCTCCGCCGAGGATCTGGGGGGAGCCAAGGTCCACACCGGCATCTCCGGCGGTGCCGACCATATCTGCGCCGACCAGACAGAGGGCATTACCCGGGTGAGGGAACTGCTCTCTTTGACCCAACCCCAGACCGTTCACCTGCATCGGTACCAGGAGCAGGAACCCTCCATCCCTCTGGACAGCCTCTACGATGTACTCCCCCCCTCCCCCCACCAGGGAATGAACGGCTACCAGATCATCCAGGCCATTGCCGACGGTTCCTATTTTATAGAGGTAAAGAAAAATTTTGCCCCGGGCCGGGCCAGCAATATCCTTACCGGAAAAATCAGGATCAAAGGCCTGCCCGTGGGGGTGATCTGCTCCAACGGCTCGGGCATCATCTTCCATGAGACGGCCAAAAAGGTCACCGAGTGGATCGTACGGTGCTCCTACGAAAAAATCCCCCTGCTCTTCATCCAGGGAGCACCGGGATATATGGTGGGCTCGGACTCCGAGCACGCCGGCATCGGCAAATACGGGGCGGACATGGTGAGGGCGGTCTCCTGCGCCCAGGTCCCCCGGGTGCAGCTGGTCCTGGGGCCGGACAACGGAGCGGCCAACTACGGCATGTGCGGCCGGGCCTACCGCCCCCATTTCCTCTTTTCCTCCATGCGGGCCAGGACCGGCGTCATGAGCGGAAAAAGCGCCGGCGGCGTCCTGCTCTCCATTGAGCAGGCCAAACGCAAAAAAACCGGCAATCCCATGACAGATGAAGAAATCGCGGCCTTCCAGCAAAAGATGATAGACAAGTATGAAGGAGAGGCCCATCCCTTTTTCTGCGGGTCCCGCCTGCTCAGCGACCGGGTACTGAAATTCAGCGAAATCCGGGACTGGCTGGCCATGGCCTTTGAGGTCAGCCTGCTCAACCCCATCGATGATGCGACATTCGGAAATTTTAGATTTTAACCATAGGAGAAAACCATGACAGAGTATGATTATTGGAAGATTTTCCCCAGAATGCCCAAAAAAGTCACCATCGGCGATATCACGGTGAGGGACGGATTCCAGCACCTGGAAAAATTCATTTCCACCGCCGCCAAGATCACCTACCTGGAAGAACTGATCTTTGCCGGCTGCCGGAACATTGAGGTCACCAACCTGGGCAACCCCAGGCTCATGCCCCAGTTTTCAGATGCCGAAGCGCTCCTGGCCCATCTCAGGTCGGATAATTTCGTCTCCCGGGCCGCAAAAAAGGGCATCGACATGAACGATGTGACCCTGACGGCCATCACCATCCGTGAACCCTCAGTGGACCGGGCCGTTGAACTGAGAAAACGGGGGGTGGGCCCGGATCGGGTGCTCATGATGGTTTCCACCGAGGAGCAGCACCACTTTGCCAACTCCGGCACCACCCTGCCCAATTACTGGGCAGAGGCCGAACGCTGCATCAAAAAATGCTCGGATGTGGGCATCAAAATGTGCGGCACGGTATCCACCATCTGGGGATCGCCCATCGGCGGGGCCACGGAACTCAAGGATGCCGTTGAGTTCACCAAGCACTGGCTGGACATCGGGGCATCGGACATTGAACATGCCGACCACGACGGCTCAGCCTCGGCCCCCGAGGTCTACCGCTATTTTTCCATGATCCTGGACGAAATTCCAGACACAAGCCTGCACATTGCCCATTTCCATGAAACTAAGCGGGTGGCGTCGGCCTCGGTCCTGGCAGCGCTCCAGGCCGGTATCACCCATTTCGAGGCCACCTTAGGGGGCCTGGGCGGGCAGCCGGCCAACTTCATGGACGACCGGCCCATCAAGGGCACCGGCGACTACTACTATGAAGACGAACGCTATGTGGGGCTGGTCTGCCTTGAAGATACCCTTGTACAAATCGACGAAATGGGTATAGAACATGGATACGATGTGGACAGAATCCTCTGGCTGGGCAAACAACTGGAAAAAACCGTAGGCGCCCGGCTCCGTTCCGAGGCCATGATCAACGGCCGGACCCTGAAGGAAGGGCATATGCAGTTTGCCCGTCCCGGCCTGGCCAAGCTCAAGGAAAAACTGGGGGAAACACCGGACCAGATCCTGCCCACCCCCTAAACCCATTGGTTCGAAACCTTAAAAAACGGTATCCGGCCGGAAAAACCGGATACCTAAAATAAAAAGAAGCGGGGTCACCGTTCCCGCTTTTCACAAAGGAGATACCATGGAAAAAAAAGAGAATATTCCCCATATCAATGTGGATTATTTTGAGGACCTCACCGGCAATATCAAAAACGGAGAGGCCGGGGAGGTGGACGAGGTCGGAACCCGGATACGGCAGCTTCGGCAGGAGCGGGGAATTTCCCTGGACGACCTGTCCAGCCTCACGGGCTTCAGCGTGGAACGGCTGACGGATATTGAAAGCGGTAAGGAAAGCCCCCAGCTGGGCATGGTCATGAAACTCTCCAAGGCCCTGGATGCCGCCGTGGGACGCCTGGTATCCGGCATGGGCACCAAACTTTACTCCATTACCCGTAAAGACGACCGCAAACAGATTTCACGCTCCGCCTCCAAAACCGGGAAACAGAATGTATACTCCTATATGAGCCTGGCTCCGGAAGTCCAGGGGCGGCACATGGAAGCCCTCATCGTCCAGCTGGAAAAAACCGAAGACAGCGAAATTTCCGTCCACAACGGGGAAGAATTCATCTTTGTACTGGAGGGCACGGCCAACCTGACCATCGCCAAGGACTCCTACGATCTGGAACCGGGGGATTCGGCCTATTACCTCTCCACCACCCCCCACTATCTGACGGCAAAAACAGATAAAGCCACCATCCTGGCAGTACTCTACGAATAAGGAGGAAAGACCATGGCCGATTTATTGTGGCAGCCTTCGGAAGAACGGATTCAATCCACCAATATGTATGATTTCATGACCCGGGTCAATAATCGGTTCGACAAGGACTTTTCCGCCTATCCGGAACTCTGGGAATGGTCCGTGGACAATCTGGAGGATTTCTGGGCCGCAGCCTGGGATTACCTGGATATCACCGCCTCAAAACCCTACGAGCAGGTGATCCAGGACAAGGATAAGATGCCCGGGGCCAAATTTTTCACCGGGTCAAAGATCAACTTCGCCGAAAACCTGCTCAAATTCAGGAACGACAACACCGCCCTGGTTTTCCGGGGGGAGGATAAGGTCAGGCGCACCCTCACCTACAACCAGCTCTACGCTGAGGTCGCCCAGACCGCCGCCGCCCTCAAGGCCTGCGGCGTGGTCCCCGGGGACCGGGTGGTGGGATTTATTCCCAATATGCCCGAATCCATCGTGGCCATGCTGGCCGCCACCAGCCTGGGTGCCATCTGGTCCTCCTGCTCCCCGGATTTCGGCATCAAGGGGGTGCTGGACCGCTTCGGCCAGACCCGGCCCAAGGTGCTGTTCACGGCGGACGGCTACTTCTTCAAGGGAAAACCCCTGGACAGCATCGACCGCATCGCCGGCATCGTCAAAGAACTGCCCTCCATTGAAAAAATTGTGGTGGTTCCCTATGTCAATGAGGATCCCGACATCACTGCCCTTCCCAATGCCGTCCATTTCAAGGATTTCAAAACACCCGGCGCCACAGAGATTGAGTTTGCCCAGATGGACTTTGACGATCCCCTGTATATCATGTACTCCTCGGGCACCACGGGGCTTCCCAAATGCATGGTCCAGAGCATCGGCGGGGTCCTGCTCCACCAGAAAAAGGAACTGGTCCTCCACACCGACCTCAGGGAAGGGGACGTCATCTTCTATTTCACCACCTGCGGGTGGATGATGTGGAACTGGCTCACCTGCGCCCTGAGCACCGGGGCCACCCTGGTCCTTTACGACGGCAATCCCTTCCATCCCGGGCCCGAAGCGCTGTGGAAAATGGCTGAAGAGGAAAAGATCACCGTCTTCGGCACCTCGGCCGGATACATCGAAGCCCTGAAAAACGCAGGGGTGAAACCAGGGGAGCAGTTCGACCTGAGTCCGCTGAAATCGGTGCTCTCCACGGGGTCCCCCCTTTCCAACGAAAATTTTCACTTTGTCTACGACCATATTAAAAAAGATATCCAGCTGGCCTCCATCTCCGGCGGCTCGGACCTCAACGGATGTTTTGCCCTGGGAAATCCCATGGGGCCTGTCTATGTGGGGGAACTCCAGTGCAGGGGCCTGGGAATGAAGGTCTTTGCCTTCGGCCCCGACGGCAAACCCGTGGTGGGCGAGCAGGCGGAACTGGTCTGCACCGCCCCCTTCCCCTCCATGCCCATTTTCTTCTGGGGGGACAAGGACGGTTCAAAGTACCACTCGGCCTATTTTGACCAGTTCCCCAATATCTGGACCCATGGGGATTTTGTCATGGTCACCGAACGGGGCGGGGTTATCATGTATGGCCGCTCCGACGCCACCCTCAACCCGGGCGGGGTCCGCATCGGCACCGCCGAGATCTACCGCCGCCTGGACGCCATGATGGAAATCGATGATTCCGTGGTGGTGGGCCAGCCCTGGAATAACGATGTCCGGGTGGTGCTCTTCGTTAAACTGGCCCCGGGCATCACCCTCACCGAGGAACTGGAAAAAAGAATCCGGGCCGATATCCGAACCCATGCCTCCCCCAGGCATGTCCCGGCCAAGATCATCGAAACCCCGGACATCCCCTATACCCTGAACATGAAAAAGGTGGAACTGGCCGTCCGCCACATGATCGAGGGAAGGGAGGTCAAAAACAAGGATGCATTGAAAAACCCGGAATCCCTGGATTTCTTCGGAGACCTGAAGGAATTGAAAAGCTGATGGAAACCGAAGACCGCGTTCAACACCACTACGCCTGCCCGGACCTGGTAGAAGCCATCCGGGCAGGCCTTGAAAAGGCCGGAAAATCCGCTGAAACCATTTCCCCACGGGACCTGGCCCCGGTGGACCAGCTCCACACCGGCGGCCCCAAAGCCACCATCAGCCTGATTAAAAAGGCGGGCCTGGCAACGGATTCGGTGATCCTGGATGCCGGCTGCGGCATGGGCGGCTCCACCCGGCTTCTGGCCGAACAATTCGGGTTCCAGGCTGCCGGCATCGACATCACGGAGGACTTCATCCATACGGCCCGGATCCTGACCCAATGGTGCGGCATGGACAAGGGGCGCAACATCCGTTTCCAGCAGGGTTCGGTCCTGGACCTGCCATACGGCAACACCTGTTTCGACGCCGTGCTCTGCCAGCATATCCTCATGAACATCGAGGACAAACCCAGAGCCCTGGCCGAATTCCACCGGGTTCTCAAGCCCGGGGGCAAACTCATCCTCCATGAAATCGTGGACGGCCCGGGCCCGGTGCCCCTCATGCCCGTGCCCTGGGGGGCGGATGCCGCCACCTCCTTTGTCCCAGCCTGGGATACCCTCAACGCCCAACTGGCCGACGCCGGATTCAAACCAGACTATTTTTCCGATGAAACTGAAAATGCCGCGGCCTGGTGGCGGACGGTCAACCATATCCGGGAAACCAAAGGCATCCCTGCGGTAAACACCGGCCTGATCTTCGGCGCCATGGCCGACCATTTCGGACCCAACCTGGAAAAAAATTTTTCCTCCCGTGCCATCGGCTGCATTGAGGCCATCCTGACTCGCTGATCCCTGTTATCGGCTCCTTCCCCATTCATTTTTGAACATTAAAAAAAACAGCCTGGGACACCCGTCCCGGGCACATCTGCGCGCAAACACCAATGGTTATTTTTAGTTATTTTTAGTCATAATAATTATTAATCAATTATTATCTTGACTAAAAACATCCCCAAACATACAAAACAAACAAGATCTGCCTTCCACCAGGGTCCACATATTCACCAGGCTTCCCGCTCAAGGCTCAACTTTTGATTTAAACGTACTTTGATTTAAACGTACAAGGAGATTGAAATGATCGGTAAAAAACTATTGGTAAACGGTATTGAAAGAACCGTTTTTGTAAATGAGGATGATACATTGTCCACTGTCCTTCGGAACGGCCTCTACCTCACCGGTGTCAAGGTCGGATGCGACCAGGGCCAGTGCGGCGCCTGCAATGTTATTCTGAACTCAAAACTGGTCCGGTCCTGTGTCACCAAAATGAAACGGGTGCCGGATTATTCGGAGATTACCACCGTTGAAGGCATCGGCACCCCGGACAACCTCCACCCCATCCAGGTGGCCTGGATTGCCAACGGCGGCGCCCAGTGCGGGTTCTGCACCCCGGGCTTCATCGTCTCCTGCAAGGCATTGCTGGACACCCATCCCACTCCCACCCGCGAGGATGTACGGGACTGGTTCCAGAAACACAGAAACGCCTGCCGCTGCACCGGTTACAAACAGCTAGTGGATTCGGTGATGGATGCGGCCAAGGTCATCAACGGCGAGATGTCCATGGACGAACTGATGTTCAAGATCCCCGAAGACGGCCGGATCTGGGGGACCAAATACCCCCGGCCCAGCGCCGTGGCCAAGGTCACCGGCACCTGCGACTTCGGGGCCGACCTGGGGATCAAGATGCCCGAAGAGACCCTGAGGCTGGCCCTGGTCCAGGCCAAGGTCTCCCACGCCAATATCAAATCCATTGACACCTCGGAAGCCGAAAAAATGCCCGGCGTCTACAAGGTGGTCACCCACAAGGACGTTAAGGGCAAAAACAGAATCACCGGGCTGATCACCTTCCCCTCCAACAAGGGGGACGGCTGGGACCGGCCCATCCTCTGCGATGAAAAGGTATTCCAGTTCGGCGACGCCATTGCCATTGTCTGTGCCGACACAGAGAAGAATGCCAAGGCCGCCGCAGAAAAGGTGAAGGTGGACCTGGAACCCCTGCCCGAATACATGAGCGCACCGGCCGCCATGGCCGAAGATGCCATGGAAATCCATCCGGGCACCCCCAATATCTATTTTACCCAGGCCATCAAAAAAGGGGAGGAAACCGCCCCCATCTTTGACAATGCCGATGTCACCATTGAAGATGATTTCTACGTGGGCCGCCAGCCCCACATGCCCATCGAGCCGGACGTGGGCTTTGCCTTCCCCGGCGAAGACGGAACGCTGACCATCCACTCCAAATCCATCGGCATCCACCTCCACCTGGCCATGATCGCCCCGGGCCTGGGGATCGAGCCTGAAAAACTCACCCTGGTCCAGAACCCCACCGGCGGCACCTTCGGCTATAAGTTCTCCCCCACTATGGAAGCCCTGGTGGGCGTGGCCGCCATGGCCACGGGCAAACCGGTATTCCTCAACTACGATTGGTACCAGCAGCAGACCTATACGGGCAAACGCTCTCCCTTCTTCATGAATGTGAGGCTGGCTGCTGAAAAAGACGGGAAACTCAAGGCCATGGAAACCGACTGGTCCGTGGACCACGGCCCCTACTCCGAATTCGGCGACCTTTTAACCCTGCGCGGGGCCCAGTTCATCGGCGCCGGCTACGACATTGCCCATATCCGGGGCGAAGGCCGCACCGTCTGCACCAACCACGCCTGGGGCTCCGCCTTCAGGGGTTACGGGTCTCCCCAGAGCGAATTCTCTTCAGAGGTTCTCATGGACATGCTGGCCGAAAAGCTGGGCATGGACCCCTTTGACCTGCGCTATAAAAACATCTACCGTGAAGGGGCCACCACCCCCACGGGCCAGACCCCGGACGCCCTGAGCCTGGAAGAGATGTTCGATACCCTCAAACCCAAATACGAGGCTGCCAAAGCCGAAGCCGCCAGAAAGTCCACCGACGCCGAAAAATACGGGGTGGGGATCTCCATCGGGGTATACGGCTGCGGCCTGGACGGCCCGGACGGCTCCGAAGCCCGGGTACAGCTCAACGAGGACAACACCATCACCGTATTCAACTCCTGGGAAGACCACGGCCAGGGCGCAGATGCAGGCACCCTGGGCACTGCCCACGAGGCCCTCCGTCCCCTGGGGATCGCCCCTGAAAAGATAAAACTGGTGATGAACGACACCTCCGTCACCCCCAACTCCGGACCTGCCGGCGGTTCCCGCTCCCAGGTGGTCACCGGCCAGGCCACCAAGGCGGCCTGCGAACTGCTGCTGGGCGGTATGAGAAAAAGCGACGGCAGTTACCGGACCTATGAAGAAATGAAGGAAGAAAAAATCCCCGTGGAATACACCGGCGCCTGGACCGCCCCGGCTGTGGACTGTGATGAAAACGGCCAGGGCAGCCCCTTTGCCGTGTACATGTACGGCCTGTTCATGGCCGAAGTCTGCGTTGAAACGGCCACGGGCAAGACAAAGGTCACCAAGATGACCGCCATTGCCGACGTGGGCAAGATCAACAATAAGCTGGTGGTGGACGGCCAGATGTACGGCGGCATTGCCCAGAGCATCGGCCTGGCCCTGTCCGAAGATTACGAGGACATCAAAAAGCATTCCACCATGGTGGGTGCGGGCTTCCCCTACATCAAAGCCATCCCCGACGACATTGAACTGATCTATGTTCAGACCCCCAGGGAACACGGCCCCTTCGGCGCCGCCGGCGTGGGCGAGCTGCCGCTGACCTCCCCCCATGCCGCCGTCATCAACGGCATCTACAATGCATGCGGGGCCCGGATCAAACGGCTGCCGGCCACACCGGACAAGGTGCTGGCGGAACTGAACGGCTAGCCCCCGCTTTAACCTGCAACCCAGCCGCCGGGGCCTGCCCCGGCGGTTTAATTCATTTTAAACCATGGAAAAATCAGACCTCACCGCCTATGAGAAAAAATGCATCCAGGAGGAGCCGGCCTTTTGCACGGCCCGGTGCCCCTTCCATGTGGATGTAAAAGGTTTCCTGGCCCAGATGGCCGGGGGGAATGCGGACAAGGCCTTTAAAATCATTGAAAAAACCCTGCCCCTGCCGGAAATCATCACCCGGATCTGCGACCATCCCTGCGAAGCGGCCTGCATCCGTAAAGAGCTTGATGATCCTTTGGCCATCGGCCGGCTGGAACGGGCCTGCGCCGGAAACCGGAACCGGCAGAAAAAATACTTCCCCCCCCCGGCCAAGGAAACACTCGTCGGCATCTGGGGCAGCGGCCTGTCCAGCCTCACGGCGGCCTGGGACCTGGCCCTCAAGGGCTATAAGGTCCGTGTATTCGAACATGAAGAGCGGCTGGGCGGTCACCTGCGCCAACTGGACAGGGCGGTCCTGCCCCCGTCGGTTCTGGACCGGGAGATTGCACGCCTTGAAAGATTCGGGGTGAAATTCACCACCCGGGCCGGGTATACATCCTTCTTAGAGGCGCAGGACCGGTTCCAGGCCCAGTACATCGGCATGGACGCCCGGGGGGGGCCAGAGAATCCTCCGGAAACAGAGGAATTTTCCCTCCAATGGCTGTCGGATTCCAAACGGTTTGCCGGCGGTTTTTCCCGGAACGGGGCCTCCGCCAGCCCTGACAGCTACCCCATAGACCTTGCCTTCCAGGGCCGGAAGGCCGCCACCTCCATGGACCGGATCTTGTCCGGGGTCTCCCTGAGGGCCGGCCGGGAGAGGGAGGGCGTTTTTCAGACCGGGCTCTCCACGGACATCAGCCATGAGGCGATCCGGCCAATGATTGCCGATGCTGGAAAAAATATTGAACAGGCCGCCCTGGAGGCAGGCCGCTGCATCCAGTGCGACTGCTCCCGGTGCATCCGGACCTGCAACACCTTTCTGGAGAATTTCAAGGGCCATCCCGGTAAATACGCCCGGGAGATTTACAACAATCTGGCCATCGTCATGGGGGAAAAAAAGGCCAATACCCTGATCAACTCCTGCAGCCTCTGCGGTCAGTGCGAAACCGTCTGCCCCAATGATTTTTCCATGGCCGACCTCTGCCTCTCCGCCCGGCAGGAGATGGTGGCAGATAATAAAATGCCCCCCTCCGCCCATGAATTCGCCCTGGGAGAAATGGCCCATGCCAATGGCGAAACCTGCTTTTTCTCCATCCATGCCCCGGGCAAAACCACCTCGGACAGGGTGTTCTTCCCGGGATGCCAGCTCACCGGCTCATCCCCGGACCAGGTCAAAGCGGCCTGGGCATGGCTGAATAATACCCTTGAAGAAGACATCGGGCTCATCTCCGGCTGCTGCGGGGCACCGGCATACTGGGCGGGGCAAAAGGGGCTGTTTCAGGAGACCGGCAGCCGGCTCAAGGCCCTCTGGGAATCCTGGGGCCGGCCCGGGATCATCACCGCCTGCACCGCCTGCACCCGGATGCTGGAAGAGGTTCTGCCCGGGGCCGAGATTTCCTCCCTTTACGTGGAGATGGATGCCCTCCGCGCCGGCCTTCCCCGGCCCCAGCCCTCCCCTGCCGGCCCCGTGGCTGTCAGCGACCCCTGCACGGCCCGCAGGGACACGGCCGTCCAGCAGGCCGTGAGATCCCTGGCCCTATCACAAGGCCTTGAGATCAAAGAACTGGACACCGCCGGAGAACTGACTGAATGCTGCGGCTTCGGCGGCCTGGTCTTCAATGCCAACCCCAACCTGGCCGGCACCATCATCCAAAACCGGGTCCGGCAGAGCCCCCTGGACTATATGGCCTATTGTGCCATGTGCCGGGACCGCCTGGCCCGGGCCGGAAAACCCGCCCGCCATATTCTGGACCTGTTCTGGCCGGGAACGGCTGACCCTGAAAACAGGCAGGATCCCGGCTTTTCGGGCCGGCGCAGGAATCTCGCCGCCTTTAAACGGGAGATGGAAGGCGGGGAAGCGCCAGAGGATACGGTACCGATTACCAACGGCGGGAAAAGAATCATGATCCCGCCGGAGGCCCTGGCCCGCATGGAAGATGAATTCATCCTGGTGCCGGACATTCAAAGGGTGCTGGACCACCATGAATCGGAAAAAAACCGGTCCTTTTTTGTGGATGGGGAAAGGGGCGCTGAAATCGCCAATTTCCGGCCGGCCAATGTCTGCTTCTGGGTGGCATTCAAGGAAGACGGCGGGGCATATGAGATCCTGGATACCTGGTGCCACCGGATGGAAGTGGCCCGGCCCCCGGGCACTGCGCCGGGCGGCCCCCTGGACGGCCACAACCCGGCCCTGTCCTGCGGCACCTGCCGCACCCCGCTGGAGAGTGTCAAAAACCATGTGGCCTACCTGGATTCCCGGTTCGATGTGGACCTGCCCCAATGCCCGGGCTGCGGGGCCGTATATATCTCACCGGAAATGGCCCGGGGAAAGATGGCGGAAGTGGAAAAGATCCTTGAGGACAAATAAGCGTACCACATACAGGCCCGGCGGACTAACCCTGACCCGGGCCGCCCTGGACCATTGCGGCCTTGCCCCCGGCGACCCCGTACTGGATGCCGGCTGCGGTGACGGGGTGACCTGTGCATTCCTCTCCGGGGAAGCCGGGCTCAGCACCTTCGGCATGGATCTCTCCGCCCAGCGGATCTCCAAAACAGGGTCTGGCTGGACCGGCATACGGGCGAGGCTGCCCCTTCTCCCCTTTGCAACTTCTGCCTTCAGGGCCGTATTCTGCGAATGCGTCCTCTCCCTGGTGGCGGAAAAGCAGGACTGCCTGGAGGAATTTTTCAGGCTGCTCAAACCGGGGGGCCACCTGGTGCTCACCGACCTTTATCTTCCCGGCGAGGCGCCGGCGCCGGTCCCCGGCCTCACCTGCCTGGACGGGGCTCTGGGCCGCAACGCATTGAAAGCGGCCGTCGAGGGAGCCGGTTTCAGGCTCCGGATCTGGGAGGACCACACCCGGATGCTCAGGGAAATGGCCTGCCAAATGGTATTTAAACACGGCAGCCTGGATAATTTCTGGAAAACCCTCACCGGGGATGTTTTCCATGCCGGCCTGGGCGCCCGGTGCCGGGCCAGGGAGATCAACCCCGGATATTGCCTCATCATCGCAGACAAAGCATCGGATAAGCAAAAATATGAATGACATTGAGATACTGAAATTAAAAAGCAAAGGCTATTGCTGCAGCCAGATCATGGTGCAGCGGATTTTGGACCTTGGGGAGAGGGGAAACAGGGAACTGGTCCATTTCGCCCGGGGCCTGTGCATGGGCTCCGGCCTTGGGTCGGGCACCTGCGGCATCCTCACGGCCGGAATCTGCATCCTGGCCATGTATGCCCCCGATGACCCCGACCTCAGGGCATCCATGCAGGCCGTCTATATGGATTCTTTCACCGGGGCCGCCCCCGGGGGCAGCCAATGCCGGCAGATTGCAGGGACCCATTATCCCGATATGAACCCCGATACCTGTCCCGCCCTTCTGACCCGGGCCCTGACCACCCTCATGGCCATCCTCACCGAATACGGCATCGACCCGGCGGACCTTGATGATGAATAAAGACAGAGAGATCCTACACCATACCGAGAGCCTCTGCCCGGTCTGTTTCAAACGGATTCCGGCCCGGCATCTGGGGAACAGAGATGCGGTATTCCTGGAAAAAGAATGCCCGGATCACGGCCGGTTCTCCACCCTGTTCTGGGAAGGGCGCCAAAGCTATGAAAACTGGATCCGGCCCAAGCTTCCCATCCAAAAGCGGTTCACCATGACCCCGGAAGACCTCGGCTGCCCCTTTGACTGCGGCCTCTGCCCGGACCACCGCCAGCATACCTGCACCGCCGTGCTGGAGGTCACCCAGAACTGCAACTTTTCCTGCCGGTTCTGCTTTGCCGGATCCGCCCCCGGAAAAACCGTCGATCCCACACTCAGGGAGATCACCGGTCTCCTGGCCGGGGTGCACCGGGTCAGCCCCGATGCCAACCTCCAGATTTCAGGGGGGGAGCCCACCCTGAGGCCGGACCTTCCCCAAATCATCTCCCGTGCCGTTGAAACCGGGTTCGGATTTGTCCAGCTCAACACCAACGGGTTCCTCCTGGCCCGGGACCCCGGCTTAGCTCCCCGGCTGAAAGCCGCCGGGCTCTCATCGGTATTCCTCCAGTTTGACGGGGTTGAAGATCAGGTTTATGAGGCGCTCAGGGGCCGGCCGCTCCTTGAAGACAAGGCACGGGCCGCGGCCGCATGCATGGAAAACGGCATCGGCGTAATCCTGGTCCCCACCCTGGTGCCCGGCATCAATATCGACCAGATCGGCCCCATTCTCAAATTCGGCCTGGACCGGGCCCCGGGCATCCGGGGCGTCCATTTCCAGCCCGTCTCCTACTTCGGCCGCCACCACACCGCCCCGGGGCAACACCCCGGCGATGACAATAGGATCACCATTCCCGAGGTGCTCAGGGAGATTGAATCCCAGACCCGGGGACAGTTCAAAGCCGGGGAGTTCAGGCCCTCTTCCTGTGAACATGCCCTTTGTTCCTTTAACGGAAAATTCATCATCCGGGATGACGGCCGGCCATCGGCCCTCACCGCATTTCACACCGACTGCTGCACCCCGGTGCAGGCGGAGCAGGGGTCAAAACAGGCCAGGGATTCCGTGGCCGAACACTGGAAGGCCCCCGCGGGCATCGGGACGGAACCAGCGCCCCCCGTTAAGGAGGACGGCCTGGACAAATTCATCCGCCAGGCCAAAACCCGGATGTTTTCGGTGTCGGGCATGGCCTTCCAGGATGCCTGGAACCTGGACCTTGAACGGCTCAAGGGATGCTGCATCCACAGCGTGGCCCCGGACGGGCGGCTCATCCCATTCTGCGCCTATAACCTCACCCGGGCCGACGGCGAAGGACTCTACCGAAAGCCATGATTCCCGCCTTTTTAGACAGATGGATATACGACGCTACCGGGCCGGGACCGGCATCCCCCGGAGACCGGCTGGCGGCCTATCAATTGGACTGCCTGAACCGAAGCCTTGCCCATGCCCGGTCCTCCAGCCGGTTTTACCGGGACCGCCTTTCCGGGGCAGCCCCCCTCACCGGACTGAAGGATATGGCGGCCCTGCCCCTTACCCGGCCCGGCCATATACGGAAAAGTCCCAAGTCCTTTCTGGCCGTCTCCCAGGACGAGATTTCCCGCATCGCCACCCTGGCCACATCGGGCACCACCGCCGCCCCCAAACGGCTCTTTTTCACGGGCAGGGACCTTGACCGCACCCTTGATTTTTTCAAGGCCGTGCTCGCCCCCCTCATGGCCCCGGGGGATACCGGGCTCATCTTTCTGCCCGGCAGCACCCGGGCCTCGGCCGGGGACCTTATCAAAACCGCCATGGAAGCCCTTGGTGCGCGTCCCCGGGTGCCGGGCATCATCACAGATTTTAAGCCGGCGGCCGACCTGGTGGAGCAGACGGGCCCCGCCCTGATCATCGGCATGCCCGTCCAGATCCTGGCCCTGGGCGAATATATGAAATCCACGGGCAGCCTGACGACCCGGATCCCCTGGGCCATCCTCACGGCGGACCATCTGCCGGCGGCCCTGGCCGGCCGGGTGGAAGCCCTGCTGGGAGGGAAGGTGCTGAACCATTACGGGATGACGGAAACCGGATTCGGCGGGGCCATCCAGTGCCCGGCCCGGGAGGGGCTCCACCTCCGCCTCCCCGATCTCTTTTTTGAAATCATTGATCCGGCCACCGGCGCCCAGCTGCCCCCCGGCGTCTGGGGGGAGGTGGCCGTCACCACCCTTAACCGCCGGGGCATGCCCCTGATCCGGTACCGGACCGGGGATGTCTCCCGGATCATAGACACGCCCTGTGCCTGCGGCAGCCCCTATCCCCGGCTGGACCGGATACGGAACCGGCAGGCAGAGTCGGCGGACAGCGCCGGAGTCCCCCTGACCATGGCGGACCTGGACGATATACTCTTCTCCCTGCCCGGGGTGGTGGACTTTTCGGCCCGTATCAGCAAGGGAAAAAATATTCAGGTAAACAATGGGGCAAATAATTGGACAACCAACCCAATAAACAATCGAACAAACAAAGATACCGGTCCCAAAAGGGGAACCCCGGTGCTGGACATTGAACTCATGGGGCTCGCCCCCCTTCCACGGAATATTGACATTGACCCGGACCGGTCGCCCGGGTTAAAAACAGCCATTGAATCGGGCCGGCTGCGCATGGGCAGAATCACCACCCGGAAATTTGATTTTCGGAACACCTATGTGGGTAAGCGGCAGATTCTATACAATGAATGAGGTAATAGATTGAAGTATTATGAAAAAGACAAGCTAGAGGCCCTGCCCGTCAGGGAAGCTGTGGGCAAGGTCCTGCTCCACGATATCACCCGGATCGTTCCGGATCTGTTCAAAGGCCCCCTGTTCAAAAAGGGGCATATCATCACCGAAGCGGATGTGGACGCCCTGCTGGACATCGGCAAGGAGCATATCTATGTGGCCGGCCTGAAAAACGAGGTCCATGAAAATGAGGCTGCCCAGCGCATCGCCCGTGCCGCCATGGGCCCGAACATCGACCTCTCCGCCCCCAAGGAGGGCAAGGTCGGCTTTTCATCCAGGATCCACGGCCTGCTGAAGGTCAATGTCGAGGGGCTGGCAGCGCTCAATTCGGTCCAGGATGTGATCTGCGCCACCCTCCACACCTGCCGCAGCGTGGATGAGGGCCAGGACATTGCCGGCACCCGGGTGGTACCCCTGACCGTACCCGAAAAACAGGTAACCGAGGCGGAAAAGGTCTGCCGGGAATTCTTTCCCATCATAGAGGTCAAACCCTTTGCCGGGCTGGATGTAGGCATGGTGGTCACCGGTTCCGAGGTCTTCCATGAACGGATCCGGGACAAATTCGGACCGGTGGTGGAAAAAAAATTCAATGAGCTGGGTTCCCGGATCATGGGCAAACGGGTGGTCCCCGACGACCTTGAAATGACGGTGGCCGCCATCCGGGACCTGATCGCCGGCGGGGCAAAGATGATCGCCGTCACCGGCGGCATGTCCGTGGATCCCGACGACCTGACACCGGCCGCCATCCGGGCCGCCGGCGGGAGAATCGTCACCTACGGGGCCCCGGTCCTCCCCGGTGCCATGTTCATGCTGGCCTATATCAACGATATCCCGGTGGTGGGCCTGCCCGGATGCGTCATGTACTACCGGGCCTCCATCTTCGATCTGGTGGTTCCCAGGGTCCTGGCCGGGGAGAGCGTGGAAAAAGCCGATATTATCCAGATGGGACACGGCGGATTCTGTTCTAACTGCCGGGACTGCAGGTATCCGGACTGCAGTTTCGGGAAATAGGCTAGGAGAACGAAATCATGACATCACTCATCCGGGAAACCCTGGACCTTCTTGAAAAAAACACCCCCTTTGCCCTGGCCGTGATCATCGGCCACAGTGGCTCCACCCCCCGCACCTCGGGCAGCAGGATGCTGGTCCAACAGGACAAAAGCATCTTAGGTACCATCGGCGGCGGACTGGTGGAGGCCAATGTCATTGAAACCTGCACAGGGATGATGGACCGGTCCCGGTCCCGGATCATGGACTTTACCCTGGACCAGGAACTCAAAGAGGGGATGGATATGGTCTGCGGGGGCAGCCTTACGGTGTGGATCCGCAGTTTTGCCCCCCCCTGTGATCCGGAAGCGCTCCGGGTCTGGCAAATGCTGGCGGACCTGGAAACCAGGGGGAAAAAGGCCCTGGCCGTCACCCGGATCACCCCGGACGGGCCTGCCGAAACCAGCCTGGTGCTGGAAGGCGGAGAGGTGGCGGGCCCGGGCATGCTGCCCAAGCCCCTGCTGGATGCGGCCGGAGAAAACAGGTTCACAGGTTCCGGCCCGGTGCGGCAGTGCCACGGCCTGGACCAGTTTATCATCGACCCCCTGGCCCGGCCCCATACCCTTTATATTTGCGGGGCCGGACACGTGGGATTCCAGCTGGCCACACTGGCCAACCTCACGGACTTCACCTGCGTGGTCATGGACGACCGGAAAGAGTTTGCCAATGCAGAGCGCTTTCCCCATGCCGCTGATATACGGGTCCTGGATGATTTTTCCTCAGCCTTTGAAGGCCTGCCCATCGACGGCAGCGCCTATATTGTCATCCTCACCCGGGGGCACCTCCACGACCAGATCGTGCTGGAACAGGCCCTGGAAACCCATGCCGCCTACATCGGCATGATCGGCAGTAAAAAGAAAAAGCAACAGATCTACGACAACCTCGTGGAAAAAGGGGTGGATCCGGCCCTGCTGGAAAAGGTTTACTCACCCATCGGCCTGAAGATAAAGGCCGAAACCCCGGCGGAAATCGCCGTGAGCATCATGGGGGAACTGATCAGGGTCCGGGCGGAAAACAAGGGTAATCCGGCCTGATGGAGGCCGCCCTCATACCGGCCGCGGGGCTCTCCTCCCGCATGGGCAGGTACAAGCCGCTCCTGCCCCTGGGCCGTACCGATGTGATCACGACGGTCATCGGGCTCTTCAAGCGGGCGGGGATCAGGGAAGTCATCGTGGTCACCGGCCACAACCATGACCATCTCGCTCCGGTCGTTACGGCGGCGGGGGGCCGTCCCCTGTTCAACCCGGATTATGCATCGGGCATGTTCTCCTCCATCCGGGCCGGTGTGGCCGGCCTGCCCGGCGGCACCAGGGGATTTTTCCTTTTGCCCGCAGATATCCCGGCCATACGCCCCGCCACCATCGGCCGCATCCACCGGACATTTAAGGAGAACCCGGAGGCCCTGGTCATACCGGAATTCCAGGAGCAAACCAAGGGCCAGACCGGAAACCTGACCGGCCATCCCCCCCTGATTCCGTCCCGGCTGATTCCCGCCGTGGCCCAGGCCGGCCCGGAGGGCAACCTGAGGCAGATCCTCTTTTCGGATAAGGCGGGCATCATCCGCCTGCCCGTCCACGACCGGGGCATCCTCATGGACGCCGATACGCCCCGGGGATATGACGCGGTAAAGGCCAAATACGAAACCCTGGATATTCCCGATGAAGCGGAATGCCGTTCCATCATCCATGGGGAACTGGGAGAGGCCCCCGGGATCTGCGCCCACCTGACCCGGGTATCGACAACCGCCCTTACCCTTGTCCGGGCCATTGCCCCCAACGCCTTAACCCTGAACCCGGCGCTCATCCGGGCCGGGGCCCTGCTCCACGACATTAAAAGGAAAGAAAAAGACCATGCCCGGGCCGGGGAACGCCTGCTCCTGGACTTAGGCTTTCCCGGGGTCGCCCGTATCGTTGCCGATCACATGGACCTAGTGCCGGGGCCGGAACTGGATGAAGCCCAGATCGTTTACCTGGCTGACAAACTCTGTGACGGGGACCGACTGGACCTGGATTACCCCCGGCGGTTCCATGAAAAAGCCAACCGGTTTCCCCATGTAAAAAAGGAGATATTCAACCGCCTTGAAACTGCTCGGATCATACATGCCCGGGTCGAATCGGCTGCAGGCCGACCTCTCGGGGAAATTCTCGGATAAGGGCCCCCTCCTCTTCCTCCTGCGCCACGGAAAAATCCGGGGAGGGACCGTCCGCCGGTTCATCGGCCGCACCGATCTTCCCCTGGACGGGGCAGGCCGGGCCCAGGCCCGGGCCTGGCAGGCGGAATTTTCCGGGATAAAATTCAAAAAGGTCTATACCTCCGCCCTCACCCGGTGCCGGGAAACCGCCGCCACGTCCTGCCCCGGCAGCGTCCCCGCCGTCGATACCCGCCTCAATGAAATTGATCTGGGCGACTGGGACGGCCAATCATTTGACCGCATTAAAAGCGGCCACCCCGCCCTTTTTGAACAGCGGGGCCGGGAGATCTACAATTTCCGCCCCCCGGGCGGGGAAAGCTTTAAGGATCTTTTTGACCGGGTGTCCCCCTTTTTCAACCAGCTCCCCATAACCTCCCATACCCTGGTGGTCACCCATGCCGGGGTGATCCGGGCCATGCGCTGCTTCTGGGCCGGGGAAAGCATGGAAAAACTACTGACCTTTAAAACCGGATACAGCCAGCTCTTTGTGCTGGCCGGATCCGGGTAAGGTTAGCGCGTTGCCCCGGCATCATCCATCAAGGCGAATGCCCAAATGCTGTGGGGGTGCCGGAAACAGAGGACAACGCTCCCGAAACCGGGGCTGTGTTATCCTCAAATCCTGATATTGGTATATTCTTCAGTTACCTTATAATCATATTCAGGATATTCATACAGAGAATGCCTTTTTTCCGATTGCCCGATGGAATAGCCCCAGATACTCTTGTAATCGGAAATATCTTCTCCCATATACTCCAATTGATGCAGATAGTCATTGATGGCTTTGGATTCCACGATAATCACCTTTCCCATCTTATGGATGATGGGGCTGTGAACCCGGCTGGCATCGTGGTCAAACTGGAGAATCCGCCGCCCCCGCCTTGTGATGCCTATGGTTCTAAACGACAGGCTTTTTCCCACCCCGGGCATGTTGAGCACACTTCTGTCCGTTGACAAAAATGGCAGATCCAGCCTCTCTTTCAAAGCATTGATGTTTTCGGCCATGTTGGGTGCGTCCAGTGAAAAATCCTTGATCCGGTCATGGTATGGGCCCGGAACCAAACCAATATATTTCTCTTCATTCTGCTCCTGGATCAGCCGGGCATTGGTGGCAAAATTATAGACATTTTCATGGTAGCCTTTGACGCAGAATGAGTAATAGGGAACAATGCCCACATCGTTTAACACCTGCCGCAGCTTCGCCCCGTGGCCCCGCCGGGAGGCCGCGGTAATATACACATGCTGGTTGGTAACAATCCAGCCGGCCGATAACATCTGCCGGATCACGATTCTGACCTCCGGGGTCACTTCCATGGGAGAAATAAAGTGGGTCTGGACCACAAACTGCCTTATCCCGATCCGGCTTGCCTTTTCCCGGAAGGCCTTTAAAATCTCAATCAACCCGGAATCAACCCGCTGGGGCAGATAGACAGGGATCCGGGTTCCCAGCCTCACCCGCTGCATTTCAGCGTATTTTTCACCCTCGGGCCGGTCCGCATTGGCTTGAATTTTCCTTTTGGCCATTTCGTATACCGCATCCAGGATCTTTTTTAGGGAGCGGTTGGAGTTCATGAAGGCATCGCCGCCGGTGATGAGGATATCCCGAAGCTGGGCATCCTCCTCGAAATAGTTCATGTATTTTTCCAGCCGCTGATCCCATGATCCGTCGGGCTTCAGCTCATCAAGGTTGAAGTTGAGAATGCCGTTCTGGAAATTGTACATCCTCTGGCATGATGAGCAAAGGCCGCCGCATGCCCGCCCCCTGGTGTCCGGAATGAGGATGGCCACCTCGGGATACCTGCGGTGGACATTATTGCGGGAGGGCAGAATCCAGCCGGCGGCATTGGGCTTGCCCGGCTCAACCCGGTCCTCTTTTTCCCATGCCGTAATATCCCCGAAATTTTCCACCAGCTGTTTGCTGTAAATCACATAATCCCTGATGGCCAGTTCCGCCCCCACGGCAAACCACGGTGCATTGACATTCAGCAGGGAGAGGTAATAAAGGTTGATGAAAAAAGGGATCCCCTTTTCTTCGGCATCATGGAGCACCGCCATGGTGATGGGATCCAGTGAGTGGTTTAACAGCTCATCCAAAAGGTCGGCATTCCGGACGGCGAATTTCAAATGAAAACCGGTTTCCTTCCACCACCCAAGTGCGGTTTCCAGCTTCTGGGCATCGGTTAGCCCCGGTTCAAAGCAGTATTTGGGGTCAGTGATTTCCCCTTCGTCCATCTTGGCGATGATGATCTTTAAAATTCGCCGTTTATTGCGTTCCCGAAGTTCTACAATTTTTGGTTCCAGCCCTGAGGGGTAGAGCTCCATCCACTCTTCAACATCCTCTCTGGAGGGAATCTTTCTTTTTTCCTTACCTTTGAACTGACGGAACAGATGGATCATGTCTTCAAAAAAATCAGGGCGCGCCCCGCCCGTGCCTTTATGAATGGCCAGCCAGAGCAGCCGAAACGGATCATTTTCAGTGACCACATCTTTAAAATTGGGATCCTGGATCTCCATCCCTGCATGATCAATATAATCAAGGATCCTGATGGCCGCGACATCATGCCAGTCGATGTGGTTCACATTGAAGTCAGAACCACACGCCCCCCTGTAGAATTGATATGCAGGCCCCTTATCCCCCATGGTGCCGAGCACCCACTTTTTGATCCTTCCCTGGGCCGCTTCATGGGTGGAGGACTGGGTCATTATCTGTTTTAATCTGGGATTTTCATTGAGTAACCGTTTCAACAATTTAATGGATTTAACGGGGACGATAACCTTATCTAACCTTACGTGTCTTGACATACTGCAACTTCTTTTTGGAATATAGCGGGAGCAAGCGCGATGATGCGAATCCATCGGCTTATCTCCCGCAAAAATGAACTGAATTTTATTATTAGACGGGGTATGGAACGAGGATCACACGTCTCTGTAAATTTGATGTTCGCGCTGGGTCACATGGACCCTGTCTTCCTCCCATTCTCTGATTTTAAGTGCCATCATATTCCTGTAGATGGCGTCTCCCAGGGTTTCTTTCAGGAAACTGCTGCCTTCGGCCTCCACAAGGGCCTCATAAAAACTTCTGGGCAGAAAATCCTCATCCCAGACCTTTAATCCGTAATCCCTGCTGTAGGAACTGCCCTTATCCGCACTGCCGCAGTCAATCTTCTCCCTCATGCCGGCAAGCCCCATGGAGATCAATACCGCCATCTGAAGATAAACATTTCCGGCGGGATCCGGGTTGCGGAGCTCAATCCGGGTGCTCTCAGGGGACAGGGTATAGGGCACCCGGACCATTGAACTGCGGTTGCGAAGCCCCCAGCCCCTGACAACAGGCGCCTCTTTTCCCATGACATAGGCCTTATAGGAATTGACGGTGGATGCCATGACAATGGAGGTTTCCCGGGCATATTTCAGAATACCGCCGATGAAATGCCGGGCAGAATCGCTGAGCTGGCATTCCGCAGATTCGTCATAAAAAAGATTCCGGCCTTCAGCATCCTGCATGGAAAGATGCATATGAAAGGCATTTCGATTATGATTTTCAAAGGGTTTGGGCATAAAGCTGGCGGTAAACCCATTCTTTTCAGCGACCTGCTTGGCCACATATGAAAAAAGCAGGGTACGGTCCGCCGCTGAAAGGGCATCGGTGCACTCAAGATTGATCTCATGCTGGGACGGCGTCACTTCATGGTGGGTTTTTTCATACTGGATGCCGCATCCGGCCATTATATTGACGATATCCTGGCGAATAAATTCACCTTTGTCCATGGGGGAGGATTCAAAATAGCCGATATCATCGGAATGCTCCAGAACAGGTATTTCAGAATCAGCACCCGCTGCAGCAGGCTCTGTGTTGAGCAGGAAAAACTCATACTCGGGCCCCAGGGTGAACCGAACCTGGAATTCCTTTTCAGCGGTTTTTAACACCTGCTTTAAAAGATGACGGGGATCTGTTGGCGAAGGGTTGCCTTTTTCGTCGTAAATATCTCCGATGAGAAAGCCGACGCGCTTATCCTGGAAATCAATATTCTTATAGGTCGACAGATCGGGCACCAGGAGTCGGTCGCTGTTTTCCACTGAGGTATAACCGGCAATGGAACTGCCGTCAAACCCGACACCGGTCTTGCTCATTTTTTCGACCATGGCCGGGTTGACAAAGAGATTCATCAATCGCCCATTGATATCGGTAAAAAATATTTTTGTAAAATCTACATCACTATTAGGGTCGCTATCGGACTTTTCCCCCATGACTGCTAAACTCTCCTTTTCCCGTATCACCCTGCCGGGGCGACCAGGCTTATTTAAATAAACTCCGGGGCCGCCGTTGCCTTGGCGTTGCCGGAAAAAAATACCGGCCAGGTCTCCAATGCCTGCATCCGGGTGGCAGGGCGTACACATACCACAAAACTACATCGAATTCTACATATTAAATTTTCTGGAGATATTCCGGATTATAGAAAAATAAATGCACCATTCGCCTGTAACGGCAAAAATATTACATCGAACTAAATACAAACAAGAAGCGGCAATCTAATTTACTTTCACATATCGAGATGACCCGGGGATATACGACACAATATATTCACCCTTGCGAAACATGGAAATATTTTAAACTTGTTTTCTGTTTCCAAATATGGTTTCAATTTATTTAATCCGCCTGTCACATCCATTGCGGTGCTACATCTGAATATCCTTTGGGAAATACGCTCACTGATAAACCAATAAGCCTGCCATGGAATCACAGTTCTATGCTTACAGGCCTAATGGAACAGCCCCGTGTGGGGCCGTGGGATGCCGTCCAAGTCCATTCCCGCGTTGACAAAAAACCGGCAAGGAGAAAAAAATGGCATTCAAAATCTGCTTTCGCGGCGATGACAGGACACCCTACGGAGATGACCCGATTTTTACCGCCGGATTCCAGAAACGGCATCTGGGCGCACCCATTGAATACAGGACCCCAAATCCGATGAAAAGGTGCGGTGATATCACACCGCCTACCGCAGTGTGTTTTTCCGCCCGTCTTAATGTCGCTGCTATTTTCCCCATGGGGAACGACGGAACAAATCCCCAGCATCCCAATTACATCTATATGATGGCGGTGGACATTGCTACAATTTTCAATACCCACAAGATGCAGGTGGAGCACTCGCTTCAAATTATGGATATTTCACAAGCCCCCCATAAAACGCCTGAAATTATGTGGGCCGTATTCGCCCAGGAGATGGCTGCAGACAGCATTCCTCCCCACCACATCATCGCGGCCGTCCGCTTTACTCGAGCCGGCAACTGGCAGAATGGCGGCACCTATTCCCTGGACAACAACCTATTGCAAAATGACAATTGCACTGTCCCTGCCGAAGTACGCAACCCCGCTTTGGCTTTTCTGCGGGGCGAGATTGATAACCACCGGCTCAACCAGCCCCTTGCCAATGTGCCATCAGGATTTCATGCCTCAACAGGCACCTGATGCCATAAATAATCCATAATTATTTTTTGATTTCCGGTTTTTACTCCTTACGTTATAGCCTGGTTTATTAAAGAACTTTCCACCCCCAAATAAAACAAAGGAAAATTAAAATGATTACTGAAAAACTTGAAAAGGCCATCAACTACCAGATCAACCGGGAACTTTTTTCAGAATACTACTACCTCTCCATGGCATCTTACTTTAATGCCGCAGGCTTAAGCGGTTTTGAGAATTTCTTCCTTGTCCAGGTGGAAGAAGAGCGGTTCCATGCCATGAAAATGTACCGGTTTCTCAATGAAAAGGGCGGACGGGTCACCCTGGACGCCATTGAAGCGCCCAAAACAGAATTCAAGTCCCCCATTGAGGTGTTCCAGCTGGCCTATGAACATGAGCAACTGGTCTCCGGTCTGATCAACGATCTCATGGACCTGGCCATCTCTGAAAACGACCATTCCGCCAAGAATTTCCTGAACTGGTTTGTTGAAGAACAGGTGGAGGAGGAAGCCTCCATGGAAGGGATTCTGAACAAGCTCAAACTCATCAACGGGGAAGGCCACGGCCTGCTCATGCTGGATGCGGAACTGGCCCAGCGCAGTTTCACCCCGCCTGCCAAATAGATCTCACGTTAAGGAAAGAAACATGCCCTGTCCAACCCATGGACAGGGCATGGTGAAAACAGCGATACAGGTCATCATCCGGATCAGGCGTTCACCCTCTGCTGCATCTCATGGCGCAGCCCCATAAAGAGGCTGATCAGCATGACAATCATCACCGCGGTGAAGGGAAGCCCCACGGATACGGCCACAGCCTGGATAGCGCCCAGGGCGTCGGCCCCCCCGCCCACCAGGAGGCAGACGGCGATAAGGCCTTCAAGGGTGGCCCAGAAAATCCGCTGGATCACCGGGGCATCCATTTTGCCGCCGGCGGTTATGGAATCGACCACCAGGGAACCGGAATCCGAAGAGGTGACAAAGAACACCAGAACCAGGATGATACCGATGAATGAGGTGATTCCGGTGAGCGGAAGATTGGCAAGCATCTGGAACAGGGCCAGGGAAACCTCGCCCAGGCCTTTTTCCGCCAGTACACCCACGCCGTTCTGGATTTGGTAAAGGGCGTTTCCGCCGAATGCCTGCATCCAGAGCAGGGTCAAAAAGGTGGGAACCAGCAACACGGCCGTCATGAATTCACGGATGGTACGGCCCTTGGAGATGCGGGCGATAAACATGCCCACAAAGGGGGCCCAGGAAATCCACCAGGCCCAGTAGAAGACCGTCCAGCCCTTGTAGAACTTATCATCGGTACGGCCGATCCAGTTACTCAGGGGCAGGATATAGTCGGCGTAGGCAGCGGAGGTGGAAAAAAGGCCGGAGAAAAAATGGAGGATGGACCCGGCAAGAATGGTAAATACCAAAAGGCAGAGGGCCAGGGTCATATTTATATTGGACAGGACCTTTACCCCGCCTTCAAGCCCCCTGACCACCGAGATGATTGCGGCGGCAGTCACCAATGCGATGATGATCAGCTGCAGCCCCAGGGTATTTTCAATGCCGAAAATAAAATGAAGACCCGAGGCTGCCTGCTGGGCGCCGAAGCCCATGGAGGTGGCCAGCCCGAAGATGGTGGCCACGACGGAGATGGTATCAATGATATGGCCGGCCCAGCCCCAGGTTTTCTCGCCCAGAAGGGGGAAAAAGCAGGAACGGACGGTCAAAGGCAGGTTTTTATTAAAGGCAAAAAAGCCCAGGGACAGGGCCACCACCGCATACATGGCCCAGGGATGAAGCCCCCAGTGGAACATGGTGGCCCCCATGGCGGCCCGGGCCGCTTCAGGGCTTTTGCCGGCTACATTCAGGGGGGTGCCCCACCAGTCTGTGAAGTAGGCCACGGGTTCGGCCACACTCCAGAACATCAAACCGATGCCCATGCCCGCGGCAAAGAGCATGGCAAACCACGACATCCGGGTAAATTCCGGTTCACAGCCATCTCCGCCCAGACGGATTTTCCCGGCCGGCAGCACAATCAAGGCCAGGCAGGTCAGCACGAAAAGATTGCCCGAAATCATGAAAAACCAGTCAAAATTCTGAATGGTCCAGGATTTGGAGCTGTCGAACACTTTTTTGGCATCCACCGGGTTCATCAAGGTTAAAATGATAAAACCGATTACCAGCGCCGCGGAAATGAAAAACACCGGCCCATGGATATCCAGGCCCCATTTCTGCGTGTTGTCCTGACCGACTTTGTAATCGGTATCAAACCTGTCTTTCATACACTCCCCTTTCGTATTATGATTATTTCCTTCTCCCTCAACAATCGTCTCCGGGAACCTCATCAACCTTAATTTCGATTCTTCATTTAAGTTGCTTCGTCTAACAGCTCTGCAATATCCTTTACCTCTATTTGTTTATCCGCCTCCATGATCCCGTCGTTAAGCATGGTGGCGCAGAATGGACAGGAGGCCGCCACCATGCCCGCACCGGTGTCCACGGCCTGCTGGGCCCTGACGTTGTTAATCCGTTTTCCGATGGTCTCCTCCATGAACATCCTTGCGCCGCCGGCACCGCAGCACATGGCCGTTTCGCAGTTCCGCTCCATTTCAACCAAGTTCCCGGTATTCACCGCTCCTAGAAGTTGTCTTGGGCTGTGGTAAATATCGTTCCACCGCCCCAGGTAGCAGGAATCATGGAAGGTCAATTTCCCAAAGTCCTTTGGTTTAACCTTGAGTTTTCCCTCCTGAATCAGGGTGTTGAAATAATCGGCATAGTGGACCACCTCATAAGCGGCCCCGAATTCCGGGTATTCATTCTTCAGCGTATTATAGCAATGGGGGCATCCGGTGAGGATCAGTTCGGGTTTGTACTGATTGATGGTTTCCACATTCTGCATGATCATCATCTGGCCCAGGTATTCGTTCCCGGCCCGGCGGGCCATATCCCCGTTGCAGGATTCTTCCGGCCCCAGGATGGCAAAATCCACCCCGGCCTTTTTCAATACCCTGGCCGTGGCCCGGCTGATCTTTTTGCCCCGGTCATCAAAGGAACCGGCACAGCCTACAAAATAAAGCACCTTGGTGTCGGGCCTGTCCATC
The DNA here is from genome assembly GCA_028768525.1 of Desulfobacter sp. Lineage (NCBI taxonomy): Bacteria > Pseudomonadati > Thermodesulfobacteriota > Desulfobacteria > Desulfobacterales > Desulfobacteraceae > Desulfobacter > Desulfobacter sp. The sequence goes on along the minus strand of CP054837.1, from coordinate 4,343,868 downwards.
ATCAGGGGAATGTCCAAATCCTTTGCCCAGTCCCCACGGGTATCTGCGGCAAATCCCCAGGGATTGGCCTGGTTTTCCATGTTGTTAAAGGTTTCCTGCATCTCCGGCGGGAAATTGGCTTCCATAAGTACCTGATGTTTACGCATTTCCAGAATAAAATCAAGGTGCTCGTTATTCACCGGACAGATGTTTTCACAGGACCGGCAGGTGGTGCAGGACCAGAGTACATCGTCGGTGATCCCCGAGTCCTCCCTCAGCAGGGGCTGGACCTCCTCCTTTTTGTCCGCTCCCTCTCCATCAGGCAGGATCAGCCCGGCCTGATCCAGAAGATCCACCTTAAAATCGTGGATGAGTTTCTTGGGGGAGAGGGGCTTGTCCGTGCCGGCGGCGGGACACAGTTCCTCGCACCGGCCGCACTCGGTGCAGGCATAGAGGTTGAGCACATTATGCCAGTTAAACTCCGAGGCCCGGCCCAGGCCGAAGGTCTCCGCCTCTTCATCCTCGATATCCGTCTTCACCATGGCTTTGGGGGTGTCCAGCCGTTTGAAAAAGACATTGGGCACCGCCGCCAGCAGGTGGAGGTGCTTGGATCCCGGGATATAAATGAGAAATCCCAGAATGGTGCCGATGTGGATGAAATAAAAGACCTCGTATCCCAGGGACAGCTGGTCCGGGGAGAGGCCGTTGATGCCGAAGACCCCGGCAAAAATACCGGAGACGGGGAAGGCCGAGGCATAGGAAAACCCCTCCCCGGCCGGCATGGCCATCTGAAATGCATTGATAAAATGGAAGGAAATCACAATCACCGAAGTAAAGAGGATGATGAGATTGGCATCCTTCCCCATGGTCAGGTAATGGGGTTTGACCACCAGCCGCCGGTAGAGGGCATAGGCAAATCCGGCCAGAACCAGGAAGCCCAGAATGTCGGCCACAAAGAGGTAGGCCCCGTAGAGTCCCGGCAGCAGGTTTCCCGGGTGGAAGGCGGGAATGACGCCCCTCACCATGAGTTCCAGTGAATGGGGCTGGATGGCCAGGAACCCGAAAAATATCAGGGTGTGGGCCAGGCCGGGCATGGGCTTGCGCCGGACATTGGTCTGGGCCAGCACTTCGGTGAAGAGCAGCTTGATCCGGTCTGCTGTCCTGTCCCCGGCCGTTTCCGCCATGCTTGGGCCGTCGCCCTCCACCGCCGTCATGATCCGGTAGAGCCTGGCCGCCTTAAGAAAAAAGTACCCGAAGGCCCCGGCCAGGGCCGCCAGCATGACCACAGATTTCAGAATAGTGTAGGTTTCCATTGATTCTACCTGTCCTGCTTGGCTTAAAGTTTCTCGGTGAGTGCCGGCACCACCTCAAAGATATCCCCCACAATGCCGTAGTCGCATTTGGCAAAGATGGGGGCGTCCTTGTCTTCATTGATGGCCACGATGACCTTGGAGGTCTTCATGCCGGCGAAATGCTGGACCGCCCCCGAAACCCCGCAGGCGATATAGAGCTTGGGGGATACGGTCTTGCCGGTCTGGCCCACCTGCATGGCATGGGGGGCAAACCCCGCGTCCACCGCCGCCCTGGAAGCGCCCACCGCACCGCCCATTTTCCCGGCGCAGGCTTCAAGCATGGAATAATTTTCAGCGGCCTTGATGGCCCGCCCCCCGGTGACGATGACCGGGGCTTCGGTGAGGTCCAGTTTGTCACTGTCTCCCTTTTTAATCTCTTTGATGACAGCCAGCCCCGGATCCTGCACATCTGCTGTAAACTCCAGGATTTCACCGCCGGCCGGCGCCGGCACCGCCTCAATGGCGTTTGGCCGGACAGTGGCCAGAAGCAGGTCAGCGTTCACACGGAGGGTGGCGAAGGTCTTGCCGGAAAAATGGGATTTTTTCACGGTTTTGGCATCAATGTCCACAGCCACACAATCGCTGACCATGGGCTGGTCCATCAGCGCCCCAAGGCGGGCAAAAAGATCCCTGCCCACGGCGGATGCCGTTCCCAAAAGCGCATCCAGGCCGTATTCATTGACGGCGGCCTCAAGGCAGCGGGCCGCCAGGTCCGGGGAGGCTAAGATATCCCCGGAAGCCGGTTTGAGTGATACAATGCCGGATGCCCCGTATTGGGCAAGTTTATCTTTTACCGATGCCGGGTTGGCATCCATGACCAGGGCAATAATCTCCTGGCCGGCAGCGGCGGTCAACACCCCCAAAGAGGTCTCTTTTACCGCATCGTTTTCAGTCTCTATCAAAATGCCGGTTTTGGCCATGCTCGCCTCCTTTATATCACTTTCTCTTCTTCTTTCAGAATCCTGACCAGTTCGGTCACCTGCTCTTGTACCGAGCCCTCAATCATTTTGGCACCGGCCCGTTCCGGCACCGGCTCCAGATGTTCAATCACCACGGCACCGGCGGCTTCATCAATGCCCAGATCGGATATGTCCATCTCCTTGATCTCTTTTTTCTTGGCCTTCATGATATCCGGGAATTTAGGATACCTGGGTTCGTTGAGCCCCTTGGTGGCCCCGATGACACAGGGCAGACCCATTTCAATGACCTGGCGGTCCCCCCCGCCCACTTCCTGCTCGGCCACGGCTTTACCGCCGTCAATGCGTAGGCGGCTGACCTCATTGGCCACTGGCAGGCCCAAGGCGGCGGCCAGGCGGTACTGGGTCTGGAAGGTTTCCGTGTCCACCGCCCCTTTTCCGGTGAATATCAGATCCGGGGCCCCGTCTTCTTCTATGGCTGCCTTCAGGGCTTTGGCCGTGAGGCTGGCGTCCAGAAACTGACCCTGGGTCTTCACCAAAATGGCCCGGTGGGCCCCCATGGCCATGGCCCCCCGGATGGTGGCGGCAGCCGCGGCCTTGCCAACGGTGACAATCACCACCTCGCCCCCGTTTTTTTCCACCAGGGAAACGGCCTCTTCCACCCCGAATTCGTCATAGGGGTTGACCACAAACTTGATTTCCGAATCCTCAAATCCGTTGTTCCCGGCCAGTTTGATGTTGGCGGCCGTGTCCGGAACATGTTTAACGCAGACAAAAATTTTCATGATCTCTTCCCCTTTAACCTTTCATTCTTTCATTTTTCGGATCGTAAATGGGCATGGAGACCACCTGGGCCGACCGTTTCACCCCCAGAATCTCCACTTCCAGGGCCGTGCCGGCATCGGCGAATTTGGGCGGGACATACCCAAGAGCAATGCTCTTTTGGGTTCTGTGGCCGTAGCCGCCGGAGGAGGTCATTCCCACCCGTTCTTCACCGGCAAATATGGGATTATATCCCCAGGCGTCGGCATCCTCGGCCTCCACCACCAGGCAGACCAGCTTCAGGGGAATCCCGTCTGCCTTCTGTTTTTCCAGCCCGGCCTTTCCGATGAACTCCTTATCCATTTTAACGGTCCAGGCCACATTGGTTTCCAGGGGCGTATGGTGGACGTTCATCTCGGATTTCCAGGCCAGATACCCCTTTTCCAGGCGCATGGAATCCATGGCATGCATACCGATGAGTTTGATGTCAACATCCGCCCCGGCTCCCATGAGGGCATGGTAGAGTGAAATCTGATGCTGGATGGGATGAAAAATCTCATACCCCAGTTCCCCCACATAGTTCATCCGGTTCACCCGGCATTTGGTCCGGCCCACATAGATTTCCCGGGAGGTGCCGAACTTGAAAACATCGTTGGACACATCGTCGTAGGCGGCCTTTTCCAGGACCTTGCGGGCATCCGGGCCCACCAGGACCAGGCAGCCCATCTCATAGGTAAGATCTTCCATGGCCACGGACCCGTCATTGGGCAGATTCTCCAGCATCCAGTGCTGGTCGTGTTTTTTGCCCACCGAGGCGGTGACGCAGAAAAATTCGTTTTCATTTACCCGGGTGATGGTCATGTCGGATTTAAAATGCCCCTGGTGGTCCAGCATGGGGCTCAGGGCAATGCGGCCGTCCACACTAGGCACCTTCTGGCAGGTCATATTGTTGAGCCAGGCTTTGGCGCCGGGGCCGGAAATCTTTGTTTTGGCAAACCGGGTCAGGTCGATGATCCCCACCTTTTCCATGGCATGTTTGCACTCGGCCGCCACATGCTTGAAAGCATTGGTCCGCCGCCAGGACGGGTTTTCGTATCCGTCCTCTCCCTCGGGCGGGAAGTAATTGGGGCATTCCCATCCGTAGTAGTCGCCGAAAACGGCATTGGCCTGTTTCTGGTATTCATAGATGGGGCTTGTCCTATTGGGCCGGGCCGCATCCCGGAATTCGTTGGGATAGATATGGGCGTAAAGCCGGGGATAGGTGTCGGCGATTTTTTCCGTGTTGTAGGCCCAGTTGGCGTAGGACCCGTACCGCCGGGAATCCATGGGCCAGAGGTCGATTTCAGGCTCACCGTCCATGATCCAGCCGGCCAGGTAATGGCCGATGCCCCCGGCCTGGGTGATGCCGAAGGAATAGCCGCAGGCATGGTAGAAATTTTTCAGGGGCGCTGCCGGGCCCACCAGGGGATCCCCGTTGGGGGTGTAGGTGATGGGGCCGGCCGTCACATGCTTGAACCCGGTTTCGCCCAGGATGGGGAACCGGTCCATGCCTGCTTCAATGCAGTCGGAGATATTGTCCAGATCCGGGTTGAGTTCCTCCTGGGCGTAATCCCAGGGGACCCCGCGCCGCTTCCACTGCTGGCCGTGGGCTTCGTACATTCCCAGGATCAGGGAGTCCATTTCCTGGCGGAGATAGATGGACTTGTCCGGGTCCCGCATCAGGGGCAGGTAGGTGTCGGCTTCGTCAATGGCCTGGATTTTTTCGTAAAGGATATGGGTATGGGCGATGGCGATGGAGGGGATTTCAAGGCCCACCATCCGGGCCACTTCCGGGGCCCAGAGACCGGCGGCGTTGATCAGGTGTTCGCAGGTGATCTCGCCCTTGTCCGTTTTCACCAGCCATTCGCCGTTGGCCTTCTGCTCGATCCCGGTCACCCGGGTATGGAGGTTGATTTCAACCCCGTGGTTCCGGGCGCCCTTGGCCATGGCCTGGGTAACGGAGTTGGGGTCCACATCCCCGTCATCGGGCCAGTAAAGCCCGCCCATCAGCCCTTCTGGGTTGATGAAGGGATGCATTTTGCCGATCTCTTCCGGGGTGACCCAGGAGACGTCCAGCCCCAGGCAGCGGTTCATGGAATAGGCATAGCCCAGTTCATCCATGCGGCCGGGGTTGTCGGCCGTACGGATGGAGCCTGTGGTGTGCCAGCCCACATTCTGGCCGGTTTCCTTTTCAAGCTCCTTGTAGATCTCAATGCTTTTCATGTTGACCTGGGTGCCGTAAAAGTTGGAGTGGAAAAAGGAGACATTGCCCGCGGCCATCCAGGTGGATCCCGATGTCAGTTCGTGTTTTTCAATCAGCACCACATCGTCTTTCCATCCGTACTTTGCCAGATGGTAAGCCACACTGACGCCGATGGCGCCTCCGCCGATAACAACTGCCCTTGCATTGGTCTTCATGGGTGTAAGTCTCCTTTTCCCTATGTCTGATTTAATGTCTGAACTTTTCTGCTGTATCGAAACTCCTTAATATTTTTTCACTCTGAGCATAGAGGTGCAGATTGCGTACCAGTGCATAGAAACACCGGACCGCCCCCCGTGTAACAATCTGTAATCGTTTGGTTCAACGGTACAATGGGAGGGGGTTTCACCGCATTAAAAAAAATTTATAAGCATTAATAAATGAATTGGATTTACAAACACCGCCCCACACTTTTACTGTAAAATTTTACACTTTTTTACAGTACGATGGCGAAACGGCTGACGCCCTTAGAACCGGCTCCGGTCAATCTGGTATTTTTTAATTTTATAGTAAAGAAGCTGGCGGGAAATCCCAAGATGTCTTGCGGACCGGGCGATATTGCCCCCACACTCGGACAGCACCCGGGTGACCAGTTCTTTTTCCGCTTCCCCTTTAACTTTTTTCACCCCCTTGAGGGTCGCCGGGGGCATCTGATCCCGGACCGCAGCCCCCGGACCGCCCGGAGGAGAAAAGGACCGGTTCTGAACCGGGATACCGCTGTGCTCCGGTTCCCCGGACCGGTGCTGGATGGACCAGTTGGAAAAATGGGACTGGAGATGGGTCATGCGTATGGTCTGCCCCTCCCCGACAACGTTCATGGCCCCTTCGATGACATGCTCCAGCTCCCGGACATTACCGGGCCAGTTATAAATCCGGAACAATTCCATCACATTGTCGGAAATGGATGCCACCTGCTTCATCAGCCGGGTATTGTGTTTGTCAATGAAGTGGTCCACAAGGAATTCCAGGTCACCCAGGCGCCGGCGCAGGGGGACGATATGGATGAACACCACCCCCAGGCGGTAAAAGAGGTCGGATCTCAGGGTGCCCTCTGAAATGGATATGCGGGGATCCTGATTCACTGAGGAAATAATCTTTAAATCGGTTTTGATTTCCCTGAGCGCCCCCACCCGCCGTACCTTGTTTTCCTGGACGATCCTTAAAATTTTTGCCTGGAGGCCCACGGGCATGGAGTTGACCTCATCCAGAAAAATGCTGCCGCCGGAGGTCCGCTCAAACAGCCCGGCCTTATTTACAGATCCGGTAAAGGCCCCCTTGGAAGTACCGAACAATATCCCCTCAAGCAGATTCTCCGGGATGGCCGCGCAGTTGACCGGGGTAAATTTCCTGTTGCCCCGGGGGCCGTGGTTGTGTATGGCCCTGGCAAAGAGTTCCTTGCCCGTTCCGGTCTCCCCGAACAGCATCACCGGCGACGGGGTCTGGGATGCCAGGCGGGCCGACCGGATGGCATCCCGGAATACAGGATCCCGGCCGATGATGGACTCAAAGGTAATGTTGCCGGTGTCAAAGGCGGTGGCCGGGACCGGCAGGGTGGCAATGGTGTTGGTCAGCATATGGTAATCCCTGACAAAACAGATCACCCCCACCAGCCGGTCCATGCTGAAGACCGGGAATACCGAATGAACGGTATTGGCGAACTTGCCCATGCGGGTCCTGTAGAAATTTGGCGCGTCAATGATGGGACGCCGCTTGTTCAGGCACTGCATGATGATGCTTTCCTCATCGCTGAGGTCATAGACATCTGTCACCCTGGAAAGGAGCACCTCTTTTCTGTCCAGATCGTCAATGCGGGACATGGCGTCGTTATAATACACAATGGTGCCCTGGCGGTCGGCCACAATGACCCCGTCGCTGAATTCATCGAATACGGAAAGGAAATCCGCATTGTTCAGGTCAAAGAGAAATTTTTTTATTGCTTCCGGCACTGTCCTGGCCTCCATTCACCTTGTCCGCATTCAGGTACGATACTGCCACCGGTCTGGTATGCTGACACGGGGGGCCGGGTTTGTCAATTTTTTTTACCCCCTGTAAAAAAAACCGCTGGCATGGGGCCCCCTTTCGTTTGCCTGCAGGCGGCCTGCCCCTAACATCCTTCGCTGGCATCACATGATTTCCGACATTTCTTTGCATAAATGCATATTTTTCGCATGAAATTCTACTTTTTATGCATTTACAAGAATTTTTTTCTTGACCCGGGCATATTATTAATATATCAGATATCATGCAATCAGGAAAAATGATTCAACGGCCTGATACCATACAAAAACACAAGAGAGCATATATATGCATGGAAGGAGTAGAATGGACATTTATTATATTGACGGAGAATTTGTAGAAGACGACCAGGCAATGGTGCCGGCCAAAGATATCACCGTATTGCGCGGCTACGGGGTATTTGACTTCCTGATCACTTACAACAAACGGCCCTTCCAACTGGAACAGCATGTGGCCCGCCTGGAAAATTCCGCCAGGGAAATCGGGCTGACCCTGAACCACTCCAACAGCGAAATCTGCGATATCGTTATGCAGACCCTGGAGAAGAACAGCCACCACAATGAATCCAACATCCGCATCGTTTACACCGGCGGCATCAGCCCCGACGGGGTGACCCCCCAGGGCAACGGCATTCTCATGGTCTATGTCACCCCCAAATATGAACTGCCCCAATGGTGGTACACCGATGGCGCCAAAATCATCACCGTTGACATGGAACGGTTCATTCCCGCCGCCAAAAGCACCAACTACCTGTCTGCGGTATTCGCCCAGCAAAAGGCCCATGCCCAGGACGCCATTGAGGCCGTATACAAAGATGCGGAGAACAATGTCCTGGAAGGCACCACCACCAATATTTTCTGCTTCAAGGGCAATGAGCTGATCACCCCTCCCGACGGCATTCTCCCGGGCGTTACCAGGGGAGCGGTGCTGGAACTGCTCAAGGAGACCTACGAAATTCAGCTGCGCCACATCAAGGCCGAAGAACTGCCGGAAATGGATGAGATATTCATCACCGCCTCCAACAAAGAGATTGTCCCTGTCATCCAGATTGACGATCTGGTGGTCAACGGCGGCAAACCCGGAGAAAAAACCCGGGCCCTGCTCAAGACATGGGCGGACTACACCAAAGCATACGGCCAGGGTGACTGCTGATGCCCCGTTCCCCTAAAAAGGAACACCGCAGGCAGCCCCTGCTTCTTCCCCAAACCCGGGCCAGTGTGGACCTGGGGGCGGTGGAACACAATCTGCGGGCCCTCAAGGGTCTTACGGCCCCAGGCACCCGGATCATGGCCGTGGTCAAGGCAGATGCCTACGGCCACGGCGCCGTTGCGGTCGCCGGCGCCGCCATGGCCGCCGGCGCCGACTTCCTGGCCGTGGCCCGGATTTCAGAAGCCGCCGCATTGAGGGATGCCGGCATTGACGCCCCCATGCTCCTGTTCGGGGATGTCCTGCCGGAGCAGGCCCCATGGATGGCGGAACACCATGTCCGTGCAACGGTGACCGACCTTGCCGGGGCAAAAGCAATGGCCGCCCGCTTAGACCCCCAGGGCCCTGATCTGAAAATCCATATCAAGGTGGATACGGGAATGGGACGGCTGGGCTATGTCCATAGTTCCTTGCAGGCCGCCGGCACCGCCCCGGAGAATCCCATTGATGACATCCTGGCCCTGGGTTCCCTGCCCAAACTCAGGGTAGAGGGTATTTACTCCCATCTGTCCCGGGCCGACGAACAGGATAAAACCCATGCTAACAGCCAGATTAAGCAGTTCATCCGGCTGACAGACAGATTAAAAGGGAAAGGATTTGATCCCGGCATCCGCCACATTGCCAACTCCGCCGGCACCATTGACCTGCCCCAATCCCACCTGGACATGATCCGGCCGGGGATCGCCATGTACGGTCTGTGGCCCTCCGGGGATGTGGACAAATCCAGGCTGATCCTGGAACCGGCCATGACCATCCGGTCAAAAATCATCCAGGTCAAATCCGTTCCCAAGGGATTTGATATCAGCTACGGCGCCACCCATGTCACCCCCAGCCCCACGGTCATTGCCACGGTGCCCGTGGGATATGCCGACGGCTACAGCCGGCAGCTGTCCAACCGGGGCCATATGCTGGTCCGGGGAATGCGGGCACCGGTCCTGGGCCGGATCTGCATGGACTTTACCATGATCGACGTGGGCCATATCCCTGGGGTTACGGCCGGAGACGAGGTGGTCCTCATGGGTTCCCAGGGGGATGAAACCATCTCGGCCGACGATATTGCCAAACTTACCAACACCATCAATTACGAGGTCACGGCAGGTCTGACCGGACGGATTCCCCTCCGGCACACCCGACCATGAGACGCAAAATGAAAGATATCAATTTTAAAACAGGGACCTGGTCCAACGGCCGCGGCCCCGTCGCCCATATGATGATCGCAGGGGACTGGGCCCCCATCCGGGAATTTGCCCCTTTAATTGAAAAAAATCCTGAAGGCGTATACGGGGACCTGCTGCCCCTGATCCGGGAAGCCGACCTGTCCCTGGTCAACCTTGAAGCCCCCTTAAGCGACACCGGCGCTCCCGTCACAAAGAGCGGTGCCGTGTTCAAGGGCAACGTCTGTCATGTGGAAGGCCTTGCCGCCGTTCCCTTTGACGCGGTCACCCTGGCCAACAACCATATGTTTGATTTCGGGACGGTTGCCTTTAAAGAAACCATAAACGCGCTGGAAAGCCGGAACATCAGACACACCGGCGCCGGAATGGACCTGGACGAGGCCAAAGCCCCGTTGATCCTGGAAACCTGCGGTCTCAAAGTCGCCGTGGTCAACTTCAGCGAAGGCGAGGACCTCACCGCCGCCGGAAAGGGCCCGGGGGTCATGGGCTGGGATCTGGAAACAGTGGCCGCCCAGATTAAAACAGCCAAAGCAGAGGCCGACGCCGTGGTCGCCGTGGTCCACTGCGGCCTGGAATATATCCCCTATCCCCCGGCCTACGTCATTGATGCCTTTAAAGCCGTTGCCGATGCCGGGGCCGATGCGGTCATCGGCCATCACCCCCACGTCCCCCAGGGGATTTTCATCCACAAGGGGGTGCCGGTCTGCTGCAGCCTGGGCAATTTTGTATTTTACCAGCCCACCAAATTCCATTGGCGCAAACTGGGATATATGGTCAACCTTAAACTGGCCCAGAAAGGCGTGGCCGGATTCGACATCATCCCCTACCGCATCCACGACACGGGCGTATCCCTGCTGCAGGAAGAGGAAGAAAATCGTTTTTTCCAACGGCTGGAGGAGATTTCCCTGCCCCTGTTTGACGAAGAGAACGCCCTGGCGGCCTGGAACGGTTTCATCGATTATTACGGTACAGCCGGATTTAAAAACGAAGTCAACATGATCCTGGGTAAAATGGAGGGGGAAGAACCCGGCAAGGGGGCGGCCATGTTCAGGAACCGCCTGACCACGGCCCAGCACTTTTACCACTGGAAGGACCTGCTCACCCGGATCGTGGATAATAAAATGGGGGACTCCCCCCAATGGGCTAGGGATATTGCCGAAGAATGGCTCACAAGGGAAATTCAATGAAAGAAACAACACTTTTAATCACCGATTCGGGACTGGGCGGCCTGTCGGTATGCGCCGGCATGGAAAAATCCTTGAAAACCGATGGACGGTACGACCGCATCCATCTGATCTATTTCAATGCCTGGCCCCAGCAGCATAAGGGCTACAACCACTACCCGGACCGGGAGGCCAGGGCAAAGGTATTCCACAATGCCATGGCCGCCATGGGAGAATTCAATCCCGACCACATTTATATCGCCTGCAACACCCTCTCGGTGATTTATCCTTTTACCCGGTTCGCCGGGGAAACACACATCCCGGTCACCGGCATTGTGGACCATGGGGCAGGCATGGTGAAAACCGCCCTGGACAAGGATCCCGCCGGACGGGCCGTTATCTTCGGCACCCCCACCACCGTCCAGGAAAACAGCCATAAAACCGCCCTGGTTGACGCCGGCATTGACCCGGGACGCATCATTCCCCAGGGCTGCCTCAACCTGGCCGGAAAAATCGAACGGGCCCCCTTTGGCGATGAAGTCAAAACGATGATTGACGAGAATGCCAGGGCCGCGGCAAAACAGCTGGACAAAACGCCAGGGAAAATATATGCCGCCCTCTGCTGCACCCACTTCGGTTATTGCCGGGACCAGTTCAAAAACGCCCTGGAACAGCACACCGGGAACCCCGTGGAAATTCTCAACCCCAACGACAAGATGGTGGACAGGGCCTGCCAGGGTGCAACCCCCGGCGGCAGCCCGGAAATCCGGATGACCATATTGTCCCGGGTGACCTGGGAACCCTCCCGGATCGAGGCCTATGAAAAATTATTGTCAGGGGTCTCGCCTGCAACCGTAACCGCTTTAAAAACGTATACACTGGACAGGGACCTGTTCAGCATTGATATTGATTAAACGAGGAGAACCATGAAAAGAATTTTAATCATCACAGGCCCGGGGGGAGATGCCCAGGGCTGGGGAGACATGGCCGTTACCCAGGAAGTTGCCAAGGCCATCAACGCATCGGAAAAATCCGCTGAAATCGCCTATGTCTCCAACATGGAAGAGCTGGACAAGGCCCTGGAAACCCATGAATTTGACCTTATCTGGAGCGCCCTGTACCACGTCAACGAAAATGCCGACACCATCGGCATGAGCGAAGGGGACGACCGCTGGGTGGCCGACATCCTTGACGAACGCAAAATCCCCTACATCGGCCCCAATGCCGCCACCATGAAGGCGCTCATCCACAAAACCGCCACCCACGACATCATGGAAAAAGCAGGCTGCGCCGTGCCCTACCACTACCAGATCGAAAAGGGCGAGGCCATGCCGGACCTGAAATTTCCCGCCTTTGTCAAACCCAGTTATGAAAGCCGCTCCGTGGGCATCTCCGACAACAGCGTGGTCAACAATGCCGAAGAACTGGCCGCCCAGGTCAAATTCATCCACGACACCTACGACCAGCCCGCCCTGGTGGAAGAATACCTGCCCGGCCAGGAATACACCGTACTCATGCTGGGCAACGGGGAATACCAGGAATACCTTTCCGGCAAAGTCATGGTCGATCCCTCCCTTTTCGGCGAATACCCCATCCTCAGGGCCGATCTGAGGGGCGTGGGGGCCACCAAGATCAAACCCGCCGGGGACCTCTCCGAGCAGGCCGTGGCCGTGACGGCCAAGGCCATGGAAGCCCTGAACTGCCTGGACCATGTCCGGGCCGACATGAGGCTGGACAGCGAGGGCAATTTTAAAATCATTGAGGTCAACGGCATCCCCGGCCTCAAGCCCATCAAAAGCTGGAGCCCCCAGATTTACACCCTTCACCATGCCTCCGAACAAGGGGAGATGGAAGACTACAAACGGCTCATCAACCACATTGTGGATTCCGCCCTGGCCCGATGCGGCCTGAATTAGTTACCGGCAATAAAACAAAAAAATGGGGGAGACCATTCGGCCTCCCCCATTTTTTTATCCCAACGCATTATCTGGTTAAATCATCTGGTCCAGGGTGTTTCCAAACAAATCCTTCATCATGGTATTGATCAGCTCATCCACCTTTTCCGCGGCATCTTCAAGCACCTGGTACAGGGGCTGATTTTCAGCCGCAACCAATTCATCCACACCATCGGTCCCTTCATCCACACCGTCGACCCCTTCAGTCGCATCTGTGTCATCTGGCGTTTCCAGGGCCTCCAGGTGGTGGCTGAACAATTGTCCCAGGGGCTGCCTGGCCCATGCCACGGTCTCTTCCCTCTGCTCTTCCAGAAGTGCCGCCACCTTGTCCATAAAGGAGACGCTTTCACCTTCGGAGGCCACGGGAACGGCCTCCTGCCCGGTTGCCGGCCCAAGGCTTCTGCCGTAACCATGGCCCCGCCCCCTTCCATAGGCGGCGGAGCTGTTTTCGGCATAAACGGCATAGGCGCGTTCCATGCTGATATCGGCCTCATACTGAGAAATGGAATCATAGGTTCCCATGGACAGGGCCTTGGAAACCGCATCCGCCATATCCCCTTCGGCCATTTCGCCAATGATGGCATCCACGCCGGAGACGATGGCTTCGATGTCCTCAAGCTCTTCTTCACTGAGATCCCCTTTTACGGTAAAGGTAAATGCTTCACCCGTACTCAGGGTAATTTCCCGTTCATTATAGGCTGCCGAGACACTGCCTCGTTTGCCGGCAAACTCTCCCTGACTGGTGTATTCATTGGCGTCCAACTCGGAAAACATGCTGGCGGACAGCGTGACGATATCCCCTTCACGGGTCTGGATGGTCAGTCCGGCGTTAAGGCTTTCATAGGAATTCACAGCGGTGGTGCTGCTGGACATGGCGCCATACCCGCCATGCTGCCTTAATCCGCCCGGGTTAATCTGGGACAGGCCGTTCATTTTTCTTCTCCTCGTTTAAAAGACCGGAAATAATGATCCTTATAGACTTAGACTATCGGCAGTCCGGGTAAGAAACATAAATTTTTATTCCACCACCGGGGAAAAGCCTGGCACCGCCAGCCTTCCCAATGGTATAACCAGCCCATGAAAGGATTTGGATTTACCCGGAAAAAATTTTTAACCCTTACGGACAAAGGGCGCCACAAACACCTCATTGACTGGCTTTCTGGCATTTACCAGACCCTGGCCGCCGGACGCACCGGCACAGGGGCCTTCCTTGATTTCGCCCGGGAGTATAAGACCATCTGCATCTGGATGGGCCTTGCCGCCGCCGAGGCCCCGGTGGAATCTGGAGTTCCCCACCGGCTGGCCTATGTCTCCGATGCCGTCCACCGGCACAGAACCCTCCTGGGCCTGGCACCAAGGGATTACGATCTTCTGGACCGGGTGGTGACCGGCGACAGGGAACAGCCCTTGATGCAGCGGCCGGCCATGGACTACCAGGTGGCCCTGGACGGCCTGCGCAGCCTGTTCAACGTGGGCTCAATCTATAGGACCTGCGAAGCCGCCGGGGTGGACCATATTATACTGGGAAACTGCCTGGGAAAAGAGAGCCCCCAGGTCAGGAAAACAGCCATGGGGGCCCAGGATAACATCACAGAAGAGCACACCAAGGACCTTGCCGGCTGCCTGGAAACAAAAAAGGCCCGGGGATACCATATCATTGCCGTGGAAACCATCTCAGGTTCCAGCGCCTGCCATGATTACCCCTGGCCTGAAAAAGCGGTTATCGTCATGGGCAATGAAGAGTACGGCATCTCCCCCCATGTGCTGGCTGCAGCCGACCACGCCGTCCACATCCCAATGTTCGGGAAAAAGAATTCCCTGAACGTGGCCAATGCCCTGGCAGCAGTGCTGTACCAGGCCGTATTCACCCGTATGGGATGATTATTTTTTAATCTTAATACTGATTTGGTACACCCCGCTTTCCAGGCGGGACTCCACGGGCAGCCCGGTTTTTTCAAAGACTTTTATCATGGGCTGGTTGTCCGATAGCACCTGGGCGCACAGGGCGTCCAGTCCCCGGTTCCGGCCTTCCACAATGAGCAGGTCCATGAGGTAGGATCCAATGCCCGCGCCCTGGTAATCCTCGTCAATGAGAAAGGCCACTTCCCCCACATTGTCCTCTTCCCCCACCACCAGGCGGGCCTCGGCAATCATCTTGCCTGCCCCCTTTTTACCGCCGAATCCCACAACGGAAAATTCTTTGGCATAGTCCACGTTGACGTATTCCTGCATTTTGTCGTGGCTCATGGTTTTAATGGAGTAAAAGAACCGGTAGAAGACCATTTCCTTGGAACAGCGGTAGAAAAAGCGGCGCATGGCCTCTTCGTCCGAGGGCTTCATGGCCCGGAACCGGACGGTTTTTCCGCCTTTAAAGGTTTTGGTATAGGCGATATGGTCCGGGTAGAGGTGGGCGGACCGGCTCACGAAAATCTGGTTGGGATAGATGATCTTCCGCTCCCTGGCCTGGCGGATGAGTTCCTCCCGGTCATCGGGATGGGCGATGTCGATGATGGCCTGGGCCCGTTCCCGCAGGGGGCGCCACTTGAGCATGGCCACCCCGTACTCCGTGACCATGGCATGGACCGACTCCCGGAGCCTCAGCTGGTTGACATAGTCCTGGATGGAAACCAGGATGTTGGACTCCCCTTTTTCATTCCGGGAGGGCAGGCCCACGATGGTGGCCCCATCTTTGGAGGCCTCTGCCCCCTTGTAAAAATCAATGCCCTCCCCCGGGCCGGTGATCACACTGCCCTTTAGGGGAAAGGCCACACTGCCCTGGATATCGGCTTTGCGTCCCTCATAAATGGCGGTGAACTGGGGGTTATTGGCAATAAACTGGGAGTTGCAGACCCAGTCAATGCCCTGGAACTCCACCAGGGGATTTTTATGGAGCCAGGTCATCAATTCCTTTGTTCCCAGGGCGTAGGAGGCCAGGGATTTACCCCGGAAGGGGGATTTGCGGTGGTTGGTCACAGCCCCGGAATTGACCAGCTCGGCCGTGGCATCGGTAAAATAAAGGGAATGGATGCCCAGATCCTTTTTATCGGATAAAAAGGGCACCAGGGCCTCGAACAGGGGGCCGTGGGACCAGTTGATACAGTCCCCGTCCCGGACCAGGGAGGCCACATTGGCGGCCACCCGCTTCATCACATCAGGCACCTGGGCCGGTTCATAGGTCACCGGCGCCCGGTCGGATTTCACCAGCAGGTCGAACTCCTCAATGGAAACAAAGGTATCTCCGTAGGTAAAGGGCATGTCCATGTTGACCTCCCCCACCACCAGCCGGGCCTTGTCCATGACCTCCCGGGCCACGTCCACGGCCACACCCAGGCTGCAATACCCCGCATCATTGGGCGGGGTAATCTGAATAAAGGCCACATCCATGTTGACACGGCGTGATTTGATGATCTCGGGAATTTCTGAGGTATAGGCGGGTATCAGGTCCACCTGGCCTTCGGAAATGGTATCCCAGGCCACATAACCGGCAAAAAAGGTTTTCATCCGGTAGTTGGGGGCGCTGAGACGGTCCAGGTGGAGGATTGTTTCCCCCAGTACCGCCAGCTGCACCAACTCAAGGTCCCGGATATTGTGCTTGTCAACATCCAGCAGGGTCCGGATCAGGGTACGGGGGGCTGCCGGTCCGGTACCGACAAATACGGTCATACCGGGCTGGATATGATTCAGCACCCGTTCCGGCGCCACCAGATGGTCTTCCCAGTTGGTCACATTAATTTCTGACATGGAACTCTCCCTATTCGGCAGGTGGGTAGAACAATTTCACTGCTGTTGTATCAACAAACCGCCCGGGGATCAAGGATAACCGCCACCAGCAGCCCAATCAGGGATTTTTTGGATCATAAAGCGATGGAGAACGCCTTTTTGAGCTCTATAGGCAGTACAACATACCTATTGCCCTCGAAGATTGTGTATAATTCTTTTCCTATTTATAGATCGGTTTATTCCCATTATTACTTTTTTTCCATATGAAAAAAGTAACCAAAAACAGCTTAAATATTGTAATTAAAGGATGGGAATTATTATAAATTTCGGGTATTTTTCTTGCATGATGCAATCAGACTAAATATAAATTTTTAGTTTCCTCTGTCATAACATTATCCTGCTTCTTTCTCCTCTGTTATTCCGTGCATTTGATCACCACAACATTCGATTTGGTGGACTCAGTCTTAATCGTTAAAACAAATGATAACACTTTGTTTTTACCAACAAAGCGTTATTAAGTCGTTCAGCTTTGGTGCAAGGGCATTCCATGTTATCACGCTGGACATTGAAAATTATTTCAAAATAAAGGAGGTAAGAAATGAGATTAAAACAATTACAACGTTTCATCCTGATAGTGGTTCCTGTCTTCGTGTTTTTAATGGCAGGAACCGTCAGTGCTTCGATGATAGATGTTACCCAGGGAGGAACCTTACTTGGCTCTATAGCATCTTACTCGGGATCTCTCAGTACCATAGATAATTATGACTACTATAACGCTGCTAACCGCATACAGAATGGCCCCGCCCAAACGGAATATAGGCGAGGGCATCTCTTCTTTTATGATGGGTCGGACGGTTTGTCTTTCAATATGATCTTTGGCCACGTTGTCGCAACAGGTGGTACCAGTTCGGTCGATTTAGATATCGCGGTTACAGGAAGCTCGACTGATCCCAGTGTTCTGGTGTCAGATGATCCTAATGAATTGCAAGAAACAGGTTCTAATTTTTTTGAGGCGCGGTTTTACTATAACCAGGCATACGGTGACGGTGGTGCAATAGGCGCCCTGGGGGGAGATTGGACTTTAACCATTGACCCACTCAGCTATGTAAATCTTGATTCTCTTTATGTTTATGGCGGAGACGGCTCAATGTTCGCACTCAATTTAGGGACCGATGCACGCTCAAATATCGTATTCAATCTCAGTGAGCAGGAACCTCCTGCAATCCCAGAACCCTCCACAATCCTGCTTCTGGGAATCGGGTTACTGGGCCTTGCCGGAGCCAATAGAAAAAAACAGAAATAATCGAAGAAACTTAAATTGCCATAAGGGCGGGAGTAAGCCGTTCCTGCCCTTATCCCAAACGGGGCAACAACAAGAATTATAAATAATTTTAAAATCTTTTACCATTTCCGACAGAAAAACCCTTCCTATTCGGCAGATGAATAGAACGTCTTTATGTTCAAGTATCATCAAAATAGCCAGGGCTTAAGGATAACCGGCGCCAGTGGCCCAGGCTGCGTCAGCAGCCCGAGCAGCATTGCAGCGTAGTGGAGTAATCAACAGGCTCCTAAAGGCTCTCAAGGCAAGATTTACACTTAAGGCAGAACATCTGGGCCAGATTCTGCTCATCCATGGCAGTCCGCTCATCAAAAGCCGCTTTTGCCCCCTCTCCGCCCAAGGCCTGCACAACTATGCTCACTCAGCACGATCTGCCATTTCAAAGCCACAGCAAACAATATGAAAAAAAATTTTATCGAAGATAATCTTGATTTTAGCCCACAAGTTCAGAATATGACCGCATGCCAGATCTTGACGGGGGCAGGAGAAAAGCCGATAGCCAATACCATTAAGCATCAGTTGGGAAGTTATTATTTTTCAAGGTAAAACAACTCCGCAATAGAATCACCAGAAGTAATTTCAACAGGAATCGTTTGAACAAAAATAATGCTGCCGATTAAAAGGCTGACTAAAATAATGGGTTTTATCCAATTTGACGTGATAATTTTGGACATGAATTATCCTTTGCATATCTTAAGAAGCTTTTTTTCAATTCTAAACTATGCGTGAGGAATTAGAATTTGATTAGGATGCTGTTAAGCTCTTAATAAATTTTTAAGCTCAGCAGAGTCAGGAGCCTCTATAAGTTCAAGCACCCGGGCTGTTCAAGCTTTGGGGACCGTCACAAACCATACAGCGAAAATCATTCAATACACTAAGCAATTTAGGCTCATCTGGATGTATAAACCGAGGGGCGGGGGAACTCGTATGAACTGGCGTCGGTCAGGACGGCAAAGACGGCAGTTCGTTCACTGTATTCCCGGTCAGAACGACCGGGAATACTAAAACGGAATCGTGCCGCTGCCGGATTATGCCCGCTTATCAAAAAACAATAAAAAGCGGTTCAACAGATACCTCCTTTTCCTACCGCATCTATATGCGAGTCTTTAGGTGGCGGCAGTGCCAAACGCGATCAGCGACCTTAGCGACAGCAGCAACAGCAGCGACAGCGTCTGGCTTCAGCAGGTGGCTGGGGTTTCCTCCTTCGGGCTCTCAAGGCGGGATTTACACTTGGGACAGAACATCTGGGCCATGTTCTGCTCATCCATGACGCTTTCCTGGTTCACCACCTTGACATAGGCATCCTTTTCGTTATCGCCACATTGGGGGTTGGTGCAAACATATTTTTTTTCCATGAAGCTAACTCCTTTTCATCAGTTGCGGTTGTCACAACCTGTCCTTAAGAATAGGGACAAATTATTAAAATACAATCAGTTTTCAATTATTTTTTGGTCTGAAAACATCAGGCCGTATTCATGCCTTTTATGGGGGTAATTCCCAGTGCACCGCCCAGAACCAGGGCAAAAGGCAGGGCGCGGATATCGGCGCCCCCGTATCTCTCGTACTGGATCTGGCAGTGGGTGCAGGCCGTGCAGATCCACCCGGCGCCTGCCTTTTTGGCATGTGCCAGTTTGCCGGACAGGATCTTTGCGGCCAGGCTGCTATGTGTTTCTGCGGCCGGATCGCCGCAGCACTCGGTTTCCTTATTCCAGTCCAGCACTTCAAGGCCGGTGCACTGAACCAGTTCCCGGAAAATTCTGGGGGCAAAGGGGTTGTCAAACCGGGTGACGGAAAAAGGCCGCAGGGCATGGCAGCCCTGTTGAAGCACAACCCTTTCCGGCGGCAGGGGGGTGGTGACCATGGCGGCCAGTTTTTCAACCCCGATATCATGGTAGAGGAAATCCAGCAAGTGGCGGATTTCAACCTGGCGGCGGGCCAGGCGGCCGGTGTCGGCCTCCTCGACCAGACAGGAGTCGTTCACGACCATTCCCTCCCCGGCCAGGGCCGTATCCACCTGCTCCCGGATTCTCGGGTCCGTGGCATACCAGTGCATCCCGTGCTTGAGCTGGCCGAAACAGCATTTGCAGGGGGTAAAAATGTCCAGGCCCCTGGCCTGGGCCAGGGCAATATTGGTCATCGCCGCCAGCACCGAGGCTGCGGGGTCTTTGCCCCGGGCCGGGTTGCCGCAGCAGTTAAAGGGCAGGCGCACCAGGGTAATGCCCAGGTGGCGCATCAGCTTTTCAACGGCCTTGCCGTAGGCGGGCAGATGAAAATTAATTTTGCATCCGGGAAAATATGCCAGCCGCATCACAGCCCCCCTTTCAGCCGTGCCCGGGTCAATTCAAAGGCCCTGGCCTGCCCCCGGCATCTCAATTCCAGAATGATATCCGTCACCCGGATGGACTGGGGACAGATTTCCTGGCAGGCGTAACAGGTCAGGCAATGCCAGACCATTCGGGTTCCCGATGCCATGCGGATCTCTCCCAGACGCAGCAGATTCATGATCTGGTGTGGCCCCATATCGTTGTCTGCCATATCCTGGGCCACCACAGGGCAAGCGTTGGTGCACAGGGTGCACTGGACGCAGTGCTCAAATGCATCGGCCTGAAAAATAAGGCCGGACAGCACCCCGTCCCCCGCAACCGCCCCCGATTCCGAAGCGGGACGCACAGCCGGCCGGCCGCTGTCCCCGGTTCCCATCCAGGCCCCGAAGGGGGTCTCCATGGCAGAGATATAATTATCGGGGCAGCCCAGCCGGTCCATCAGGCGGCCAGCCGCCGTCCACAGCCGGACAAGGTCAATGGACGAGGGGCAGATATCGGCGCAGCGCCCGCAAAGGGTGCAGTCGTCATTGCCGGATCGAAGTTGGGTAAGGGTATTAATGTCATACACGCCTTTTCCCGCCAGGCGTTTGAGGGTCTCAATCTTCACATGGGGCAGCACCTGGGGATTCTCTGAAATCTGGTAATCGGGATATACGGAACAGACCTTGGAACAGAACCCGCAATGGGTACAGGCGGTCAGGGCAGCCAGGTCCAGGGCGCCCATGTCCGTGCCCAGGTTTTCCGGTCCCACCCGCCTGCCCATGGAGGCCAGGGGGACGGCCACTATGTGAAACATCCTGGAAAAGGGAAGAAATAGCAACAGGGTCAGGGCCAGCCCCAGGTGAATCCAGTACATCACCCGGTCCAGGCGGAACCGGGCCAAAAATCGATTCACCCGCCCTCCCATTCGTGCCAGGGGGGCGGAGACAAAGGCAGCAGCCGGACGGGTGTGGCACTCCAGGCAGTATTCTTCATTCAATGTCCCGCCCGCTTCCAGATCCACCCCCTGAACAGATATGCCGCCGGCAAAGGCCACGTCATAATACCGCGCCCAATAGCCCTTTAAATGAACCAGTTCCGGCTCCCCAACCAAACCCGAATATTCCTCCACCATCTCATTGAACCGGACCTCGGACATGATATTCAGGGCTTCGGTGAAAAAACCGCTGGAGATCAATCCCAAAATCACCATGACCGAGAGGGTACCCCTGACCCTGAACCTCAGCCCCCGGCGCAGCCGCTCCCGGTTGATTCTGGACCGGCTCATCCGCCGGGCCAAAAAGGAGATGCAACCCGCCGCCACCATCACACCTGCCAGGTTCCGAAGCATCCTGAACGGATCGATACCCGGCTGGTACCAGTCAAAAACCACGCCGGTCCAATCGTCCAGGGCATGGACAAAAACTAAATAGACGAATCCGGAAAAAACCAGGGCATGGGCCAGCCACCGCAGTTTCCCGGCCCGGAAAAGGCGAACCTGGAACAGGGTATTGAAAAGCGCCCCCGCATAATTGATGTTAAAAAGCCGGCGGGCAAGGGGAGACTTGTCCCGCTCAAACACCCCGCCCAGGCGGGCCATGGTAATGAACCGGAAGATCAGCCCCATGAAACTCAAACAACAGACCGTGATCAGGATAATCTTAAATGCCATGGATGCCCTCCCCGGCCTTGGCAAAGGCATCCACGGCCTTGCAGGCGGATACCAGGGCGGTGCCCGTTCCGGACTTGAGCCTGGCCCAGTCGTTGTGGGCCAGGATGCTTCCGGCCGCATAGAGATGGGCATAGACCGGCCGGCCCCGTTCGTCCAGGGGGCGGAAAAATTCATCGGTTTCAATGCCCGACCGGTTCACTGCATGGCCACCCGGGGTTAAAAAACGGTTGTCATGCCAGAGCCGCCGGCCTGTGGGCTGGGCCACATCCAGATGGAACACCGGCTCCACAATCCGTTCCCGCCGGGCATGGAGCCCGCCGCCGAAAAACCGCCCCGTTGCCAGAAGCACCCCCGCTGTCCTGATCCGTAAGGGTTCCGGATCGGCCTCTCCCTTCAGGGTGAAGCGTCTGCCGTCGAATACGGGGTCTTTTATCCGGACATTGGATAAAAGCCTGCCGCCGGAGTCTGCCAGCCGTTTTTCAAAGGCCCGTTTCAGTCTCAGCCCGGGTACCGAGGGGGGCGGCCCCGGTATTTCAAATACAGGCTTATTCAGCCGCCGGGCAAGTGACGCCGCGATATCGCCGCTGCCTTCAATGCCGCAGACCGCGGGCAGGCCGATGATATCCGCCTTGGGGGCATGGGGAAGCAGGGCGGCCGCAAATGACTCCACGCCCCCGGATTCAGCCATTTTTTCCGCCAGAATCTGGGGGGGAACCCCGGTCCCGATGCCGGGCAATGCCGCCTCAAAGGGAATGGTCCGTAAAAACAAAGGTGCCAGCCCCTCGGCCACCTGAACGGCGCTGAATCCGGCCAGGCCCCGTATCCCGGCAACAAGCAGCACCATCTCCTTTGCCCCCCGCCCCATGGCGCCGGCCCCCGCCGCCATGGTTTCAGGCACAAGGAACCCGGGCCGCAGCGTCCCCATGGCCGTGGGCACGGTCATATTTTTTCCCCCGGCCATCCGGGTATAGGGCAGACCGGCCAGATCAAGCTGCGCTTTCAAAAATTCAAAATATTCACGGGTCTTTTCCCTTCCGGCCAGGCCATAGGCATGGTTGGGGAAATCCTGCAGCAGCCCTTCCAGTCCCTTTTCGGGATCAGCCAGTATTTTTTTATTCCCCGCCGGGTAAACCCCGAGGTAGTCCAGAATCCCACTGGAAAAGGCCAGAGCAGAGGGATTGCCTGCGACTACGGTATCCAGGCCCCTTGATGCGCCCCGGATGCCCGCGATCATCCCGGCCGCACCGGCACCGATAATCAAAAGATCGCAGCGGATGGTTTTATCCATCTTCATCCCCCTGCATCTCCAGGCAGAACAGGCCGCAGTGGATCATTTCCTTGAGGGAGGACTGGGCCAGGGAATCGCCCCACAGCAACGCGTGCTCCCCTTTCCACCGCTCATCCAGAAACCGGCTCAGGGCCCGAATCCCTTCCCGCCCCCGCACCTCTCCGTTGTCGTAAAGACGGGCCAGGGCCCGGGTGCTGCAGGTGGCCCCCTGGCAGGGACCTTTGCCCAGGCGGCTGCGCAGCCCGATGGCGACCAGATCCGGTTGCCCATGGTGGCGCTTGACATCCTCAACAATGGCGTCCATGGCCGAGGCCGGCACCATTTCGCACTCGCAGATCATCAGATCGTCCCGGTCCGGTAGGCGGTACCCCTGGCGAAGGGAGGCGCCGGGCGCTGTCCAGTCGCCGGTTTCAGCCATGGGCAGGGCAAGCACCCCGGTCTTACAAGGTTCTGAAATGCCGAGTTTGCCGCAGACCATGTCCGCAGTTCTCTCGGCCATCAGCCGGTAGGTGGTCAGTTTTCCGCTGGTAATGGTAATAAAATTGCTGACGCCCTCCTTTTCATGGTCGATAAGGGAAAAGCCCCGGGTCACCTTCCGGTCGTCCCCGCCCTGGGAACTGACCAGGGGGCGTACCCCGCAATAGGCACGGATATACCGGCGGACACCCAGGTCGGGTACCATCTGGCGGCCCTGGTTGATCACCAGGTCCACCTCTTCCACCGTGGGGAAAATACGATCCGGGCAGTCCACCCGGACCGAGGTGGTGCCGATGATGGAAACCACCCCGCCGGGCACCAGGATATCCCCGTCGCTGGCCTTGCGCAGGCGGTTGATCACGGGCTTTGCCAGCCGCTGGCCAGTGACCAGCAGGGTTCCCTTGGAAAAGACCATGGGAATGTGGAGTCCGGCCATGGCCGCCACTTCACCGGCCCAGGCCCCGGAGGCACTGACCATTATTTGTGCTGCAATGGCAAATTCATCCCCGGTCCGGGTATCCCGGACACGGGCACGGACCATCCGGCCCTTATCCATTTCAAATCCCGCCACCCGGGTATGCGAAAGGTACCTGGCCCCCAGGCCCCGTGCCTGGGTCATGTTTTCAATGGCCAGTTTAAACGGATCAATGGCCGCATCGGGCACCTCGTATACGGCAATGGCATCGGGCGCGATGCAGGGGGCTTTTTCAAGGGCCTCGGCCACTGCAAGTTCCCGGCAGGGAATACCGGCCCTGCTGCACATATGGGGAAAATCGGCGATATAGGCCTCATCATCGCCGGGCACGGCCACGAAAAGCCCTGAGGTTTCTTCGATGCACTGGGGACATATTTCTTTGAGGATCTGACCTTCGGCCCGGCACTCCATGGCCGCTTCAAGGTCGGAATGGACATACCGGGCTCCGGAATGGAGCAGGCCGTGATTGGCCCCGGACGCGCCGGCATTGAGATCTCCCTTTTCAGCCAGCACCACATCCAGGCCGCGCAGACAAAGATCCCGGGCAAGGCCTGTGCCTGTGGCCCCGCCGCCGATGATGAGAACCTGGGTCTCTATGGTCTGTGTCATTTTTTGTGACCCCTAATCCTTGCCCCATTAAATGTTCGGAAATGAAAGTAGCACCTTTATTTCACTTTCGCAAGTGAATACTGTTGAACCAGCCGACGCCCTGCAGGCCCCATGCTTTTTCCTGTTTCACCTGTATTTTTAACTGGATATCCCGTAACAACCATGTTATCAAAAGTCCCTGTAATGTTCACTTTCAAACAGGAGTACGCATGGCGCCCAGGCAACGCCCAATGACCCAACGCCAGAACGGAATCGTGCAACTTGTCCGGGAAAACGGATTTGCCACCGTAGAGGAGATGGCCCGGCAGTTCAAGGTCACCCCCCAGACCATCCGGAGGGATATCAATACCTTGAACAAGGAGGGCCGGATCACCCGCCACCACGGCGGAGCCGCCGCCAGCGGTTCCACGGAGAACCTGGCCTATACCCGTCGGAAAAAGCTGCTCCAGGCCGAAAAAAAGGATATTGCCCGTGCTGCCGCAGCGCTTGTGCCGGACAACTCTTCCCTGTTTATCAATATCGGCACCACCACCGAGCAGGTGGCCAGGGCCCTGGCCCACCGCAGAAGACTCAAGGTCATCACCAACAACCTGAACATCGCCGCCATCATGGGCAGCAACGAAGATTTCCAGGTCCTGGTCTCCGGCGGCATTGTCAGGGCCCGGGACAACGGGATTACCGGAGATTCGGCTATCCGCTTCATCCGCCGGTTCAAGGCGGACATCGGCATCATCGGCATCAGCGGCATCGACGGGGACGGCACCCTCCTGGATTACGATTTCATGGAAGTGGATGTGGCCCGGGCCATCATGGACAATGCCGGCAAGGTCATCCTGGTGGCCGACCATTCCAAATTCAACCGGAGCGCCATGGTCAAACTGGGCAATATCGCTGAAATACACACCCTGGTCACGGATCGGGAACCGCCCCCAACCGTCACCGCAGTGATGAAAAAATCAGGGGTCAACCTGGTATTAACCGGCTGATCGCCCAAGGGGAAGCCTGATGGTAAAGGTGGCCCCTTCGTCCGGGGCGGATCTGACATCCAGCTCTCCATCCAGGGTTTCCTTAATGATGAAATAAGATACCGACAGGCCCAGCCCGGTGCCGCGCCCCACGGATTTGGTGGTAAAAAACGGTTCGAATATCCGCCGCCGGACCGTCTCGTCCATACCGGGCCCGTTGTCCCGGATTTCCACCCCGGCCATATCCCGGTCAAGGAAATACCGGATAAAAAAAGTGGGGTCGGACGTACCGGCCTGGGCCATGGCCTGGCAGCCGTTTTTCAGAATATTGAAGAAAACCTGCTGCAGACGGCTTTTTTCACAGGGCACCAGTGGCAGGGCGTCCCGGTCTGCCACTTCAACCTTCACCGATCTGAAATCATACTGGCTGCGGAGGGTGAAATCCTTTTCCAGAAGGGAAATGGTATCATCCATCATTTCCGGGAGGCTGTGGCTGGACACCAGCCCGTCGTTTTTCCGGCTGAAGGTCAGCATGTTCTCCACAATCTTGCCGGCCCGGGCCCCCACCTCAAGGGCCTGGTCCATCATGCGGAAAATCTTGCGGTCTTCCATGTAAGCGGCAACCCGGTCCAGGTCCAGATTATACCGGCGGGCCGTTTCCAGATTGGCCGGCAAGGGCTTTGATAGCCGGTTCCGGATCACCTGGACATTCTGGATCATCCCGGCAAGGGGATTGTTGATTTCGTGGGCCATGCCCGCAGCAAGACCGGCGATGGACATGATTTTTTCAGACTGGGCCAGCATTTCGCTGACCCTGGCCTGATCGCTGATATCGTCCACCCGGATCACTGCCCCCGGCGTGCTCCCTGATAATATGGGGAAAATCATAATATCCGCGGTAATGGAAACACCGTTCAAGGAGAGCGATTGTTTTTCCCTATGCCTGGGCATCCCTGTTTCAACAACCCTCTCAATATCTTCACAATAGGGGGAAAGCCGGGGCAACAGCAGGTCCAGTTTCATCCCCGAAGCCTTTGCTTCCTCAATACCGGTCATTTTCTCGGCACCGAGGTTCCAGTGAACCACCCGGCCTTCCCGGTCCACCCCGATGATCACCGAAGGCATGGAATTGATGATGCTGTCCACATAATTTCTGGCTTCCCTCAGGGCCTTTTCCGCCGCCACCCGGCTAGTGATATCCCTTAAAAGGAGGAGCCATCCACTCTGGTGCTCCCAGTTCTCCCAGAGGGGAGACACCCGTATATGCCATTCCCTGGGCCGCCCTCCGGCTATTTCCAACCGGCACTGGAACTCCCTGGGCTGTTTCCCCCGGAAATCACAGATCTTTCTATACAGCCCCGGAAAAAGGAGCTGAGCAGACACCGGGTCCGACGGCAATGGGCCAAGATCAAATGCGGATATACAGGCCCGGTTGAGTTCCATCACCCGGTCATCCATGTCCAGCACAATGACCGGATCCCCCAGGCCGTCCATGACCGCCTCATGGGCCAGGGGCAGCAGATGGAGCAGGTGGTAGCGGAAAAGCCCCAGGGAAAACAAGGCACAGGAGGCCATAAAGGCCGTCGGGCTCAAATCCACATGGGCCATCCCGGGCAGCAGTTCAAACAGGTAGACCCCGTTTGCGGCCCAGGGAATGGAAATACCGCAGATAAGCACCACGGCCTGTTTCCGCTGGAGCCCCCGGGAGGTCACAACATCCCGGATCAACAGAATCAACACCCCCAGAATGCAAAGGTATGAAAAGCAGGTATGAAACCAGAATACAGGCCCCCTGTGATACTGAAGGAACTGGATCTCCGGCTTGGTCACCAGCCAGGCATCCTGCCACACCAAGCCGTGGATAGTATTGGACCAGGCGGCCGCCATCACCGTCAGGGGCACGGCCCACAGCCAGGGGGAAAGTCCCCAGGCCATCCGGCCCGGTTTCTCCACGGCAACCAGGGCAAACCGGAGCAGGAGCAGCCCCACGGCCCCCGCACCCAGGTACTCCACCCGTACCCACATGAGCTTGGATTCAAGGCCCGGGCAGATCAATTCCATGCCGTAGGCCCCTGCCCATACGGCCGTTCCTGCCATAAGAAAAATGAGAAACTGCGCCCGTTTGTTCCGGCGGTCACGGAAGAGGTGCGCCCCAAGGCCGATGCTTGCCATGGAAGACAAAAGGTTAAGGCAACCGTAAATTATATTCCAGTCCAACAGATCAATCCTGTAAATTTACTTAAATCATCATATCCGGAATCAAACCGTCTGGCCGAACATGGCCATCATTTTATCCTGTACCGCCTGGGCCACCTTTGTCCGGTCATGCCCCTCACCCAGCCGTTTTCCCAGAAGCTGGCCGGCCTCCGCCGCCGCAGCCATCACATCGGCCTGTTTTTCCACATCCGGAATGATATTGTCTGTAATTTTGACCCCGGGGCCGTGGATCATGTTGGGGATTCCCACCTGGCAGGTTTCCCCGAATCCGCAGGTATAACAGGAGGCCGCCCCCTGGCCCTGGACCTTGGCCACGGTTTCAATGAAATTATACATGAAAAACTTTTCAAGCTGATCCGCCGGGGCCGCCCCGCCGGTACCGCCCACGCCCACTGCCACAGCCAGTTTTCCCCACAGGGTCCGTCCGGTCTGGTGGCGGAACTGGAACCAGCGTTCCAAAAAGGCATGGGTGAGTGCGTTGAGGGTGGAATAATAATTGGGCGCGCCGATGACAAAGGCATCTGCTTCAACGATTTTTTCTCTCAGGGGGGTCAGATCATCCTTGACCTTGCATACATTATCCTTGACACATCCCAGGCAGGCAATGCAGCCCGCGATCTGTTTATTCCGAAGCGACACCAATTCATATTCGCAGCCGGTGTTCTCCAGAACGGTTTCAACCAACTTCATAACGCCTGAGGCTCCTGGTTTACGCGGACTTCCGGAAATACCCAAAATTTTCATTCCATCCTCCTTGTTATCGCTATTGGTTTCAAAGACATGCCGGTTTAGAATACATGATAAGATGCCCCCCGTCCAGCCGCTCTTTCATTGAAATACGGCCTGTTTTTTTAAAATCAAGCCCCGGGCCGTAACAGGGGAGAGACCTTTGGTTTAAGTATTCCCCGGTCCGGCCAATCACCCGGAACTATTTAAACCCAATACCCATTTTGCCAATGCAATTTCTTTCCCCTTGCATTCCGGACACGGAACAGGATAACCTCATCATAGAATTGAGGTTCAGGATAAGCCGTTTCTTGATATTGGCAGGCGAATATGTATTGGAACAAAATGAATTCAACGATACTGAAATCACTTTTGTTATTTATATGCTGTTTTATTATTGCAGCCCCACCTGCGGCCAACGGTGAGGATGCGAAAATTCGTGTTGTTTATACCCAATGGTTTCCGTATACATATCAAAAAAATCAACTGCCGTCCGGTTTTGAAATGGATATTTTCAATTCCGTTTTGAAAAAGATGAACCTCAAAGCAGAATTCAAAATGTACCCCTGGAAAAGATGTTTGGCGCAACTTAAGAAGGGGGGAGCCGATGTATTGATTTCTATGCTGAAGACCCCACAAAGAGAGCGATTCACATATTATCCCGATGAAAATATCAGTATATCCAGAACCATGCTTTTCAAAAAATATGGGAAGCCGATCCTGTTCAACGGTTCCTATAAAAGGCTGGAAGGGTATCGTATCGGCGTTATCATGGGCTTCAGTTATGGGAAAACCTTTGATCAGGCTGATTATCTGCAGAAAGACGGGGCGGTTGATACGAAAATGCTCATTACAAAACTGCTGAAAGGTAGAAATGATTTAGCCGCTGAAAATCAAGCGGTTGTGATTGCGACGGCCAATCAAATGGGGATGAGGGACCGAATTGAATTCTTAACACCGCCAATCCATACCCAGAAATTGTATGTCGGTTTTTCAAAAGCGCATCGACGGCTGGAAGGCCTATGCCGCAATTTTTCAATCCTGCTTCGTGAGTTCAAAAAATCAGAAGCGCATAGGGCAATTCTTGAAAAATATGGGATAGCGCCTTCGGATATGGTTGAAAATATAAAATAAATCATTGCATTTTTATATCCGCCCCTGTATATTACCACTCTTTTTAAATCATCCAGAAGGATTCCCAACACCCCATGTCAGAACAACAGACCATGCCCGGCAACGGGTTTGACCAGATGTCCCTGAGCGCACCTGTGCGCTCGGCTGTGGCAGATTCAGGCTACCACACCCCCACCCCTATACAGGACCAGACCATCCCCCTGCTCCTCAACGGAAAAGACCTGGTGGGCCAGGCAAGGACCGGCACCGGAAAAACAGCCGCCTTTGCCCTGCCCCTGCTCTCCCGCATCGATCTTGACCTGCGCCGGCCCCAGGTACTGGTCCTCACCCCCACCCGGGAACTGGCCATCCAGGTGGCCAAAAGCTTTGAAACCTACGGCAGCAAGATGAAAGGATTAAGCGTCCTGCCGGTATACGGGGGGCAGAGTTACGGCATCCAGCTCAAGGCACTTAAAAAAGGAGTTCACGTGGTGGTGGGCACCCCGGGCCGCCTCATGGACCATATCCAGCGCAAAACCCTTTCCCTTGCCCATCTCTTTGCCAAAGTCCTGGACGAGGCCGATGAAATGCTCCACATGGGATTCATCGACGATGTGGAATGGATATTCGACCACACCCCGGAAGAGACCCAGACCGCCTTGTTCTCCGCCACCATGCCCCGGCCCATCCGGAAAATCGCAGATAAATACCTCCGGGACCCCGAAACCGTCACCATCAAAGCCGACACC
This sequence comes from Desulfobacter sp., assembly GCA_028768525.1. Classification (NCBI taxonomy): domain Bacteria; kingdom Pseudomonadati; phylum Thermodesulfobacteriota; class Desulfobacteria; order Desulfobacterales; family Desulfobacteraceae; genus Desulfobacter; species Desulfobacter sp. The sequence continues at coordinate 4,313,391 of CP054837.1, read as the reverse complement.
TCAGGAACGGACACCATCACCCAGGAATTCTGGATGGTAAAGGGCGCAAGCAAATCATCCGCCCTCATCCGTTTCCTGGACGCCCTCACCTTTGACGGGGTCATCGTATTTGCCAGAACCAAAGCCGCCACCATTGATATTACCAAGGAACTGGAAGGGGCGGGCTACCGGGCAGAAGCCCTGAACGGGGACATGGCCCAGAATGCCAGGGAAGCCGCCATAGAACGGCTGAAACGGGGCCGCACCGATATCCTGGTGGCCACGGATGTGGCGGCCAGGGGCCTGGATGTGGAACGGATCTCCCACGTCATCAACTATGACCTGCCCGACAAAACCGAACCCTATATCCACCGCATCGGGCGCACGGGCCGGGCCGGCCGGACCGGCAACGCCATCCTCTTTGTCCGCCCCAGGGAGCGCTGGATGGTCAGAAAAATTGAAAAGGCCGTGGGCCGTGAGCTTAAACAGGTCAACCTTCCCTCGGACAGGGCCGTAAACAAAAAACGGATCAAAGCCTTCAACGCCGCCATCACCAAAGCCCTTGAATCGCCGGACCTGGACATCTTCGAAGACCTGGCCGCAGATTACGCCGAAACCACCGGGGTGCCCATAACAAAAGTGGCCGCAGCCCTGGGCAAACTCACCCACGGAGATGGCCCCTTTCTCATGGAAAAAAAGCAAATGCCCCAGAAAGATACCCGGAAGGCCAGATCCGATAAAGCCTCCTCCCGGAAAAGCAGTGCAGGCAGGGACAGGGACAAGAAATCCACTAACAAACAGGCCCCCCGACCCATTAAAGACGGGATGGAACGTTACCGCATTGAAGTGGGCCGCAGCCACGGGGTAAAGCCCAGGGACATCGTCGGGGCCATTGCCAACGAAGCCGGCCTGAAAAGCCGATTCATCACCGGCATCACCATCAATACGAATTTCTCCGAGGTGGACCTGCCCCGGGACATGCCCACGGAGATCTTTCATCTCCTGAGAAAGACCTGGGTCCGGTCGCGGCCCATGGAGATATCAAAGGTCGCCTAGCCTAACGAAGATAATTCGGAGAAGATGCCATGGACCGGAGACGGCCTGTCAGGACCATATTATAAATTGACAAGACCGGAAGGCACTGCCATTATAAGGGCATGCCCCTGTCAAATGAGCGAGCGCCCACCAACCTTTTTATGGAGGATAAAAAATGATGAAGCGTTTTTTTATGGCACTTTTCCTGATCTTGGTTTTTACCACGGCCCATGCCGGTGACAAAATAGTTCTGGCGACCCTGGACTGGGAACCCTATGTGGGCCAGAACATGAAAAACCAGGGATATGTGGCTGAAGTGGTGAAAGAGGCATTTAAACGGAGCGGAATGGAGGTGGAAATCCAGTTTCATCAATGGTCTAGAGTGGTGGGGCTGGCAAAGGCAGGTAAAGTCGACGGATATTTCCCGGAATATCTATCCGACGAGGTAAAAAAATATGCTGCATTTTCCATTCCCATGCCCGGCGGCCCCCTGGGCTTTTTTAAGCGGTCGGACACGGACATCTCCTATCAAGCCCTCCAGGACCTGAAAGGAAAAAAGATCGGTGTGGTTAAAGGCTATGTCAATACAAAGGAATTTGACGATGCCGGCTACCTGACCAAGGATCCGGCCAAAGACGATTTAACCAATTTCAAAAAACTTCTGGCCGGCCGGCTGGATCTTCTGGTGGCGGACAAATTCGTAGGGACCCATCTGATGAAGACCAGTATGCCGGACAAAGCCGCTAGCGTTGAATTCATGTCACCTCCCCTGGCCGAACCGGATCTTTATGTCTGCATCTCCAACAAGGCAAAAGCCCATGCCGATAAACTCAAGGCCTTTAATGCAGGCCTTGAACAGATAAAGGCCGACGGGACACTTGACAACATCCTTAAATCCCACGGTTTCTAAATGAATTGCTGATATGCACCTCCTGCCCGGCCCGGATCCATCCGGGCCGGGCAGGCCCATTGCAACGCCTTCTCCCCCCCTTCTGGCACATCCAAAAAAAATCTGATATAGGGACCCTATGATAGAATTGAAGCGGCGGTTGAAAATCTTTCTTTCCCTTTTCTGCCTGCTGACCGTTGCCCGTAGGGCCGGGTTCATGATGCTGGAACATGGCCTGGAACCTGAATAATTTTTCAGCCGCGAAAAAGGCCCTGTCAGGCCATAAATTCGCCATCGCCGTCACCCCGGAGATCCTTTCTCGATCCCACACCTTCCTCATGGCCAAGCGGGGATTCCTCATAGATCTCATAGAGAACCCCGTACTGGTGGAACATGAAAAATTCAGTGATCTGCTCCTGGCCCTCTTCCACATCATGGACGAAATCAATTCCCGAAGAAATTTCGCCGATTTGCCGCAGCCGGACATGGCCCACATTGAAGGGGACTTCAACCGGACCTATGGGATGCTGATCCTGCAGTGGGTGGATTACCTGGCACACCTTAAAACCCATTATCCCTACCTATTCTCCCTTGCCGCCCGGCAAAATCCCTTTAATCCGGATGCGACCCCTGTCATAGGGGAGTGATTACTCACAGAATTCTAATACTTTTTCGCCTTTCCAGCTTGCCGGATTCCCTGTTATGTTGCTATATTAAACGAATCTGCCGTGCACACCAACAACAAGGAGTTCGTATGCTAAAAAGACTGACCATCAAAACCAAATTAATGCTCAGTGTCACCGGTTTCGTCATCGTCCTCATGATGGTGTCCGGATTTGTATCCAATTCAATCTCCTTTAACATCATTTATGACAGGATATCATCCAAAGAGGCGCCGGCCAGTGTAAGTTACATTGCCGAGACCTTTGAAAAAAAGATGGACAAATCCATGGCGATTTCCATGCTTATAGGTGACAATCCCCATATCATCCAATGGATTAAAGGAGGGGAACCGAAAGATGCGGAACCCCTTGCCATAGAGTACCTCAAAAAAATCAAGGAAAACGACATGGACTTTGTTTTCCTTGTTTCGGCCCCCTCCAAAGCCTATTACACAGACAAAGGGATATTCAAAACCGTAGATAAAAACAATCCACGGGACAGCTGGTTTTTTTCAACCCTTGCTTCCGGAAAAAAGCTTTCAATCAATTTCGATGTTGCAGAAGACACCCAGGCCCTCATGGCATTCATCAATGTGCTTGTCGGGCCGACTGACAAGCCCCTGGGCGTAGCCGGAGCCGGCATCAACCTCTCCGGCCTGTCGCAGCAGTTGAGCCAGACCAAGCTCAGCCCCAGCAGCACGGCATACATGACAGCCCCCGACGGCACCATCCTGGCCCACCCCGAAAAAACCGTCCTCACCGACATCAAGAATATTAAAAATTTCAAGGACGGCGGATTCCGGGAAAACATCGCCGCCCCCCTTCTGGACAGCGAACATGGGGAGATCGAATACACCGACGACACCGGGGTTGAAAAACTGGTGGTGTTTAAAACCATCCCCGCCACAGGCTGGAAAATCGTCTTTGATATTCCCAAAGACGAACTGGGCCAGGGTCTTGAAAAGATCCAGATCTACAACCTTGCCATGACCCTGGGCAGCATCCTCCTGCTGGTACTCCTGCTCAGCCTGTTCATCAACAGAATTTTAAAGCCGGTGCGGCAGACCGTGGAGACCCTGGAGGATATCTCCCAGGGCGAAGGGGATCTGACCCAGCGGATCAGCGTATCCTCTGAAGACGAAATCGGTGCACTGGCAAAAGCCTTCAATACCTTCCAGGAAAAATTGTGCAATATTATCTCCGATGCCAGGGGATACAGCGAAAAAGTGGACCAGGCCTCGGAACAGATGCTGGGCATCACCCGGAAGGTATCCGGCGAAACCGAATCCATATCCGGCAGGACCCGTACCATCGCCGACGCCGCCGGTGACGTCAACACCAGCATGGAAAGTGTGGCCTCTGCCGTGGAGGAGGCCAACAGCAACCTGTCAATGGTGGCTGGGGCCGTTGAAGAGATGAGTGCCACCATCAGCGAAATCAGCAAGAATTCATCCAATGCCAGGCAAATCTCGGAAAAAGCCGTGGCCGTATCCGATGAAACCTCCCAACAGATTGAAACCCTCGGTGTATCCGCCAATGAAATCGGCAATGTCACCGACACCATCACCGATATTTCCGAACAGACCAACCTGCTGGCGCTGAACGCCACCATAGAAGCCGCCCGGGCCGGGGAAGCCGGCAAGGGCTTTGCCGTTGTGGCTGCAGAAATCAAGGAACTGGCCGGCCAGACCACCACGGCGGCCCAGGAGATCAATGCCAAAATCTCCGCCATCCAGGATGCCACAACGGATTCTGCCCAAAAGGTAAGGGAAGTGGGCGGCATCATCAATGACTGCAACGACATCATTTCATCCATTGCTGCGGCCATTGAAGAGCAGACGGCCACCACCCAGGAAATCTCGGGCAATATTACCCAGCTGGCCGACGGTATCCAGGAGGTCAGCGCCAATGTGGCCACCAGCGCCCATGCCGTGAACACGGTCAATTCGGATATAGAATCCACCAATAGTTCCGTTGCCGACCTGGCCGGATCTTCAGCGGACATGACTGCCAACGCCCAGGCCGTTGCCGATCTGGCCAATAAACTCAAGGAATTGATGGGGGTGTTTAAAATTTAGGCCGAAACCAGATTCTAATCCGGCGTTAACCCATTCTTAAATTATCCAATGTAATACTGACCCAACCCTATTATTGGGGACAACCAGAAATAAAACAGGATAATTTAAGATGGGTTTTCAGATTAAGGTATTTCAGGAACCAGGACGTTTTTTAGATGACAACGCTTTTTCTGAGCTGGCCGGCCGGATCCGGGAGATCGCCGCATCCTGTTTCACCTCCCTGCCCCCTTACCAGGCCATGCTGGGCACCCGGGAGGCCCTGGCCGACAAATTGATCAGCATTGCCGTTGACGGGGAGACCGGCATGCCCCTGGGATTCTGCTCCATGGTTTTCCTTGAGGTGGAAGGGGTGGGCCGGGTCCTGCACCTGGGGCTCACCTGCGTACGCCCCGAGGCCCGTGGCAGGCGGCTCACCCATTTTCTGGTCAAAAAGGCACTGACGGGATACCTGCTCAAACAAAACCCCTTTGGCAAAATCTGGATCTCAAACTGTGCCGCCGTGCTCTCCAGCCTGGGTAATGTGGCCATGCACTTTGAAAAGGTGTACCCCTCCCCCTTTTATTCCCGGGGCCCCGGCCCCACCCACCTGAAGATCGCCCGGGCCATTGATGCCGGCTTCAGGGAGAAAATGTACATTCTGGAGGATGCGGTCCTGGATGAAAAAAGCTTTATTTTCAGGGGCAGCGTCAGAAACACGGTATTTCACAAAAAAAGGGACGATCTGGCCTTCCACCACAGAAAAAACGGCTTAAACAGATTCTACGACAATCTGATGAATTTTGAAAACGGGGACGAGGTGCTTCAGATCGGATATTTCCGCCTGGCTTCGGTGGTCAGGTATATCCTGCGCCAGTACCGGGTGAAACAGCTCAACAACAGCCGGCAGCCGGCCCTGGAGATTTAAAGTGGCCGTTCTCAAATCCCTTTACCGGCTATTCTGGGTGGTTGAGGTCACCCTGTACAGCGTATTCAAGCTGGGTATGGCCTCCCCCTCCAAGTGGCAACCCGGCCTTGCGGCCCGCCATGCCCGGCGCTGGGCCGCCGCCCTGGTCCGGGGGCTGGATATTCACATCCGAGTCAAGGGCAGGGTCCCCGGCCAGGGGATGCTGGTGGTGGCCAACCACAGGTCCTACCTGGATATTGTGGTCATTCTCTCCCAGATGGAAGCCGCCTTTCTGGCCAAGGCCGAACTGAAGACATGGCCGGTATTCGGTTATGCTGCCCAAAAGGGGAACACCGTATTTGTGGAACGGGGGGATGCCGCAAGCCGTGCCCGGGCCAGGCAGGCCCTGGCGGACCGGATACATGACGGGGTCACCGTTGTCATATTTCCCGAAGGGACCACCACGGCAGGCCCCGGGCTGCTGCCCTTTAAGAACGGAATCTTTAATACCGCCGCCCAACAAGGAATCCCGGTGGTGCCGGTGGCCGTCACCTATGACAATCCGGAAGCGGCCTGGATCGGGAATGATTTCTTCATCCCCCATTTTATACGGATATTCAAGAGCTCTCCCCTCAAGGCCAGACTGACCTTTGGACCGGTGCTGGAAGAGGCCGACGGCGGCAGCCTGAAATCCGCGGCCCATTCATATATTGAAGGCCGGCTGGCCATTGAAGACCGTAACCTGCCGAACTAATCCGCTGCTAATACAACCCAAGTCCACCCCTAACCTTTACGGCGTACCCTGCGCCTGACTGTTGGTATTTAATAATTTTCATGAGAATCGTATAAGGAGAACATCATGACCCCCATCAAACGGATAGCACCCATCCTGGCAGCCCTTCTGGTACTGCTCTTCCTGGCGGCCCCGGCCATGGCAGTCCAGCCCAAGTATGTATTTTATTTCATCGGTGACGGCCTCGGCGCCTCCCAGCGCCAGTTCAGCGAATTTTTCCTCAGGGAAAAAGCAAAGGATAACAGCCGCCAACTGCTTATGAACACCTTTGACATCGCCGGCATCAACACCACCTACTGCGCCAACACCCTGATCACCGACTCTGCTGCCGCAGGCACGGCCCTGGCTTCCGGTGTCAAAACCAATAAAGGCGTCATCGGCAAGGACACCGCCGGCAACGATGTAAAGACCCTTACCGAAGCGGCCCGGGACAAGGGAATGAAAACCGGACTCATCACCACCACCCGGCTCACCCATGCCACTCCGGCCGCCTTTGCCGCACACAACATCTCCCGAAACAATGAAAATGAAATCGCTGAAGATTTCTTGAACTCCGGCGTTGATTTCCTGGCCGGCGGCGGCGTCCGCCATTTTATCCCCCAGTCCATGAAAATCAAAAACGGGGATGCCGTGGGTAAAACCATCAAATCCAAACGTAAAGACGAGAAAAACCTGGTCAAGGGCTTTGAGGAAAAAGGATATGCCACCTATGTGGGCATGAAAGGGGCCAGGGCATTCAACACCACTGATTTTTCAAAAAAGGACAAAGTATTTGCCGCCTTTACCTACACCCACATCCCCTATGAAATCGAACGGATGAGCCAGTATCCTGACGTTCCCTCCCTGGCGGCCATGACCCAGGCCGGCATTGATGTGCTTGCCAGGGGCGACAAGGGATTCTTTCTCATGGTTGAAGGGGGCCGCATCGACCATGCCGCCCACGCCAATGACCCCACCGGCGTGATCTGGGACACCATCGCCTTTGACAATGCCGTGCAGGCGGCCTTTGATTTTTACAAAAAACACAGAAACGACACCCTCATCGTGGTGGTGGGCGACCACGAGACCGGCGGCATGGGCCTTGGCATGGACAGCATGGGCTATAAGCTCGATATGGCATCCCTCATGGACACAAAGGTGTCCGTTGAAGATACCCTGGCTTACGGCGCCGGCCAGTACAAAGGAGACAGAGCGGCCTACACCGCCTACCTGGCCAAAGAATTCGGCCTGACCCACCTCAACGCAGACGAATCCGCCAGCCTTGAAAAAGCCATGGCCGCGGCCGATGCCGGCAAAACAATGGGATATTACAAGGTAAACCCCGCAGCCCTCACCGCCGCCCACATCCTTTCGGGCCGGGCCAACATCAACTGGACCACCACCATCCACACCGCCACCATGATCCCCATGTCCGCTGCGGGCGTGGGTGCCGCCAAGTTCGGCGGATATAAAGACAACACCGAAATCGCCAGAACCATGGCCAAGATGCTCGGCGTCACCCTGTAATCCAGGTGCCCCATTGCGGGAGTTCACCGTTATCCGGCGCGGCCTGTTGATTTTTTTCACAGGCCGCGCCCATATTTACCCTATGAGAACATCCATGATACGCCCCTTACTCGGGCTGGCCGCCCTGATTGCCGGCCTGGCTGTCTATTATTATTCCCAGCACCCGGCCATGGATCCCATGACCATGGAGGTCCGGGCAAAGGTTATCTCTGCCGACGATTCCGAAGTCCGGTCCTCGGCCCTTTCCCATATCGGATTCCAGACCCTTGGCATCGAAATTCTGGACAGCCGGTTCAAGGGGCAAACAAAAACCGCCATCAACAGCCTCAACGGCCAGGTGGACCTGGAGAACCTATTTCGACCGGGGGATAATATCATCGCCGCCCTGATCCTGGACAAATCCGGCAACATTGACCATATCAAGGCTGTGGACCTCTACCGCCAGGACAGCCTGCTCTGCCTGTTCATTCTGTTCACGGCGGCCCTGGTCATCTATGCCGGGGTCATCGGGATCAAAGCCTTGATCTCTTTTGTCATCAGCATCTTTATCATCTGGGAGTTTCTGGTCCGGCAGATACTTGCCGGACATCCGCCCCTGGTTACCACCGCCATTACCCTGGTGCTGCTGTCCGCCATCATCATCTTCATGGTGGCCGGATTCAACCGCAAGGGGCTTACCGCCTTTATCGGCACCATCTCGGGGCTTGTCATCACCATCGGCGTCACCCTCTGGTTCGGCCGGGAGGCCGGGCTTTTCGGCATGACCCAGCCCTATGTGAACGCATTGATTTTCTCCGGGTACTACGATCTGGATATCCGCCAGATCTTTTATTCCGCCATTGTCCTGGGCGCCTCGGGGGCAGCCATGGACATTGCCATGGACATTGCCGCCTCCATGGATGAAATCCGGGTAAAAAAACCGGAGATATCCGCCCCGGAACTGATCCGGTCCGGGTTCACCGTGGGCCGCCAGGTCATCGGCACCATGACCACCACTCTGCTGCTGGCCTATTCCGGCGGTTACCTCACCCTGCTCATGATTTTCAGGGTAAAAGATCCCAGCCTCATGCGGATGATCAATTTGAAAATCGTGGCCGCGGAAATCATGCGCACCCTCATCGGCAGCATCGGCCTGGTCATGGTGGCCCCCATCACGGCCATTGTGGGGGGGCTGGTGATCATAGGCGTGGCCCGGCGCAGGGGGCAGGATGGAAAAAAAGCGATCCGGATAGAATAACCGCCGGCCTCAGCAGCGCCGGCGGATGGCCTGGATTTTTTTCAGATAGGACTGGAGCATGTCCTGCTCAAAGGCCTCGTTGGAATCATAGACCCTGCCAAAAACCGGTTTCCACAGGTCAACGTCCTCCATGCACATATAGAAAAAAACCGATTCCCGCCATTCCTGGGGGAACCCGCGGTAAAGGGTGGAAAACAGGTCTTTTTTGATCTCAAAGGGATAGCTGACCTTGCCCGCACATTCGGCCATGGGCATCCTGAGAATGGAGGTTCTGGCCATCCGCTCCCTGATCCGTTTGATCACCGGCTTGATAAAGGTCAGGGTCCCGATGGAGACCATGACCACCTCATCCGGGGAAAAGGTGTCCGCCAGCCGGGAAACCACGGACAGATACGCCGATTCCCATCCCTGGTACCAGACCATGGGATGGAAATGGAACCCGACCGGGGCGCCCATGTCCGCCATCTTCCGGGCGGCCTCAAGACGCCGGTCCAGGGATGCGGTCCCCTTTTCCTCGGCCGCTATCACCTCCGGGGTGTTCAACGACCAGGTAAACACCATATTAAAGGGCGGGGGATTCTCAAGGAAATAATCGATCCGCCCGCTCTTGGACTTCATCTCCAGCACCACCTTGGGATGATCCTCGGCAAACCGGGTCAAATTGTCCAGAAGGCCGAACCGGTTTCCCCACATCAGGGAATCCGAAGACTGGCCGGTCCCAATGTGCATGGGGGTATCTTTATGGAGTTCCAGCCCCTTAAGATGCCCGGCCAGGTCCCGGATGAACCTCACCTGGTTGCCGTGGTAAAAGGACTGGATGGAACAATAACTGCAGTCAAATCCGCACTGCTGAACCGCATCAAGGGTGTTGAGGTTGCAGCACCGGGTCTTTTCCGAGGCCACCGGGCATTTACCCATGACAGCGCCTTTGAGCTCGGTTTCCACCATCTGGGCGCTGGGAAATTTTCTTTCCTCGACCTCAAACCGGACCTGCTTCCCTGCCGGATAGGTTTTCCGGCTGTTTTTCAGATGCTCGTACCCGTCCTTGAGCTGCTGGAATATTTTTGCGGCAGCCTGCTTTCCTTTGATATTTTCAACAGCTTCAGGCCGATAAAACTGCTCAAGCCCCCCGGCCTCCCAGCAGGCCATGTCCAGGCTGAAATCAACCAGGAGCCGGAGCTGCTGAAAGGAAAACCCATGGGCATCCGCCGCGTCTGACAGCCATTCCTGGCGGTCCAGGGGCAGGCGGCCGTACATCTTAATCTGTTCAAGTTTATTCAATGACATTGGGCCATTATAAAGAAAAAACCAAAAGGGTCAAGCCGGGTTTCGGGGGACACCGGCCACGATATATGGATGGGGGAGAGGTAAACCCGGCCCACCACGCCCTGACCGTCCCGGCGGATTTCCGGATACCCCTGAATGGGCATGTCATTTTTTTGCACTCTGCCAAAAATTCGGTCAATTTTCAGCTTTCTTCGAAGGGGGACTGTCCTGTTTTCCCCTTTAAACACGGGATCCTTTAACGCCAACATATGTTGATAACACGCCTTCTATAATGATGCCCTTCGCATTCGGCAGAGCCTTATCTGAGCATCCAGCACCTGGGACCGGTAGCGCAGGGAGTGATCATTGGTGGTATTCCGGGCATTCTTACGCTGTTGCGGCTGAAAAACAAGCGATTACCGGGGGCCATCGTGGTTGTAGAATCCCGGTGGGGTTCCCGGGCATGGAACAGCGGTCAACCGGCCCTGGTTTATCAATCCTTTTCTGGCAAAGAGGTGAAAGTAGATGTCCACAATATAGACAACGCCTATGAGCCGATCGTTTTCCAATACGGGCAGCCTGTGGTATTTATTCTTGACCATGCGGTCCAGAATGATCATCAGGTGTTCGTCCGGAAAAGCGCCGACGATTTCCAGGCTCATAACATTTCGAATTTTTTTCTTAACCAATTCATTTTTACACATCTGTACGAGCCCACCCCAGGAAACATCCTTTCCATCAACGCCATAGTTGAGGAACCCGGGGCGCGTATAATAAAGAATGTCAAACATGGTGATGATACCGACAAAACGGTTGGCATCATCTACAACCATCAGGCTTGTGGTCTTATCCCCGGTACTTCTGATTTTTCCACAGAAAATCATTTTAATGGCGGTCTCCACCGTATCATTTTGATTCACCGTATCAAAATCCGTAACCATAATATCTTTTGCGTATAACTCGATACTCATAATCCGCTCCTCACCCCATTTTTTAATGAACGTCAAGTTTAAACCCGGCAGTGGTGTTATCTCTTCGTTGGGAGCAACTAGTTGGGAACAACTATAGGTATAAGAACAGGGGGCCCGGTTCCGCTGTTGGAATCACTTGGTCACTGCACGGTCAGTCCCGTGGCAATCAACTTCAAATTCTTTACCACCGCTCAAGGGATTTAGCAACAGGTTCATGGGGTTCGGCACGGGAAAGGGCGGATGTGGTTTACTCCCCGGCAGGCCTCTGGCGGGGAAAAGCCTGGGGCTGAGGACGAGCCGCCCAGATAAAGCAGCGGCAGGTCCCCATATAGGCCGGTGCGGCCTCCCGGGCGATTATGCCCTGATCCCTTTTTGTAAACCGGTGTTTTGTTCCAATTCTTTGAGGTTCAGTTTCTGGAAAAATTTACGGGTCTCGGCAAAGACCACGGGACTCAGTCCGATGAGGCCGATGAGGTTGGGCACGGCCATGAGGCCGTTGACGATATCGGCCAGGATCCAGATCAGTTCCAGCTTGATAAAGGCGCCGGAGGCCACAAGGGCGATGTAGATGAACTTATAGGGTTTGATCCCCTTCACCCCGAAGAGGTACTCCGTGCACCGTTCGCCGTAGTAGTTCCAGCCCAGGATGGTGGTAAAGGCGAAAAAAATCAGGCCGATGGTGACCACGTAAGCCCCCATGCCGCTGCCCATTCCCCGGACAAAGGCGGCATTGGTCAGGGCGGCGCCGGCCAGGTCAGGGGCGTTCCAGGCCCCGGTCATGACCAGGACAAGGCCGGTGAGGGAACAGATGACAATGGAATCGAAAAAGGTGCCGGTCATGGCAATGAGGCCCTGGCGGACGCAGGAATCGGTCTTGGCCGCTGCCGCTGCAATGGGGGCGCTGCCCAGGCCGGATTCATTGGAAAAGACCCCCCGGGCGATGCCGCTGCGCATGACCATGATCATGGACACCCCTGCCGCCCCGCCAAAGGCGGCGGATGGGCAGAATGCGCTTTCAATGATCAGGGCAATGGCCGCCGGCACCTGGGCGGCATTCAAAACAAGGATAACCAATGATCCGCCCACGAAAAACAGGGCCATGGCCGGCACCAGTTTTGAGGCGACCCGGGCGATGCTCTTGATGCCGCCCAGGGTGACCAGGGCCACCATCACCGTCAATACCACGGCCACAACCGGGGCCGGAATGGAAAAGGCCAGAAATGCCGCATCCTTGATGGCGTTGACCTGGGCAAAGGTCCCGATGCCGAAAAAGGCCACCCCGATGCCGAAGAGGGCGAACATTTTGGCCAGCAGCCTGTTGTTCAGCCCCCGCTCAATATAGTACATGGGCCCGCCGGACATCTGGCCGTTGGCATCGGTCACCCGGTATTTGACGGCCAGCAGCCCCTCGGCATACTTGGTGGCCATGCCGAAAAAGGCCGCCGTCCACATCCAGAAGATGGCCCCCGGGCCGCCGGCGGTCACTGCGGTGGCCACCCCTACGATATTTCCGGTGCCGATGGTGGCGCTCAGGGCCGTGCAAAGGGCGGCAAAACTGGAGACGTCTCCCTCATGGTCCGTCTCCTTCCGGCCGGCGAAAAGGTATTTCAGGGCCAGGGGAAGCTTGGCGATCTGAATCACCCTGAGGCCGGCGGTGAGGTAGATGCCGGTTCCCACCAAAAGGATCAGCAGGGGCGGCCCCCAAACCAATGCGTTAATGGAATTTAAAATTTGAGTAAAATTGTCCATGGTTGTTTCCTTCCAAAAAAAAATCAATTGCAAAACCTGTGGATGGAACGGTCTGAAAGAGAAAAACCTGTGCGGGGGTTGGTGCGGGTGAGGCGGGATAAAAAAATCCGGCCCCTATGATACTGCGCCGGCACCATGTCCGGGGAACATGATGCCATATAAATATCTTACCACTCTGTCCCTTGTACCTGAGAGTTTCACCGGCCCATTGTTCCTATCATGTTATTCAATGGCCCGGCTTGCTCCTTCGGTGCTCATAAAGAGGCTCTCCAGAGGCTCGTCCGGCTGCAGTCCTTTTGCCTGAAAGATTTACTTCTTCGGCGCCCTTTTACCCTTTCCGCTCTTGGGGCGGACAGGATTTAGGATCTCTCCTGCGGCTTTCATCCGAGTAACAAGACGGCGGTTTTACATCCTTGGCCATAAAAAATCAACCGTTTTTTTTGCTCCCGCCCCTTTGCCGTCCGCCAGGCCGATTCCTTCTTTACAGCGCCGGCTATTCCTGTTAATGGGGAAGTGATGAATGATCTGTTTCCATATCGAAAAACCATCGTTATTCCCAAATGAGGTATCGGCTCCTCATAGGCCTCATTCTGGCGGCAGTTTTTGCAGCACCGGTATTTGCAGGCCATGATATCCTTGTCACCTCAACGGCCGTTGACGCCCAAGAAGGGCCCGACGCCCAAATTCTCAGGGCCGTGGCCCACCGGCTGAATCTTGAAATTTTTTTCCAGAACGCCCCTTTTAAGCGCCGCCTCATCATGATGGAAAACGGGGACCTGGACCTGATCTGCGGCCTGTTGAAACGGCCGGATCGGGAAGCCTATATCCGGTATATCCAGCCGGCCTATAAGACAAGATCCGATACCGTATTTTTTGTGTCAAAAAAACGGTACGTCACCATCCGGTCCTACGCGGATCTTAGGCGCCTGAAGATCGGAACGGTGATCGGGGCAAACTATTTTCCCCGGTTCGACAATGACGCAACCCTGAACAAGGACCCGGTCCACCAGCATTCCATCAACTTCAGGAAACTGGCCCTGGGGCGCATCGACACCCTGATCGCCAACGAAGCAGCCGGCATCGACTTCATGCACAAATTAAAGATCTCGGACCGGCTGGTAATGGCGGACTACCGGTTCAACCGGGAAAAGAGGGTTTACTTCGGCCTTTCAAAAAAATCCAGGTTCATGGCGGACATCACCGCCCTGGAATCGGTGATCCGGGAGATGGTGGATTCCGGAAAAATCAGGCAGATCATCAGCAATTATTACATCCGCCGCGGCCTGCCTGTACCTTTTTTTTAATCCCCCTGAAAAATCGCCGATCCGGCTATCCGCATCCCTGTTGCAAAAATTTTACAATCGGCACCTGCGGCGGGCGGGCCGCCGCTTCCGCCGGCCAACCGTTTTTCCCCACGGTTTCAGGGACTTGATTTACCCCCAATGCCCGTATAAGAAGCAGGTTTTAAATTTGTTTTAAGGAAAGAGGCAGATGACAAACCTGGGGAAAATACTGATTGAATCCATGGACCGGCACAGCGGCCGCACCGCACTGCGGTACAAAAAAGAAACTGAGTGGCAGTCCATGACCTACAGCCGGCTTAAGGCCCACGTCCACACCCTGGCCGCAGCCATGGTCAACGCCGGCATCCGGCCCGGGGACCGGGTGGGCATTTATTCGGCCAACCGGTACGAATGGGCCGTGACCGATTTTGCCTGCATCCTGGCCGGGGCGGTTTCAGTCCCCATATACAGCACCAACACCCGGGAACAATCCGCCTTCATCGTTAAGGATGCCGGCATCGGCCTGGTCTTTACGGGCAATCGATTCCAATATGACAATATGGCGGCCCTTTCCGGGGGCGGCCTGAAAATCGTCACCTATGAACGGGAGGATTCAGCCCCTGAAGATCCCCGGCGCATCTATTTTTACGATTTCATGGAAACCGGCCTCAGCCGGGAACTGAGGGAGGAGGTTACGGCCCGGCACGCCGGCCTGACCGCCGGTCAGACCCTGACCATTATCTACACCTCCGGCACCACCGGAAACCCCAAGGGGGTAATGCTCAGCCATGCCAACGCCCTGCACCAGTTCAAGGCGCTGGAAGCACATTTTACCGTCACCAGCAAAGATGTCTCTTTATGCTTTCTCCCCCTAAGCCATGTATACGAACGGCTGTGGTCCTATTTTCTCTATTCAAAAGGGGCGTTGAACACCTATCTTGAAGACCCCAAAAAGGTGATTGAGACCCTGAAAGAGGTCCGGCCCACGGCCATGGTATCGGTGCCCAGGCTATATGAAAAGATCTATGCCGCCGTACGAAACAGCCAGGAAAACGCCTCCCCCCTCAAAAAGGCCCTGTTCGATGCCGCCGTTGCCGCCGGCTGGCAATACCACACCAAAAAACAGGAAGGCAGCCCCGTATCCTTGCTTCTCTCACTGAAATTCAGGATTCTGGACCGGCTGGTCCTGTCCAAGGTCAGGGATGCGGTGGGCGGCCCCAAAAACTTTTTCTCCGCCGGGGGCGCCCCCCTGGAAAAGAGTATAGAAGAATTTTTCTTTGCCTGCGGCCTGCTCATCTGCCAGGGATACGGCATGACGGAAACCGCTCCCATGATCACCTTCAACGCCCCCGGGGCATTTAAATTCGGCACCGTTGGCAAACCCGTGCCCGGCTGCGAAGTCAGGCTGGGCGACCAGGGGGAAATCCTGGTGAAAGGCGGCCAGGTCATGCAGGGCTATTACAACAACCCGGAAAAAACCGCAGAAACCATTGTGAACGGCTGGCTGAAGACCGGGGATATCGGGGAATTCGACGAAGAAGGCTATCTGCGCATCACCGACCGGATCAAGGAGCTGATTATTACCTCCGGCGGTAAAAACATCGCCCCCCAGCACATTGAAACCCATGTGGGCAAGGATTATTTCATTGAACAGATCGTGGCCGTGGGGGACCGTCAAAAATTCATCTCCGCCCTGGTGGTCCCGGCCATGGACGCCCTGGAAACCTGGGCAAAAAAACAAAAGATCAAATGGAACTCCATTGAAGAGCTGATCTCCCTGCCCGAGGTCCTGGACTTTTACAGAAAGCGCATCGACCTCAACTCAGGGGAACTGGCCCGGTTTGAGACCATTAAGAAATTTATTCTCCTGCCAAGGCCTTTTACCGTGGAACAGGGCGAAATCACCCCCACCCTGAAATTCAGGCGGAAGGTGATTTCACAAAAATACTTTGACCTGATTGAAGCCATGTATACCCGGGCCACGGCTTAGGCAGGTGCCTACCCCAGCCCCTGGAACCCGAAAAAGGCCAGGGAGATAAACCCTGCGGTCACAAGGCCGATGGCCGTATCCTTAATGGCCTCGGGCACATCGTTTAAAAGGATCCGCTCCCGGACCCCGGCAAACAGGATCAGGGCCAGGCCGAACCCCGCCCCCAAAAGAAGGGCATTCACCAGGGCGGTGACAAATCCGTATTCCTCGTTGATGTTCATGAGGCAGGCCCCCATGACCGCGCAATTGGTGGTGATCAGGGGCAGGAAAATCCCCAGTCCCTCGTAGAGGGCGGGGACGCTCTTTTTCATGAACATCTCCACAAACTGCACCAATGAAGCGATAATGAGGATGAAGACCAGGGTCCGCAGGAATTCAATATCATAGGGTTTGAGCAGAAAATGGTCGGCGATCCAGGTGGCGGCCCCGGCCATGACCAGCACGAAAATAACGGCCATGGACATGCCCATGGCCGTATCCATGGACTTGGAGGTGCCCAGATAGGGGCATGAACCCAGCCCCTGGGCCAGGAGGATGTTATTGACAAAAATGGCACCGATGGCCATGGCAATATAGTTTTCCATAACTTAGCTTCCTTTCTTGGCAGGCACAAGGTTCATCACAGCCAGAAGCAGCCCAAGGGTAACAAAGGCGCCGGGGGCCTTGACCATGATTTCAAAGGGCACAAACCCATCTCCGAAGACCGGGTGGCCCAGAAAGGTGCCGTTCCCCAGCACCTCGCGGAAGGTGCCGATGAGGGAGAGGGAAAGGGTGAACCCCAGCCCCATCCCCAGGCCGTCAGCAAGGGAGGGCAGAACGGCATTCTTGCTGGCAAAGGCCTCGGCCCGCCCCAGCACCACGCAGTTCACCACGATCAGGGGAATGAATATCCCCAGCTTCAGGTAGAGGGAATAGACATAGGCCTGCATGATGAATTCCACCATGGTCACGAAGGTGGCGATGATGATGATAAAACAGGCGATCCTGATCTTGGCCGGGATAAGGTTCCGTAAAAGGGATACCAGCATGTTGGAACCGGCCAGCACAAAGGTGGTGGCCAGGCCCATGCCGATGCCGTTTTCCACGCTCATGGTTACCGCCAGAACGGGGCAGAGCCCCAGCACCAGGCGGAAGGGGGGCAGCTCCTGCCAGAGCCCCTTGGTGAATTCTCTGACAATGGACTTACTCATGGTTATTCTCCTTTGCATCCCCGGCGGCAGCGGCAAGTTTATCCCCCAGTGCGCCGTAGATTTTTCCGGCCTCGCCGGCGGCCATGCACACGCCGCGGGAGGTGATGGTGGCACCGGAAATCCCGTCCACCTCGCCCCCGTCGGCCCTGACCCTGAACGCTTTCACCAGTTTTTTCCCTTTAAACCGGTCCACAAAATCCGGGGATTCCTTGGCCTTTGAGCCGATCCCCGGGGTTTCGCTGTGGGTGGTCACCCCCATGCCGATGATTTTGCCATCGGACAGGGAAACCCCCACCATTACCCCGACATCGCCGGAGTATCCTTTCCCGAAGGTCTCAAAGGCGGCCACGGGTTCACCGTCTATAACGCCGGGAAATACCGTGAGCTTTTGATCCCCGTAATCCAGCTTGAAACGGTTCTCCATGGGGTCCAGGGAAGATCCTTCCATGATCCGCCTCACCACGGGTTCCTTCTGGAACTTGAGCTGCTGATATTCAATTTTGTCCATGGTCGCCACCCGCATGCCCGCCAGGATTCCCGCAGCGGAACCGGCCAGCAGGGCCAGGACCCCAACCATATGAATGATATTTTTCATTTTACTTCCTGTGCGCCCAGGGCTTTGGGCCGGATACGGTCAAGCAGGGGGCTTGCCAGGTTCATGATGAGCACCGCAAAGATAACCCCGTCCACATACAGCCCCCTGTTGCGGATCAATACGGTGAGCACCCCGCCGCCAAGTCCGTAGAGGATCATGGCCGCTGTGTTCACCGGGGATGAAGAATCCTCGGTGGCCAGAAAAAAGGCGCCGAACAGGGTATACCCGGTGAGCAGATGAAAGATGGGACCGGCATAGGTTTGTGGGGCGGCCCACTGGAAGCAGAGGGCGGTCACGGCCACCCCTGCCAGAAAAGAGAGGCTGATTGCCCAGTGGATGATCCCCCTGGCCATGAGCAGGATGCCGCCGGCCAGAAGGCCGGCCCCGCAGACCGTGCCCATGCCGCCGGCCTGCCGGCCCATCAAAAGATCGGAAATATGATAGTTTTCGGCCATGGCCGCGCCGAAATACTTCACCAGCCCCAGGGGCTCCATCATTTCAAAATTTTCGGCCATCTGCCGGTAGGCCAGGTCGAAGTCCAAATAATCCCCCCAGGAAACCAGAAGGACGGCAACTCCCAGGGCTGCGGGACAGAAGGGGTTTCCCCCCATGCCGCCGAAAATCATCTTTCCCAGGACCACCGCCACAAAGGTGCCCGTGATGACCAGCCACCAGGGCGCGCCGGCCGGCAGCATCATGGCCAGGAGCAGCCCGATGAGGGCGGCGTTATAGTCGGTCACCGTGTTCCGGCGGCCGGTCAGGCGGCTGAACAAATGCTCCCAGGCCATGGCCGATCCCACGGAAACGGCGGCCACGGCAAAGGCCGGCATGCCGTAGAAGAGGATCCCGGGAACCAGGGACAAAAGGGCGGCGCCCAGGATCCACAGGCTTCGCTGGGGAATGGTGCAGGCGCTGCGGTAAAAAGGGGCGTGGGTGATGCGTAATCTTGTCATTGGGCTCTCCCTCCGTCAATCACTTCCTGTTTCATGGCCCTCAGCTTCATTTTCCCCAGCTTGATGCGCTGGAGAATGGGGATCTTGGAAACGCAGGCATAGGTGCAGAGCCCGCACTCCAGACAGGAATCCAAATTAAAATGATCGCTTGCTTTGAGATAGTCTCCCCGGGTCAGATGGCGGACCAAGAGGTTGACAGGCACCCGGGCCGGGCAGACCCGCACGCATTTGCCGCAGTTGATGCAGCCGTAATCGCCGTTTTCAAGGATATCCTCCCCGGCGCAGACCAGGATGCCGTCCATATAGGGGGAGATGGTGTAGTCGGGGTCATGGATGGCCACCCCGGTAAGCGGCCCACCGCCAATGAGGTAATCCCCCTCCACCAGGCTTTGGTTGAACAGGGAAAGAATATGACTGATGGGGGTGCCGATGCGGACTTTCACAAGGATGCTGGTGCCGTTCTTCAGGACCAGGCTGAGGGTCTTGTCAAATACCCCGGCCTCTCTTTGGGCAATCCGCCCCAGGGCAGCGGCCGTTTCCGTGGAAATAAAGGCCAGCCCCTCCCGGGCCAGTGGTTTGGCTGCCGGAACGGCCCGGCCCAGAATTTCTTTTGCAATGAGCCGGGGGGATGCCGCGGGATACTGCCGGGAAAGGCTGAGTACCCGTGCGCCCATGCCCCCTGCGCAGGGGGCCAGGTCCCCGGGAACGGCCAGGGTCACCTTTTTCACCCCGGAGACGCGTTTCAACAGCTCAATCCCATCGGCCACCCGCCGGCCGTCGTGCTTGAGGGCGTATTGGTTTGAAACAACGGAGATGTCCTTTTCCCCGGCGCAGACCACCAGTTCGTTGATGGGGGGCAGGTCCCCCTGGAGGGGAAGCAGACGCATCCGGCCGGGCAGCTGGGAGATAAACTTATGGGCCGAGGCGGGATCCAGGTTGTCCGTGTCAAAGAGGCCATCGTCCGTGACCTCCTCTTTCCCGGGAACGATATTTACCCGGACCAGCTTCCGTCCCAGGGGGCCGGTATAAAGGCCAACCCCGGATACGGTACCGGTGACCGTGGAGAGCAAAAACACATCCTCGGTTTCAAAGAGCCGGAGGCGCTGGCCGGTTCTGACGTCCTCCCCTTTTTTGAGAAGGGTTTTCTTTTTTGCCACAAGCAGGGCCTGGTCCGGGGTGCACCCGGCCAGCAGGCTCACCTCGCCGGGAAGAGAAAGCGCCACCGGTTCGGGGCGGTTATCTTCCAGCCCGGTATAGTTCAGCCGGAGGGCAGCGTATCCAAAAAACAGATTATTGATCATTTTCGCCCCCCTTTATTTTGTGCGATGGCATCCGGCACAATCCACGGGGCCGGCGCCCACATCTTCATGGCAGCGGATACACTGGGTATGCAGGGCATCGGTGATGCCGGGAAGATCCGGGTCGCCATCGTCTCCGTGGCATTGGCGGCATTGGTAAACATCATCATCTTCGATATTATGATGGCAGCTCAGGCAGTCCTGGACATAGCCATCTTCCGATGCGTGAACAGCGTGGGTAAAGACCACGCCACCGGCGCTGCCCTTATATACCAGCCGGACCGGCTCCCCGGGCCCGGCCATGGGAAAAGCCGCATAGGCGATTCCGCCCACGGCAAGCAGCACAATAATTATTTTTAACGCCGTACCCGGCGCGTTTGGTGAAGACATACGGGTTCCCTAAATATGCTCTGTTATTATCCTTCCCCCTGCGGGTGCATTCGGGACGCACAAAAATCCGGCCTTGGCATCAAGCTGCCGTCAACGTCGGTCCGCAATTATCGTTAGGGGGTGTTCTGCCTGCAAACAAAACTTGGAATGGACTTACCCTGGCTTTTAGGAAGGGGGATACTAACAAATTGTGTGCCAGGGGGCAACCGAAATCGAAACCGCTTTACCCAAGCGGTTTTCGGCATAATCCCCACCCATTGCGCACAAAATCCAGTCCATTTTTCTGTCCGGAAAAACAGACCCGGATGGTCATTTTCCGGGAAAACGGACCTGTTTTCCTGAAAATCAGTCAGCGACTGAAGGCGCTTCATTTTCCTATTGACGGCCCCGGTCCTTTTCTGTATATTGGCGGCCTGCAAACAAACTTCTTGGAATAGACCCAACCGCCTTTTTTTTACAGCAACCCCAATTTTATAACCGGAAAATAAGAGTTACTATTTTTTATTGGAGAGGTTAATACAATGCTTACAAGTGTCATCATTCCCATCCTTATCGTGGGCGGCCTGGGCGCCGGTATCGCCATATTCCTGGGCATTGCCGACAAAAAGCTGGCCGTACCGGCCGATCCCCTTGTTGAGGCGGTGGCTGCCGTTCTTCCCATGGGCAACTGCGGCAACTGCGGTTTTGCCGGCTGCAGCCAGTTCGCGGAAAAAGTGGTCCATGACCCCATGGTCTCCCCCTCCCTCTGCACCCCCGGGGGAGCGGAGTGTGCCGAGCAGGTCGCCCGGATCACCGGAAAAGACCCCGGCACCGTTGAAGTCAAAAAAGCGGCGGCCCGTTGCAGCGGATGCACGGACATCAACTGCACGGCCAAATATATTTATACGGGAGTAAACGACTGCGAGGCCGCCGCCCGGATGTTTGCCGGGGAAAAGAGCTGTGAATACGGCTGCCTGGGATTGGGCAACTGCGAACGGGCCTGCCCTTTTGATGCCATTGCCATGGATGACAACCGCCTGCCCGTGGTGGATGTTGAAAAATGCACCGGCTGCGGTGCCTGCACCACGGCCTGCCCCCGGAATATCATCCAGATCGTTCCCAGCCTTGCCCCCAGCATCGTCAAATGCATGAACAGGGACAAGGGCGGGGCCACCAAAAAAATCTGCGAAAACGGATGCATGGGCTGTAAAATATGTGAAAGGTCCTGCCCCCACGGCGCCATGAAGGTGGTGAACAACCTCTGTGAAATCGACTATGAAAAATGCCAGAGGTGTGCCGAACCGGTCTGCCTGGTGATCCAGTGCAAACCCCACGCCATCAGTCCCAACTACGGAGTTAAAATCCCCGATATTGAACCGCCGGCCCCCAGGAAAAAAGCCAAGGCCCGAACCAGGCTGTAATCATGGAAAAGGGCCATGGCCCCATCAAGGGTTCATGGCCTATTTATCTACTCATCCACCCGGCCATCCGGGAGCAATGCGGTATTGGGTTTTTTATTTGCGCAGTTCAAACTTATAAAATTTCTTATCAACCGCCATTATCGGAAAGGTTATAGGCAGGTCCTGTTTCCCGATTTCCACGAACCCGTTTTTTTCATAAAAACTGTGGGCCGCAAGAAACCTGGGCGTAGTGCCCAGGTAGATCTCCCGGATATGCTGATCACGCCCCCACCCGACCAGGGCCGCCAGCAGTTTTTTTGCCGTTCCTGTTTTCCCTCCCCTGTAATCCTGCCGGACAAACATCTTGCGCAGTGCCCCCTGTCCGTCTCCGATATCCAGAAGTGCAATTGTCCCCACCACCTGCTGGCCATCAAGGGCCACCCAGAAATTACCCCTGTCGGCCTGATAGAAATTGGGGATATCTGCCAGGTCAGGCTGATCCGCCTCGGTAATGGGGAGTTTGAATTCGTCCTGCTGGATGGAAAGGATGAGATTGATGACGTCCTGGCCATAGTCCGTTTTAAAGCGAACGATCCGTATGGGGGTCAGGTGATCCATTTTCTACCTCCGCTGTTAAGGTTGGCATGCCGGAAGCGGCCGTTTCAAAAAGAAATACCGGTCGCTTCCGGCCGCAGACGGGTGACGGTGGCTCTCACTGACAGGGAATCCGTCTCCCGTCTGCGGGCCAGATGCTGAAATTCTTTTTCTGTGGGCTGATCAAGCTGGTAAAACATTGATACCCCCTTTTTGGAAAAAATAGCCCGCTAAGTATATGTCAGCCAATTCGTTTTTCAATCTTTTTTTACTAGTTACGCCTTATCCAGCCATGAATTCGCGAAAACTGCCCCTTGGACTCTCTCCGTCAATTAATAGATGCCTGCTTTTTCTTATAAAGGAATCGATCCCAACTGCCGATTCCTTGTTTATCATTTTCTAAAATATTCACTCGATGGCTTCGGAGGTTTCCATGCAGATCAGCCAGTCCCCCATTTCCATATTCCAGAAATCCGGCAGAGAGATTACCGGCCTGCCCATCCAGGTTCTGCCAAACACTGCGCCATCAGCAGAGAAAGGCAAGTCGTCAGAGGCAGCGGTCCCCTCGGACAAGGTGACCCTCAGCGCCGGGGTCCCGGACCGGTCAACCGGCGTTTCCGCTTCCGCACTCCGGGACAAAGATTATCTGATGATCAGTGCCCAGATTTTTAATGCGCTGCCCTTTAACGAGCGGACCCAGGGCCTGCTGGAAACCCTGTATTTCTACCGTTCCCGGCTGGATGACACAGATTGGGATAATTTCACCACCGGGGTGCTGAATGCCGGTGAAGACTTTGATACCTTTATCCTTGCGGCAAACAGGATGTTCAATTCATCCGGCGGATCAGAAAAACAGCTCTCCGAATTTCTAGAATTTTCCGCCGGCCTCTCCCAACAGAATCTTGACCACTTCCTCCATGCAGCAGACCGGAATCCCGGCCAGATATTCGATCTGATGAAAAATGCCTCGGTACTGGCCCGGGACAAGGAAGGGATGAGTGCCTATTTAAAGGCGGCCCGGCTGTCGGGTAATGCCCTTGAAAAACTGAACACCGTCCTTGGAAAATTCATTGAAAGGGAACAGGGCACAGCCGGACTCGGCGCCTATCTCCTTGCAGGAATCAAGGCCGGGGATAAGATGGTTGATTTTTTCGGATCCACCCAGGGCATGGGCCAGGCCGCCAGGGACAGGATTGCGGCATTCATGGACCGGGAAACCAGCGGCCTGAACCTGGACTATTTTTCAACCCTGGCCGCATCAGTGGATAACGAAGACCAGCTCACAGCGTTCATCAATAGGGCCGAGGCCATGTCTGACAAGGACAGGGCGGCTTTTTTAAAGGCCGGGGCCATGGGAGGGGACCGGGCCGGTCAATTGATGGAGACCCTGGACAGGATATCCCCCCGGGGTGAGGACGCCCCATCGCTTTTTCTGGCTGCGGCAGCCAGGGCGGAAAGCCGGGTGGGTATTTTATTGGACCGGATAGACGAAATTGACCTGGGGTTCATGGCCACCCTATCCCTTGCAGATACTGTTAATTTCCTTGATGCGGCCCAGGCGGCCGGTCCGGGTATGGGAGAAGTCATGGACACGGCTGCCAAACTTTCTGGCCGGGACAAGAGCCTCTTCCTCTATGCCGCCGCCCAAAAGGATGGGAATGCCGGGGAGCTGATCAACGCCCTTGCCTCCCTTTCTCCGGGGGAGAAATCGGAGTTTATCCTTAAGGCGGCCAGCAAAGGGACGGATACACCCGATGACACCGTGTTCATGAAAGGCATCCTGTCGGATACCGCCTACCGGGATTTTAAAGCGGCCGCCGCCCATCTCCGCCCCAGCAGTGAAGGCCGGCTGGCCCAGACGGTAATGGACATGAATGGGGACCACCGGGCGGGCTTTCTCAATGCGGCGGCCGCCGCCGGAACCCAGGTCCATGAATTTGTGGAGCAGTATACCCAGACCCTTTCCCATGGCGAACAGAAAGACTTTCTGGCCCTGGCAGAGAACCTGTCGGGCCAACAGAAAGGCGACCTGATACGGAATATGCTCAAGGCGGAAAGCCGGGCCGGAGACTTCATCGCGCTGGCCGGAAAAATCAAAGAAGAGGATTATGACGGCCGGATGTTTGACAATTTCCTTGCGGCCGCCAGCCATACCAAAGGGAAGCAGGGGCTGGCCGGTTTCATGGATTACACCGCCTCCCTGGAAAAAAATGAAAAAGAATTTTTTCTATATATCGCCTCCCGGCAGCGCCATGCCCATGAGATTGCCAGCCTGGTCGAATTCGGGCGGGCCCTGGAGAAAACCGCCTGGGAGGGCCGGCATAAGCTGAATCTGGACACCAGAAGCCGATATCACGCCCTGGCCCGGCAGGACGCCCAGGCATTTTTAGACTATTCACAGGATATCGGCCCCAGGATATCTTTTAGAAAAGCCTTTTATGATAAATTCATCAAAGGCGACCCCGCGGCAGAAAAGGCATATAAGGACTATTATTACAGCAATTGAAACGCCCCTGGGGAAACCCACTTTTGGCAACCGGGCCACGTCCCCTCAATCCTCCCGTACCAGGGGAAGGCGGATGATGAAGTTGGCTCCCCGGCCCGGAGCGGAAGTCACCCGGATACTCCCCTTATGGTTTTCGGTGATGATAAAATAGGATACGGACAGCCCCAGCCCGGTGCCCACCCCCCGGCCTTTGGTTGTGAAGAAAGGCTCGAAGATGCTTTTTTGCACCTCGGGGGCCATGCCGGGACCGTTGTCCTCAATCTCGATACGGGCCATGTCACCGTCGCGGGTTAAGCGGATGTTGAATTGGGCCTCATCCTGGCCGCCCGCGGTTTCAAGCGACGCCATGGCCTGTGCCCCGTTTCTGAGGATGTTGAAGAGCACCTGCTGGATTTTCCCGGCCTCGCAGGCCACCCTGGGCATATCCGGATCAAATTCACGTACGATCTTTATATTCCTGAAATCATAGTTCTTTTTCAGGTCATAGTCGTTTTTGGACAGGTCCAGGGTATTGTTGATCAATTGGGCCAGGTCGGCGGGGGAAAACGCCCCTTCCCCCTTCCGGGCGAAGCTGAGCATATTTTCGATGATGGCCGTGGCCCGGTTGCCGGATTTGCCGATGGCATCCAGCATCTCCAGGATTTTCCTTTCCGTCAGATAGTCCTGGAGGCCAGCCATGGATATGCCGTACTTTTCGGCTGTTTCCTCATTTTTGGGAAGGGAAGGGGTCAGTCTGTTTTTCACCACCTGGCTGGACTGGACAACGGCGGCCAGCGGATTGTTGATCTCATGGGCCATGCCCGCTGCAAGGCCGCCCAGGGAGAGCATCTTTTCGGACTGGATCATCATCTCCTCCATGCGGACCTGCTCGGTGACATCATCCACCCGGATCACCGCCCCCTCGCACCGTTCCTGGACCAAAGGATATACCGTAATATCCGAATACCGTGCCTGGCCGCCGGAATAGGACAATACCTTTGTCTCCCGCTGGATTTCGCATCTTACAATGGCCTTGGCCACCCGTTCCATTTCCCGGTCCAGCTCCGGAAATACCGATGCCAGTGCATGCCCCCTTGCATTTTCAACGGAAATCCCCGTGGCCTTTTCCGCTTCACGGTTCCAGTGGATGACCCGCCCCTCAAGGTCGATCCCCACCAGAACCGAAGGCATTCCGTTGATGATATTCTGCATATGGACACGGAGGCGCTGGACTTCCAGTTCGGCAGTTCTGCGCTGTGAAATATCCACGATGAAGCCCTGGTAGCACACCACGCCCCCGGTTTCATCCCTGATCTCCTTACCGGAAATCATGCACCACACCGGCTCGCCGGTTTTGGTCTTCATCTGGACCTCAAAATCCTTTACTTCTCCTGTGCGGTTCATCTCATCTATGAACCGGTCGCGCCTTTCGGGGAGGTGATAGAGCTGGGTGGCAAGGTCCGTCACAAGGCGACACATCTCTTCCCCGGATTCATATTCCAGCATCTTGGCCATGGCCGGGCTGGCACTGATCAGCCGCCCACGGGGGGTCGTCTGGAAGATGCCCTCTACGGCATTCTGGTAGATATACCGGTATTTTTTTTCGCTCTCCTTGAGATGCTCATGGGCCTTTTCAAGCTCCTGGGTTTTGGTCTGTATCCGTTCTTCCAGATTTCTGTTCAGTTCCGCCAGCCTGCGGGTGAGAATGAGGCGGCTGTTCATCTCCTGTTTCAGCCTCAACGCTGCTTTGACCCTGGCCTGGACCACGGGTATGCTGAATGGTTTGGTAATAAAATCCACCCCCCCGAGATTCAGCCCCTTGGCCTCGTCCACATCCTGCCCCAATGCCGTGACAAAAATAACGGGCAGGTCCCAGGTATCTGCATTGGCCTTGAGCCGGGAGCAGACCTCATACCCGTCCATCCCCGGCATCATGATATCCAGAAGGATCAAATCTGGCATGGTTCCCCCGAAAACCACATCCAGGGCCTCCTGGCCGCTGGTGGTGCAGATGATCTCATAGTCGGATTCCAGATTTTCAATGAGGATCTGGATATTTTCGGGATTATCGTCCACCACCAGGACGATTTCCCTGTCCGGAGCGGCCGCTGGTGAGCTTTTAAAGAGGTGGCGGTATTTTTGTTCATAGTTGGTCAGTGCGGTTCTGGCATCCTCAAGCTCACGCTGTTTTTTCTCCACCTGCTGCTGGAGCATTTCATTCATGCCCTCAAGCTGAGCCTTCAGCAGCAGCCTGCGGTCTTCTTCTTTTTTGAGGTTGATCACACTTCTGACCCGGGCCCGGACCACCGGCATGCTGAAGGGTTTGGTGATATAATCCTGGGCCCCCAGTTCAATGCCTTTAATTTCCTCGGATTCGCGGACCTTTCCCGTTACAAAAATCACGGGGATGCGCCGGGTCTTTTTCTCGGCCTTAAGCGTTGATAAAATTTCATACCCGTCCAGTCCGGGCATGACAATATCCAGCAGAATCAAGTCCGGCGTGGGCGGGGCTGCCGCCAGGGCCAGGGCATCCTCTCCGCTGGTGGCACAGATGACCTCAAATTCCTTCTCCAATTCTTCCACAAGGGGCCAAATGTTTTCCGGCTCATCATCCACCACCAAAATTTTTTTCCGGTCGGTTTTCAACATCAGTTTTTCCCCTTTTCTTCGGCGTCACATTTTTCTTCGAGCTCCTTGAGGACCCCGAGGGCCGCCTTGAAATCAATCCGGTACACGGCCCTTTCAAGCCGGGTGATCAAAAGGCTGAACCGCCCGTCATTCAGGGCGGATTTCAGTTCCGGCAAGGATTTCCTGGCCCGGGAATTGCGCCCCTCAAGCAGGGATTTCAAGGTTTCGATACAGGTCCGGGCCCGATTAATATCCAGTTCTCCGCCGGAATGGGCATCCTCCGGGGATTCCGCCCCTGTGTCCGGGGCGGCCTGTTCCAGCCCTGCCAGCGCACCGGTAACAGTGGAAAGGGCGCTGTAAAACCGCAGGGCATCGGGCCCTGGGCCCTGATCACCGGCAAGGCAGTCATTCAAGGCCCTGGCCGCCGAATACAAGGCATTTGCCCCGATATTTCCCGACACCCCTTTGACGGCATGGGCAAGCTGCCTTGCCGCCTCCCGGTTGCCCTCGGCCAGATATGCTTTCATCTCTTCCCCGGCATTGGCGAACCGCTCATAAAAATGAATCAGCATGGTTCGATAAAGGCCTGAATTGCCCTTTATCCGTTCCAGGCCGGATTTCAGATCAATGCCGTCAATGGTTTCCGGTATATCTGTCCAGGCCGGCTCCACAAATTCCTCTTCCCCGGGTTCAGGCCGGGGGGGAGCGGGCAGGCGGGCCCCGGCTTTGGGCCGGATCCATTTGACCAGAACGGCAAAAAGATCCTTATCGTCAAATGGTTTGGATACGTAATCGTTCATTCCGGACCCGAAACATTTTTCCCTGTCCCCCTCCAGGGCGTGGGCGGTCATGGCAATCACGGGAAGATCGGCAAAGCGGGCGTCGCTGCGGATGGCTTTTACAGCGGCGTGTCCGTCCATCACCGGCATTTCAATATCCATCAGCACGGCATCGTAGAGGCCGTTTTCGCCCGATTGCGAGGCCGTCACCATCTCAACCGCCATTTTGCCGTTATCCGCCACCTCGACAACCATGCCTTCATTTGTCAGGCTTGCCAGGGCCACCTGCTGGTTGATCACATTATCTTCCACCAGAAGGATCCTGGCCCCGCGAATGGCTTCTATCCCCTCTATGCCGGCCGCCTCACTCCTTACCCTGCGCCGGGGCACCATGGATGCGGCATTGCCGAAAACTTCCATGATGGTGTTGAACAAATCCGAGGAACTCACCGGTTTTAGCAAAAATGCGTCAATGAGGGCACGGTTCTCCCTGTGCATCATGTCCTGGTCGTACATGGTCACCATGATAATTTTAGGCGGGTTTTCGGCCAGCCGTTCATGGCTTCGTATGGACCCTGCCATTTCTATGCCGTCTGTACCCGGCATTTTCCAGTCCAGCAGCACAAGACGGAAGGGGGCATCCCCGGAAGCCGCCACAAGGGCCGACATGCCCTCCTGGGCAGATGACGCCGTTGTCACGGACATACCAAAGCCGCTGAGAATTTTCTCAAGAATATACCTGGCCGTTTCATTGTCATCCACCACCAGGACCTTTTCACCTTTTATATCCGGCGGTGCGGCCAGGGTCACCTGTTTTGCGTTGTCCTGGTGCTGGAAGCTGAGGGTAAAGAAAAAACAGGCCCCTTCTCCCTCACGGCTTTGGGCCCAGATCCGCCCGCCCATAAGGTGGATCAGACGCTGGCAGATGGAAAGCCCCAGCCCGGTGCCACCGTATTTGCGGGTCACGCTGCCGTCCATCTGGGTAAAGGGTTTAAACAGGGTATCTATTTTATCCTGGGGAATGCCGTCCCCGGTATCCTTTACCGAAAAAATAAGACCGGCCGTATCATTGCCGCCCTTGGCCTTGGGATCCGGCGCCACCTGGATGATGACGTCTCCGCCCCGGGTGAATTTCACGGCATTGGAAATCAGATTGATCAGGATCTGGCCCAGCCGAAGGGAATCGCCCACCAGTGCCAGGGGGACATTGTGGTCGATGATATAATAGAGCTCAATCTCTTTTTGGGCCGCCTTCACCCTGAACATATTTGCCATTTTATCCACAATGTGGTGGAGGAAAAAAGCACGGTGTTCGATCTCCAGTTTCCCCGCCTCGATCTTGGAAAAATCAAGAATATCGTTGATGATCCTCAGCAGCAGCCTGGACGCCTCGTCAATTTTAACCAGATAGTCTTTCTGGGTGTCGTCCAGTTCGGTTTTCAGCGCCAGGTTGGTCAGGCCGATGACCGCATTCATGGGGGTCCTGATTTCATGGCTCATCCTCGCCAGAAAATCGCTTTTCGCCTGGGTGGCACTTTCTGCGGTTTTCTTGGCCTTGTAGAGCATTGTGGTCTGTTCTTCCAGCTTGGCCGTCCGTTCATGCACCCGGCTCTCCAGCTCGGCATTTGCCCGGCGAAGCTCCTCCTCGGCACTGATCAGGCGGTCAAACTGTTCTGTGATCTGCCGCCCCATCCTGATGAGCACCCGTTCAAAGGGTTTAAACTCCTGGTAGGGAATCCCCAGGCGGTCCACATGGTAGACCCCCCTGGCATAGGATTCCACAATCCGGTTCAGGCCCTCAAGGGGCCGCTTCAGCAGGCGGTGAATAAGGCTGCTGGTGACAAATACAATGGATATGAGGATAAGGGCGGTAATCCCCATCACAATCAGCAGGAACTGCCGGCGTTTTTTCTCATATACCAGGTTGCCCATGGCAAATCTGACCTGGCCCACCGGCTCGCCCTGATAATAGATAGCACCGGTACGGCCCACCCGGTCCGGGGCGGACAGCGACCCTGAGGAATAAAGAATCTTGTTGGCCAGATCTCTTATCTCAAGGCCCACCACCAATTCGTTCCGGGTCATTGTCACGGCGATCTGTTTCACATCTTGGTCACTGAAATTCCACAGGGGGATTTCAAGGGTGCCTTTCAGGTAGGCCAGCATTTCGTCGGCCTTCTGCTCAAGGACCCTGTTTTCATTGTAGGCCAGAATAAAATATATGCCCCCCACGGCAAGGGCGGCAACCAGTGCGACAACGGAGATCAGGCTGATGGTCAGCTGGGTGGAAAGGGACTGGGGACGGCGGGCTTGTCTTTTGCTGTTTTCTGTATTCAGGGCGGGCCTCCCTTTTATCCTGGAAAACGGTAGGTTACAAATTTTGAACGGGAATTATTACAATATATTGGTATGCCTGGGACAATTTGTCAATTTATAAATTCCCATGCCCGGTCAAACTATGGCAGTTTCCCTTTGAGTATGATACGTTAGCCGCTTTTAACCACTAGGATATGACCCCATGCCCCAAGCATATGAAAAAAATATCGTAAGGCTGTACATCATCAAGCTATCCAAATGGCTGATGCTGACCATGCCCATCCTCTTTCTCTTCTACAGGGAAAACGGGCTGGCCGCCCAGGAACTCTTCCTGCTTAAGGCGGCATACTCCTTTGCCATTGTGGTGCTTGAAGTGCCTTCGGGTTATCTGGGAGATGTATGGGGGCGAAAAAACACCCTGATCCTGGGCAGTGTCCTGGGCTTCATGGGATTCGCCCTCTACTGCGTTGCCACAGGATTCTGGGCATTTTTCGTCTGCGAAATCGTCCTTGGGGCGGGCCAGAGCTTTATTTCAGGATCCGACTCCGCCCTGCTCTACGACAGCCTCCAGGCCGCCGGCAATGACAAGGCATACCTCAAGGAGGAGGGTAAAATGATCTCCGCCGGGAACTTTGCCGAAGCCATTGCAGCGCCCCTGGGGGTATTCATCGCCATGGCCGGCCTGAGGACCCCCTTCTTTTTCCAGGCGGCCGTGGCCTTTGCCGCCGTGCCCGCGGCCATGACCCTGGCAGAACCGGGGCGGAACAAGCTCAGCGGTCACACCAGCTTCGGACAGATCCTTAAGATCGTCCGTTTCTCCCTCAAGGATCACAAGCCTTTGCGGGCAGCCATCCTCTACTCATCACTGATGGGAACGGCCACCCTGGCCATGGCCTGGTTTGTACAGCCCTATTTCGCCTACCTGGCCCTGCCCCTGGCCATGTACGGGATTATCATCCCCCTGCTCAACCTGGCCACCGGGGCCGTATCCATGCGGGCCTGGCAGGTGGAGGAAAAACTGGGCCGCAACGGCACCATGGTCTTCATTGCCGCAGGGATTTCCGGGGGCTATCTGCTCATGGGGATATGGGGCGGCATGGCCGGCCTTGTCTTTCTATTCCTCTTCTACGGGGTCAGGGGAGTGGCCACGCCGGTGCTCAGAAACCAGATCAACGAACTCACCCCCTCGGATGTCCGGGCGACGGTGCTCTCTGTGCGGAGCATGATCATCCGGCTGGCATTTGCCTTTCTGGGGCCGGTACTGGGATGGCAGGCCGACCGGGCCGGGGTACCCTCGGCACTCATGATCGCCGGTATCTTTTTCCTGGCCGGTGGCCTGGGATCGGCCTGGATGGTCATGGGAACCGCCGGCAAACCGCACCGCCAGGCCTCAGGGATCTAATAGAGTCGACCGGTCTCCAAAGGTTTCAATCCGGTTCCGCCCCCGATTTTTGGCCAGGTAAAGGGCTTCATCCGCATGTTTGAGCAATTCATCCTTTTGCCCGCCCCTGTCCGAGACCATGGCGATCCCGATGCTGATGGTGAGGGAAAGGGTCTTATCCCCGACGTGGAATAAATTTTTTGCCACTGCGGTTTTCAGGCGGCGGGCAGCGGTTTTCGCATCAGCCAAAGGCGTTTCGGGCAGGATGACGGCAAATTCCTCCCCGCCGATGCGGAAAATGGCATCAATCCCCCTGAAGGTGCGGCAGGTCAGCCGTGACAGGTCCGCCAGCACCTGATCGCCTGCGGGATGGCCGTAGGTGTCGTTGACCTGTTTGAAAAAATCAACATCAAAAAGCATGAGACTCAGGGGCAGCCCGTACCGGCAGAACCGCTCTATTTCCCGGGTGAGCTGGGCCATGAAATGCCGGCGGTTGAACAGCCCGGTGAGTTCGTCCCGGATCGCCAGTTCCGCCAGCCGGTCTTCGGCGGCCTTGCGCTCGGTGATGTCATTCATGAGAATGATAATTCTATCGCCGATGCCCGTGGCTGCAATCTCCACCACCCGGGCCGAGCCGTCCTTGCAGCGGATGGCATGCTCCTCAGGTCCGAACTGGCTGCCGAATTCGCCCAGCAGCGCATCGGCCCATTTGGAAAATGCATCTTCAAGGTTGTCGGATTCGTCAATTACCAGGGGGGCGAACTGGGCGGGGGAGGCCACCTCTTCCCGGGTCCAGCCGAATGTCCGGGTCAGTTTACGGTTTAAAAAAGAAAGGTGGTAGGTGTCATCGAGCACCGCAATGCTGATGGGGGAATGCTCAAGGAGGAGGCGGAGCTGTTTTTCCCTGGACTCAAGGGCGGACGTCCGTTCCCGGATCAAGGCTTCCAGGTTGTCCCTGTGGCGGATGAGATCCTTTTCAATGCGGTTGCGCTCATCAAAGGTCCTGTCCAGCTGTGATTTTATAAAGGATATGGCATCAAATACCGGCAGCATGGAATGGTCCGAATCAATGGCATACCTGCGGTTGAACTGCCCGGTTTTCCAGTCAATGGACTCCAGGTATTCCAGCAGATCCCCCACCTCATCCCGTGACTGCCGCCGGAATATCCCGGGCAGCCGAAACCGGCGAACAAGGCTTTTTACCGGCGGTTTACGATCCTTGCCCCTGGAAAGCATGGCCATGGCTGCGCCCAGGGCCCGTTCTATGTCCGGCGCGATTTCCACCTGGGTTTTCAGAATGTTCAGGGAGGCCGCCATCCGGATACTCAGGGACTGGGCCCAGGATATATTGCAGAACACCACCCCGGCAAGCCGGTCATCCCTGACCACGGAATCAATGAAATACTGTCTGGCCCGGGAGGAGGAATTTTCATAATCGGTCCAGTCCTGAACCATGGCATAGCGACGATTGTCTGGGATATGGGCCTCAATGATACTTTTCCCGAATGATACGGATTCCTTTTCAGCGTCAAGGCCCGAGTAGCCTTTTCCCTGGATGAGAAGCACCGCCCCGTTCACCAGTTGGTAGGAGACGGAAAACCGGTTGTCGAAACGGACATTCTTCCATTCCTCTTTCTGGAGAATATCCTGGAAATCACTTTTCGCGGTCATGGATACGGCTTTATAATTCCGAGTCATCAATAGTTTCGGATCTGACCATATCACAGTGCAAATGAATTTGCACCTCCTAACCCGCGGTTTTCAAGCCCCGTTCACATTGATGTCCTTTACCAGTTTTCGGTAGTCTTTCTTTTCAGCGGCCAATTGTCCCCCTGCCCTCCGGGGCTGTTCCGCGCTGCGGACATGGAGGACGGCGCCTTTTTCCCTCTGGGCCGAGGCCATGAATTTGGGCAGCATCTCAGCACCGCAGAGCAGGGCAAAGAGGATAAACAAAAGAACGGCAGACAATTTTCTCATGGGTTGGACTCCTCATACTTCGGCATAATGGTGCGTTTGGGGCAGACCGCCAGGGTCTTCCTGGCAAACCGCAGATAGAAAAACATCACCCTGGCCGGGCAGAACAGGTTGCACCAGGGCCGCCGGACCACTAGCGCGCCGATGGCCACAACAATGGTCAGGCCGTATACAATGCCGGATCCCACAAAGTTGAAGGCCTTGGAAAAGGGCTCGTACATGGCATCGGCCGGGGTCTGGAAATACAGGGCCGCCAGAAGCACGGCAAAGACCCAGGCCCTGACGGTCCAGTCCATCCATTTCCGGGGCTTGGGAGGCGGGCAGCCGGTGATCCGCCCCAGCAATTCCTGAACCGCCCCGAAAGGACAGATATAGGCGCAGAAAAGATTTTTCTTGGTCACCAGAAAAACCAGGATGGACAGCACCAGGCAGAGCAAGGCCCCATAGCTGGCCATTCCCCCCAGCCAGGCGCCGGAGAGCAGGGAGGCCACCGTGGAAAGGGAAAACTGGGCCCCCAGCCAGAACCCCAGGGTTGCGGCCGACAGCACCAGCATGGCTGTCCGGGCCCGTGCCCTGTGCTTGAATCCCCTGCGGCTGACCATGATGGCCCCTGCAAAAAAGAGGCAGATCAAGACCAGCTTTATGGTTTCCGGGGTTGCCGCTTTCCGGACCCTTTCCCCGGCGGCGGGCAGGCCGAACCGGGCGGCCCCGATCTTCCGGGCCGCCGCCTCAACCCCCCGGACAATGGCGGTGGAGGAGAGGGTGGCCCCGGAGACCCCGTCCACCTCCGGGAGATCATCCAGGGAGCATCCCGGGTAATGATCCAGGATACCGGCCTGGTCCACCACCCGTTCCAGATAGGACCGGGTATCGTTGCTGTCCAGGACGGCCACATGGCGGATCACTTTTTCGCTGTCCACCACCACGGCGGTTTCCAGGGGGCCGCCGTAGCTGGGAAAATCGGCATGGGCCACAAAGAGCGCCGCTTCGGGATCCCCCTTTACATGGCCCTTGTACAGCCCCGGGGAGATCCGGTTCAATCCCTGGATTTCCGGAGAAATACGGTTCAGCCGGCGGCCGGTCTCCTCTTTTTGTCGCATCTCTCCCCCGGTCCAGGCCAGGGCCAGGGCCAGGGGGACCGCCAGGACCAAAAGAATATTTCCAAACCTGGACATGGGGCGCCACCTCCTAATTTTTTAATTTTCTAAAGACAAAGAATTTCATGAGCAGGGCCATGGCGATGACATGGGGAAGGCCCAGAAACCCGATAAAATACCATCCGGCCTGGCTTTCATACTCCCCCATCAGGGTGAACCCGCCACCGACCACGGTGCACAGGGAGAGAAAGCATCCGTAAATCAGCCCCGCCTGCCACCAGGCCACGGACCGGTTAAAGGATTTGAGCCACTCATAGGTGCCGGCGGCCACCAGGGACTGGATCAGGCCCATGGCCATCCAGAAAAGATAATTTGCAATGGTTGTTCCGGGAAACATATTTTTCTCCTTCTATATTAAGCGGGAAAAAACGATTCCCGCATTTCCGATATTATTTTTTATTGCTCGTCGGGATTTGGATGAAAATTTGCCCAGATGCAAGGCGCGGCAGCAGTCGGCAACCGGAGTGTACTGAAGCACATGAGGATTGCGGGCTGCTGCAGCAACGAAGCAGATGGATGAATTTTCATTCAAAGGCCCTATTCCATGCCGTGGTATTCCCAGGTCTTTTCTATCCCCTCAAACACCTCCTCGGCCCGCAGATACCAGGGCGGATTGTGGTACACCGCTTCCTTGCCCCCCAGCCAGTCGGACTGAAAATCCTGGCCCTTGGGGTATTTGAAAAAGTTCTTCTGCATGGCAAGGAGACCCGTGGCCACCAGGCCGGTGGGGTCCCGGGGCTCCAGCTCCCTGGAAATGGTATGGATCCAGGTGTTTTTCCTGGAATAGGGGCAGACCCCGATGCAGACCCGGCAGCCCAAAGCGTCCACGGTCTGGCCCGAGGCCCACTGGTTGTAGCATTTTTCATCGTCCAGCAGCCACCGCTTGAATCCCCGGACCACGGTCTGGGGGGTGTCGTCCATGGGGATGGCGCCGGAGGGGCAGGCCTCCGCGCAGATCTTGCATTTAAGGCAGAAGTCGGCCATCTTCACTGAAATGGGCTGGTCGTATTCAAACTCAATATTGGTGATGACGGCGGCCGGGCGGACGTTGCACCCCAGTTCGGGCACCATGACCATGCCCGACCGGCTGTACTCCCCAAGCCCCGTGGTCAGCAGATAGGGCTCCATCATGATCTCATAGTGGGAGCCGGGGAACTGGGCCCGGGCAGGATACCCCAGCTCGTTGATGAACCGCTCCAAAAGGCCGGCCGTGACCCGGGAGCGAAAATAGGCGTCATAGGAGGTGCAGTAGCCGATGGCCGAATAGGTCTGGTCCCAGTACATGGGCACGCCGAATACAATGATGCTCTTCCAATGCCCGGGCACCCGGTCCCCCCAGTCAGCCCCATTGTTGGGCATGCCCCGCATCTTATTTTCAAACATGAACCGGGGGTCGAACTTGCCCACGGCCACGATGGAGGTGCCGAAAAGATGGGCCATGCGCTTGATGAGCTTTGTGGCATGCTTGGGGGACTTGAACGGCCGGGGAGATTTTCTTTTCACGTGCCTGAAATCCCATTCTTCAGGGGGAACGGGCTTGCCGGTTTCCCTGTACACATCGTCGGGATCTTCGGGGACAGTGGCCCCGTGGCGGTTGTACATCCCGCCGTGGGCAAAGGCCTCGGTATAGGCTGCCGGCAGGGCGTACCGGTCTTTTTTGCCCTTTTCCCAGTCCTCCCGGCTTTTGGCCCGCTTTTCCAGGGAATCCATCATGATTCTGTATTTTTCAGGATGGGCCCGGTAATAGTCCCCGAGCCGGCCGGGCAGTTTCTTCAGGCCCATGGAAGGATTCCACTCCCCGGACTTGATGAGCTTAATCAACCCCTTGAGCCGGTCAAAGATAAAGTCGTACCGGTCCGGCCGCTCCACCTTGCCCACGGGCGTCATCATGGCAGGGGTTTTCACCCGGAACGGCTTCCGGTTGAAGAACATATCCCCGCCCTGGTAGGTCCGGCCGTAACCGGTGTAGGCATCGTCGGACCTGCCGATGGCAAAGCCTGCGGCACCGGAGCCCGCCAGGGTGGCCGCGGCGGCCGCCGCTCCGCCGAACTTCAGAAAGCCCCGGCGGGAAACCCCTTTTTTATCCGGGGGCTCCCCCTGGGTCTCTTTCCGGCCTGTCCCCTCGGACTCTAAATCAAACTCACGTTTTTCGTAGTTGGCCGGATCGTTGACAATCTCCAGTCCGTCTTTCTCTTTAAACATAGGTGTCTCCTTATTTGGGTATCAATTCATGCGGTATCAGCAGGCATATTCCAAGGCCGCGCCAAGCAGGGACTCTAGCTCGGGGAATTTTTCTTTTACCAATGCGGCATATGCCTTGTATTTTTCCGGTTCCCGGCGGGACAATTCACGGATCCGGGTGACCACGAAATCCCTAATATCCAGGTCCAGCCGGCAGATGTCGGCGTGGCATCCCACGGCATCCTCCATACGCCCCATTTCAATCAGGGCATCGGCCTTGACCTGGAGGGGAAGGGTGGCGGCCCCGAAGGTCATCAGGATCTGGTCGCAGGTAATGGCGGCGGTCTCGGCCTCACCGGACTTGAGCCGGGCAATGGCAAGGCCGGTGAGGGATTCGAAGTGGCCCTGGTTGATCCGGCAGGCCGATTCAAAATAGGGAAGGGCCTCTTTTGCCCTGCCGGCCTGGAGCAGGGTTTCTCCTGCAAGGAAACTGGCCTGTCCGTTTCCAGGATCCGCCCCGGCCGCCCTGAGGAACAGGGGAAGGGCAGCGGCTTTGTCATCGGCCCATGCATGGCAGAGCCCGGCATTTAAAAGGGCGTCGAAATGATCCGGATGGGATGACAATATCTGCTCATACCGGTCCAGGGCCTTACCCAAAACACCCCGGTTCATATCCAGGGTGGCCAAATTGTAGAGGGCCGCCGTATATTCCGGGGAAAGGGCCAGGGCGTTCCCAAAACAGAGGGCCGCCTGTTCCGGGGCATCCTGGCGGACCTTGCTCAATCCCAGCTCATTCCAGAGCCGGGTCCTGCTGGCAAGGCAGAAAGCGTCCGGATCCGCCAGCCGGGCTTCCAGAAACAGATCCAGCTCCCTGTCATTTTGCTGCTCTTTCAAAGTCTGAATGGCATTTCCCAGGCGCTGTTCCGTCCACTCCCCGGATGCCGGCATTTCATTATGGGGCATATTGATTTCCTTTCTTATCTCTCATTCACATACCCAGACAGCCATCCTGGATTATCAACTTCCGTGCCAACAGCGAAACACGCATAAAATCAAGATGTTCAACAAAACCACACCCCGTATAGACTGCCTTATAAAACAATTTCTATTGAAAAACGTCTTATAAGACGATAAATTGTTATAT
Source organism: Desulfobacter sp. (assembly GCA_028768525.1). Taxonomy (NCBI): domain Bacteria; kingdom Pseudomonadati; phylum Thermodesulfobacteriota; class Desulfobacteria; order Desulfobacterales; family Desulfobacteraceae; genus Desulfobacter; species Desulfobacter sp. The sequence continues at coordinate 4,274,626 of CP054837.1, read as the reverse complement.
TTACAAATTACAGCGGGGACCTGCCATGGATGCGCACAACACCAATGAGGACTTTTTATTTTTCCAGGAGGCGGTATCCCATATTTCAGGGAGTTTGGACCTCTCCGAATCCATGGTCCGGGTCTTTGATTTTCTAAAAGACCATTTCCCCATTGACGGGATTTCCCTTCACCAGTACTCCCGGCAGCTCAAGGCCATCAAACTGCTGTTCCTGGTGACAAAGGACAGTTTTAATTATGTGGAGACCGCCCTGCCCCTCTCTGATGAAAATGCCCGGTACATGGAAATGCATGAGCAGAATCCCGACCCCATCGTGATTTCAGACGAACTGACCAACACCGTTTCCGACGACCACCGGCGGGCCATTTCCCATCTGCTGCCCTACAAGCCCAGCTCCTATCTGGTCGGTATCATGAAATCGGGGGAAAAAACCGTGGGCCATCTCTGCTTTATCGGGAAGGGGAAGCTCAGCTATACCCGGACCCAGATACGGAAAATGAAACTGCTGCTGGGGCCCTTTAACCTGGCCATGTCCAATATGCTCAAATTCAGGCGGGTCATGGCCTTCCAGGAGAAATTGTACAGGGAAAAAAGCCACCTTGAAAAGGAACTCCACCAACTCAAGGCCCCCCCCATCATCGGGGCCCGCAGCGGCCTCCGCAAGACAATGGATGTGGTCCACCAGCTGGAGGGCAAGGAGACGCCGGTTCTCATTTTAGGGGAAACCGGCACCGGAAAAGAACTGATTGCCGATGCCGTCCAACGGATTTCCCCCAGGGCGGCGGCCCCCTTTATAAAGGTCAACTGCGGGGCCATTCCGGACACCCTCATCGACAGCGAGCTTTTCGGGTATGAAAAAGGGGCCTTCACCGGAGCGGCCAAGAGCCATGCCGGTAAATTTGAACAGGCCCACGGCGGCACCCTTTTTCTGGATGAAATCGGGGAACTGCCCCTCCAGGCCCAGGTCCGGTTTTTAAGGGTATTGCAGAACGGAAAAGTGGAACGGCTGGGGGGCAAATCCTCCATTCCTGTGGATGTCCGGATCATCGCCGCCACCAACCGGGATCTGAAAGCCATGATCCGGGAGGGCAGTTTCAGGGAAGACCTCTATTACCGTCTCTATGTATTTCCCGTGTACCTGCCCCCCTTAAGGGAACGGACCCGGGACATCCCGGCCCTTGTCCGCCATTTTCTGGACCGGGCCTGTGCCCGGCTCAACATTTCTCCCCGGCCTGTGATCGGCCTTGACACCGTCAACCGTATCAAGGCCTATCCCTGGCCGGGGAATGTCAGGGAACTTGAAAATTTCGTGGAAAGGGCCTTAATCCTCTTTCCCGACGGGGCCCTGCACCTGGAATCCCTTTTGCCCATAGAGCCGTCTGCCCCCGCCCCCGCCGCCCGGAATCACAGGGAATTGACCAATCTGATTGACCAACGGATCCGCCGGGCCCTGGACGGCCGCCCAACTGGCCCCTCGGCTCCCGAAGCCCCCACCGCACCGGTCCAGCCCCTGGAAAAAACCATTAAAGAGAGCATCTGCGCCGCATTGTCAGCCTCCCGGGGGAAGGTCCACGGCGAAAATGGCGCCGCTGCCCTCCTGGGATTAAATCCCTCCACCCTGAGGAATAAAATGCGCAAACTGAACATTGAAGCCGGGACCTTTAAAGGTTAGCAGGCCCCAAGGGATCCCGGGGCGGACCGGCGCTCACAGACCGAAGGCGTCTGTAAAAATGAGGAACGGTTCGGGAGATCCTCAGATCCCAGAACTCCGCTCCCCGGCCATGGGAGATCCATCGCTTTTTTATCCAGCCTATTGATTTTTCTTTAAAATATTTTACTATGACACATCCCCCTCTGGAACGGTCTTCATCCTGGTCCACGCACTGAATTGGCCATCTGCCCCGGTACCGGTCAATTATCCAAATCGTTAAACTAAAACAAAGAACGGTAAAAGATATGGCACGAATATATGTTTCCTCGACCTTCAGTGATTTAGAAGCCCATCGTAAAGAAGTCTGCCTGGCGTTAAAGCGGCTGGGCCATGAAGATGTGGCCATGGAATACTACGTGGCCGAAGACAAGCGCCCTGTGGACAGATGCCTTGAAGATGTGGCCTCCTGTGATGTCTATGTCGGTATCTTTGCCTATCGCTACGGCTTCGTCCCAATAAAAAACAACCCCCACGGCTATTCCATCACGGAAATGGAATACCGAAAAGCATTGGAAACCCATATCCCATGTCTGATGTTCCTCATGTCCGAGGAGGCCCCCTGGCCGAAAAACAAACAGGATAAAGGCGCGGCAGCCCAAAAAATAGAATCCTTCCGTGAAGAAATCATCAATGGCGAGCGGCATATGGTCAATTTCTTCGAAACCGCCGACGGGCTGGCCCGCCAGGTCAATGAAGCAATTGTCAACTGGGAGAAGGAAACCGGGGTACAAACCAAACGGCAGGCCACGGACTGGGACCGGTACCGGCAGGCGGTGGGAGACAAGCACCAGTGGGTCCGCCTCCAGGTCATCGCCGGCGCCGGCAAACACGGGGGCATTGCCAAAATCCCGCTGACGGATGTGTTCGAACCCCAGCTGGCGGCCCATGGAATTTCTCCCAAAGACATCCCCGATGAAATCAGGGAATATCAGAAAATCATATACGGGAGCCGGCATGGGGAAGGGGAGCCGGATGGGAAAACCCCGGATTCCGGTCTGGAACCGGATTGGGAAGATCCCATGTATGGGTCAAATCCTGAGATGGTCTTGGATCTGCTGGCCAAGGAGCCGGCCCAGGTGATTCTCGGTGGACCGGGTTCCGGCAAAACCACCATCCTCCACTATGCCATGCTCAGAATGTGCAGGCGCGGCACCGGTGCTTCCCCCCTGCCCCTGCATCTGGACAATGCCCCGGTTCCCTTCCTCATCGAACTGAGGAAATATGTGCTCCATGGGGCAGAAGACTTCATCCAATACATCATCAGAAACACAAAGGAATTTTACGATGTCACCATTGATGGGGAGAGCCTGGTGGCCCTTCTGGAAGAAAAGAAACGGGCCCTGGTCTTCTTTGACGGTCTGGATGAGGTGTTTGACCCCGACCAGCGTATCAGCGTCATCAACCAATTTGAAAACTTCGCCAACCGGTACCCCGGCGCATGCATTATCGTGACCTCCCGGATCGCCGGCTACAGCGGATATGAACTGGGCCTGGCGGGTTTCTCCCATTATACCCTGCTGCCCCTTACATTGAACCAGATCCGGAATTTCACCCTCCAGTGGTACCGGTATTATACACTGGAGGGAACCGAACGCACCGCCCAGGGGCTGGTTCAGCGGATAACCGAAAGCCCCCGCCTTCTTGATCTGGCCGGCAATCCCCTGCTTCTGACCATGATGGCGGTAATCTATAAGGACAGGGACCTGCCCAATGAAAGATGGCGCCTCTATAAACGCTGTGCCGATACCCTGCTTGAAGACTGGGAGATGGGCAAGGGAATTAAAAACATTGAATTCAGGTCAGACGTCCAGATCCGCACCGCTCAGAAAGCTGAAATCCTGCAGCGGGTAGCCCGGTATATGCTCGGGCACGGCCAGGAAAACAGAGAGTTGAACGCCATCGCCTATGCCCCGCTCTACACGATTGTGTCTGACTACCTTAGAAAAAAATACAGCCTGTCCCAGGGCATTGCCGAGGCCGTGACCATTGATATCCTCCAGCATCTGATGGAAAGAACCTATGTGCTGGCGGGCATCGGGGAGCGGGTATTCGGTTTTGTCCACAGAACCTTCATGGAATACTTCGCCGCATTGGACTGCCAGGCACAGTTCAACGCCAAAATGTCGGATTTCACCTGGCTGACCCGGGAGATTTTCGGTGCCCACTGGCAGGGCGGTGAATGGGAAGAGGTCCTGCTGCTGCTCATTGCCATGCTCCAGGACCAGGGCACTCCCATCCGGGATGTGGTGGAGTACCTGCGGACCCAGTGCCGACGCCCCATCCCATTTAACCGGGCATTTGCCGTCCGCTGCCTGGGTGAAACCGGCAGCATTGAAGATCTGGATTACGGCCGGAAACTGCTTGAGGAATTGGCATCGGATATATCGGAGCATGCCCCCCAATTCAGAAAAAAAGAGTCGGCCCGATTTCTGGAAGAAGGATTAAAAGCCTTTAGCGCCCTGGCCCCGCTGGTCCCTGTTTCCCATAAACTTCAAAAAACCATCGACGCGCTCAACCGCAGAAAAGAGGCCACCGCCCGCATGGCGGCCTGGCAGATGGGGTTTGCGCTGCAGCCCCATAAAGAACGGCTGGATTATGCGTTAAAGGCGCTGAATGACAAAGAAGAGGTGATTCGCAGGGGAGCCATCACCGCCATTGAACGGGAGTGGCCCGGCCGGGCCGATATCGGCCCGATCATGGCGGAGATTGTTCGCTCTGACCGCCTGGGGCGTGTCCGCCAGGCGGCCATGTATGCCATGCAACGCTCCTGGAGCAGGGAGCCCGCCATCCTGGATGCCATTTCCCGGCGTATTGACATGGAAACCGGTTATACATACGTCATCAAATATATCGAATACCTGGCCAAAAACTGGGGCGGCAATCCCAGGGCGAGGGATATTGCAGTCAATGCCGTTGCCCAAAAAACCAAAGCACGGGAGGACTACGATGTCAACCAGGTCAAAAATGCCCTCATATCGGCACTTGGGCAGGGATGGAGCGAAGACCCGGAGGCCTTTGGTTTCCTTCAGAATATGGCACGCCACGATCCCCTTTTTACCATTCGGCTGAATGCCTTGGGTGCCATCGTTAAAGGATGGGAATGCCGTTCACCGGTTCTCAGCTTTCTGGACACCCTGGTCGCCGATGAACGCAGCCCAGACACCCGTGGGGATATTATTGCAGCCATAATAGAAAACTGGAACGGGGACCCGCAGCTATTGGCTTTTATAAAAGAAAAAATGAAAAATGATGTCGAGCCGGCAATCCGCGCCATGGGAATGGAGTTTTTATCCTATGCCATATGGGGAAGGTGTGTCAATTACCACTCAGACACATCAAAAATCAATGAGGCCAAGAGGATTCTCCCGGTGCTCTACGACCTGATGATGAATGACCCCGACATCAGCATCCGTGAAAGGGCCATTTTTTATTATTCAGCCAATCAAAAACTCATTATCCAGACCACCGGGGACAGATCGGAAAGTCCCAGATGGATGGCAACCCTTGAACAGAGAGCGAAAAACGACTCGGATATCCGGATCAGATTGCTTGCTGTCAAGGAAATCGCCGAAGAAATCCACCTCTCATCACATCGTTCATTTTACAAAAAATACTGGGACCTGCGCCATAGAAGTTTCAAACTGGCGTCCATTTTAGACCCGGGCCAGATTACCCGGGGAAATGAATTCCTCACAGCGCAGTTTGACGTTCTCCACAAAGAGGCCAGTGGGAATCCGGATCCGGAGGTACGTGCAATTGCCATTTGGGCCATCGCATTCGGATGGCATAATGAGGCGGAATTGGGATTCCTCAAAAGATGCGCCGTGGAGGACCCGGCACCGCAAACCCGCATAAACAGCTTACTTGCCATGGCATTGGTGTGGCGCCATAAAAACAAAGTGCGCAATTTTCTGATAAAACGATCCACCAAAGACCCGGAAAAAGAAAACCGGAATTTCATCAAACTGATATTGCAAAAACCACATAACGATATCTGGGATTTAAGAACTTTCATTTCCCAGAATAACTATTATGTCCCCTTGCTGACATGAGAATGATTTTGGAACGCTGATCACAAGGTAAAAAGATGCCTGACCTATTGAAATACACTCACACTGCTGGTAATTCTTCTGGTCACGATCAATCCGCTGAATCTTATTATAGGAAAGGTTATTGCATCATGTTTAAAAAAATTTTTGCCAAAATCGGCATCGGGTCCGCCAGTGTGGATGCCGTCCTGACAACCGATGAATTCATGCCCGGGGGCACCTTGGAGGGCCGCATAGAGATCAAGGGGGGGAATGTGGAACAGGAGGTGTCCGCCATTAACCTGCAACTCAACACCCTGGCCAAGCAGGAGGGGGAGGACACGGAGTGCAACCTCACCCACACCCTTGAAGAATACGCCATCTGCGAAGCCTTTACCCTGAACCCCGGGGAGAGGCACTCCCTGGATTTTGCCTTTGAACTCCATCCCGAAACCCCGGTGACGGTGCTGGATATCCCGAAGAACCGGTGCAAGGTCTGGCTCGAGACCTCCCTGGACATCGACAATGCCATCGATCCCAAGGACCGGGACTCCCTGCATATCCACCCCGGCCCGGTCATGGCCCATTTCATCGACGCCATGCACCAAAACGGATTTAAAATGGTGAAAGCCGACGTGGAAAAGGGATTCCTAAACGGAGACGGGTTTGCCTCGGCATCGGGATGCTACCAGGAATTGGAATTCAAGCCCAAAGGTTTCGGTTTCAGCCGGGTGGAAGAGGTGGAACTCTCCTTTATCACCGACGGAGGCCTCACCCATGTGTTCATCGAACTGGACAGAAGATTCGGGGGAGACGGCTACCATTCCCTCACCCTTTCCAGCAATGCCGCCTATGGGGAGGTTGAAGCGGCGCTTAAATCCGTGATTTAATCCATCCGGTGGTCCACCAGCACCTGGCGGGGCTTGACCCCGTCAGAAGGCCCCACCACCCCTTTTTTCTCCATGAGATCGATGATCCGTGCGGCCCGGTTGTACCCCACCCTCAGGGCACGCTGGACACTGGAGATGGAAGCCTGCCGGGTGGACAGGACAAAATCCAGGGCCGCCTGGTATTTTTCGTCGTAGTCATCCTCGCCCACCTCTGCGGTCACTGGCTCCTCCTCCCTTTCCGTAATCACCTCCAGAAGGTAATCGGGCCGGCCCTGGGACTTGAGGGAATCGGTGATGGTGATCAGCTCCCTTTCGGAAAGGTAGGTGCCGTGGACCCGGGTCAGCCGGGCGGTCCCCGGCGGAACAAACAGCATATCCCCCCGTCCCAGCAGGGTTTCGGCCCCGTTGGAGTCAATAATGGTCCGGGAATCGGTTTTGGAAGAAACCTGGAAAGAAATCCGGGTGGGGAAGTTGGCCTTGATGATCCCGGTGAGGACATCCACCGAGGGGCGCTGGGTGGCCAGGATAAGATGAATCCCTGCCGCCCGTGCCATCTGGGCGATGCGGGTGAGGGAAAATTCAATATCCTTGGAAGCGGTCATCATGAGGTCGGCCAGCTCGTCAATGATGATGACAATGTATGAAAAATGTTCGAATTCCTCACCCAAGTGGCCGATATTCCCCTGTTTGATCTTCCTGTTGTACTGCTCAATGTTTCTCACCTGGAGTTTGGCCAGCTTTTCATACCGCCGCTCCATCTCACGCACCACCCACTGCAATGCAATATTGGCCTTTTTCATGTCCGTGATCACCGGGGTGATGAGATGGGGGATGTCGTTGAACAGGGACAGCTCGATGCGCTTGGGGTCGATCATGATGAACTTCACCATTTCCGGCGAAGATTTGTAGAGGATACTGGTGATCATGGCGTTGAGGGCCACGCTCTTGCCCGTGCCCGTGGCCCCCGCAATGAGCAGGTGGGGCATTTTGTCCAGTCCCACCACCACGGGGTTGCCGATGATGTCCTTGCCCAGGCAGATGGGGGTGCGGGAGTCGATATTCATGAAGGCCTCTGACCCCACGATATCGGCAAAGGGAACAATGCTCATCCGTTCATTGGGGATCTCAATGCCGATGACATCCTTGCCCGGGATGGGGGCCACCAGGCGGATGCTCAGGGCGCTGAGGGCCAGTGCCAGGTCATCTGCCAGGTTGACGATCTTACTGATCTTGATACCCGGGGCAGGCTTGTATTCAAAGGTGGTAATAACGGGTCCCGGAGAGACCTCCATGACCTCGCCCTTGATGCCGAAATACCCCAGCTTCTGCTCCAGCAACTCCGCATCCCGGCGGATGGCCTCGTGGTCCACCTCCATCCGGGTTTCCGGGCGGTTGAGGAAATCCAGGGAAGGGAGTCTGAATGCCCCGCTGCCAACCGGTGCCGGTGTCCTGGTCACCGCTGCCGGCCCCTCATGGCTGTTGATTTTCACCCTGGCAGGCATGGCATCACCGGCGGGTCGTTCAGACCCGGCCGCCTCATCTGTACCCCTTGCAGCGTCCCTTTCTCCGGCCTCTTCCCCGGTTCCAGATTCCGTCGACCTTTCCGTCGCCATGCCGGACGCCGGCGCTTGGTTCCCGGCCTCGGTTCTCTGCTCACCCTCCGCCGGCCTTGACTGCCTCAGGGTTTCCAGAACCTGTTTCACCAGGGGGCCGGGTTCCGAAGGCATTTCCCTGCTTTCCGGGGCTGGCTCCCCAGCCGGTTTTTCCGTATCTTCCGGCGCCGGTGCCGCCTCGGGTTCAGGGGGCGTCTCCTCTTCCTTTGCCTGGCCCCTTTCCTGGGCCTCCTGAACTTCAGTGGGTTCCGCAGGTTCCGGCACATCAGGGATCTCAGGCAATTCCACCTTAACTGCCAACGGCCGGTGTACCGACTTAAGCTGTTCGCATTCCTGAATCAGCCGGTTATATTCCTTCTCAAGATGCAGGTATTGTTCGGAAATATTCAAATTGGCCAGCAGCAGCTTTGCATAGGGGCTGGATTTTTCCCGGACACCCCGGAACTGCTCTTCCACCTTTTCCATTTCACCCACCATGAGCTCTGCAATACGCTGGGCCTTGGCCGTTCCGGTATCCTCCCCGATTTTGAATTTAAATTCACCGGATTCGGTATTGATGGCTAACACATTTCCTGCAAGGCTGTAACTATTCTTCTTCACACGTCCAACTTATTTTATCTGATTTAAGGCCACCCGCACCCGACTGTCCAGGTGCGGCGTTCCTATATACCATACTTAAAAAAGAGATACCACCGGCCGGCGAACAGCCCACAGGGCCAACACATCTGAAAATTCGAACCCCAAACCATAGCACCGGCCTTGGGCTTAAAACAATATCCTCTGCCATTTCAGCCCCACATTAAACTATATTAAAATGGATCCCCGGCACCGACAATCTGTCTGGGAAATTAAGGATACTCATACAGAGTATAATTTTTTGTTATCTTTAAAAAAAGAATTTAACAGGGCATTAAATTTATTCTTGCCTTTCGCTACAAGAGATGTTTAGTAGATCCAATTAGTTACACAGGGAAAGTTGATCTGATATTCAACGGTTATCTGTAGGAAGAACATCATATGTTTAAAATAATACTTACTCCTTTTGTAGTTCTATCTGCAACAGGCCTGCTCACGACTATTATCATCCATTTATCAACAATTTTAAAAATATCTTTCGAGCATTATGATAAAGTCTTTTTTTTAGCTATAGGCGTTTTTGTAGTTTGGTTCCCTACAGTATTAATCTCTACTCAACTTACAAAAGATTTCAAGCGAAAAGATTTTTGGAAGGCTGCTTTAAGAGGATGTCCTAAATGGCTAAGAAGGTCGATCAACTTTCTTTTTATATACGCAATTTTCAATTTCATATACATGATAAATGTTGGGCCGGATGAAAATGAAATATCTACTGCAAGATTCATTTCTGGTCATCTTTTACCGTTCTATTCTGCAGCAGTAGGAACTTTATATTCCGCTATAAAAATTAAAGATAACGATAACATTAGAAGATGTGAACAGGGACATCCAGTGTCGCCATCAGCAAAATTCTGTGAAGAGTGTGGCTCTCCAATTCAAACTAAAGGCAACAGATAACCCATCGTTGGATTAAGACTGGGCGTACTGCACACACTTTCGGAACAATGTGGTTTAATAAAATGGACATTTTTCCCGGCGCCGCAGGTCTTTAAGAAGCAATTTAATACCGGATGAAGTTGATTCTGTGCAAACCAAAATTATTGGAAAGTAAACTGGCATTACTTCGGATTGCAAGGGAAATCATGGCTTGAAAATGGCCGTTTCTAAAATTTGACGGGATGACTAGGCCGTGGTGCGGGTGGACGCTGTAATGGCGTGAGGCCTGTCGGCTGCCAGGACGGCGAAGACGGCAGGCCGTTCGCTGCATTCCCGGTCAGGACGACCGGGAATGCTTTAATGGAAGCGTTCGCCCGTGCCGCGGCCGGGTTACGCCTCTCCAAATAACAATACCCCCCAAACGAAACACCGCTTATATCCCCACCTTACAGACTGCCCTTATTTTTAAATTGAAGCCCTGCCCATTTTGGGATACACTCACAATTGAATTCCGGATCCAGCGGACGAAACCCAGGTTGCTGTTCAATCACCCCTCAGATACCCAATACAGAAATACCCGTTCCAGACTGTCTCTCCATTTTTCCTTTAACATTTGGGGAATATAAAAATGAAACTTTTAAAAAAAAGTATCGCCATCCTGGCCGGATTCGGCCTGGTCATAGGCATCGTCCTGGCCGTCCCCCCTGCCTGGGCATGGGAGGCACAGGATCTTTCCAAATCAGATAAGGTGTTCATGACCAATCTGGCCGGGATTACGGCCATCACCGCCTGGGGCATGGCCAAATGGGACTATTTTGACACCGCACCTAAAAGGGAAAGCGAAGGCTGGTTTTCCGACGGGACCAAGGAAGGGGGAGCAGACAAGCTGGGGCACTTTTATTTTACCTATGCCCTTTCCCACATCCTCTCCTCGACCTTTGATCACTGGTCTTTTTCCAGGGAGGAAGCCGGGCTTTGGGGGGCCGCCTCCTCCTTTGCCATGATGAGTTACATGGAATTGGGAGACGCCTTCAGCGATTACGGATTTTCCCACGAAGACCTTCTCATGAATCTTGCCGGTGCGGCCACAGCCTACCTTTTCTACACCCGCCCCCGCCTTAGTGAAAAAATCAATTTCAGGGTTGAATATGTTCCGGAATTCGACAAAACCGATGTGTTCACCGATTATGAAAACATGAAATTCCTCATGGCCGTCCGAATGAACGGTTTCAAAGCCCTGAAGCATACCCCGGCCCGCCACTTTGAACTCCAATTGGGATATTATGCCCGGGGATACCCCGGGGAAGAAAACCGGGAGAGGAACATCTACCTCGGCGTGGGGATCAGCCTGCCGGCCCTGTTCTCCGGTCTGACCATGAAAAAAACAGCCAAATTCTTCGAGTATTTCCAGCTTCCATTCACCTATATACCTGTGGAAAAAGATCTCAACAGATGAACGGCTGCCGGCCTGTTTCCCCGGATGCCGGAAACGCCCCCCCCTCATCCGGGCAGCTGGTCTGCCCCTTTCCCCCCGACCATTGGGGTGTAAATTTTAACGGGGATCTCCTTGCCCTTGACCCTGACTTCATCCACATAGCCAAATTCAAAACGCCCGTCCACCGCCGCCTTGGTGGCCTGGGAAACCAAGATAACCGTGCCGTAGGTTTTGTTAGTCCCCTCAAGACGGGAGGCCAGGTTGACGTTGTCCCCCATCACCGTATAGTCAAAGCGGTCCTGGCTGCCGAAATTTCCCACACTCACGATGCCGGTATTGATGCCCACCCCGATACGGACCCGGGGCAGGCCCAGGGACGCGAACTCAAGATTGAGGTCTTCCAGTGACTTTATCATGGCCAGGGCCGTTTCCACGGCTTTTCCGGCATGGTCGGGTTCATCCTTGGGCGCCCCCCAGAAAGCCATGATAGCATCCCCGATAAACTTGTCCACGGTGCCGCCGTTGTCCATGATAATCCGGCTCATACGGGTAAGGTAACGGTTCATGAACCGGCCCAGGGTACTGGAATCCATTTTCTCGGAAATACTGGTAAAATCCCGGATATCCGAAAAAAGCACGGTCAGTTCTTTCTGCTCCCCGGAGAGGGTGAGTTTTCCCGGCTGTTTAATCAGTGAGGAGACCACATCCGGGGCCAGATAGTGGGAAAAAGCCTTCTGGATATACCGCTTTGCCCGGCCCTCCCGGACATAATTGAGCACGCTGACCAGGACCAGGATCAGCACATAGGTGGCGGCGGCATGGGTCAGACCCACCTGGCGGTTGTTCAAAAAAAAGAAATAATAATTACCCCAGAATACCGCCCCCAGAAAACCGAAGGCCCCCAGGCTGCCAGCCACCGGGGAGAGCCGGCAGAGGATGAGGGTCAAAACAAAGCCTCCGGAAATGACCAGCAGGTAGGTGATGCCGATCTCGGTATACCGGTCATAGGCAAAGGGATCCTTTTGAATCAGATTATCGATGATATTGGCATTGATCTCAATCCCGGGCATGGTGCTGGAAAAGGGGGTGGCCCGCAGGTCAAATAGGCCGGTGGCCGATGAGCCCACCAGAACGTATTTGCCGGCAAGATCAATGGGCTTTTTTCCCGTGAGCAGGTCTGCGGCGGAGAGATAGGGAAAGGTGCCCGGCGGCCCCCGGTGGTTGACAAACAGCCGTCCGGTGTTGGAGGTGGGGAAAAAGGAATCGCCCATGGAAATCCCGATGACCGGCGTGCGCCGGGTGGCCAGCCGGGTGTCCGTATGAATGATGATCTCCTCAAGGCCCCGGCCCACCCTGAAGGTTTCCAGGGCCAGGGAGGGATAGGGCACCCCGTCCATGGCCATGAGCAGGGGGACCTGGCGCACCGTGCCGGACTCGTCGGTGATCACGTTGAAAAAGCCCTCGCTCTCGGCCATGGCCACGGCATCGGTATTGATAAGAGCCCTGTAGGCCGGAATCAGGGCCAGGCTCCGGAAAGGAACGGATTCCGGGACCAGGCGGATGCGGGCCGACGGAAAGGGGGTCTGGTCCTCGGCCTTGAGCCCGTCATTTTTAAACTGAAAAGCATAGCCCAGCACCGCCCGGGTATCGGCCAGGGCCTCCCCGAAGGCGGCGTCGTTGTCCCCGGCATATCGCGCCAGGATCCTCGCCCGGACCGCAGGGGGCACCTCTTCTCCCATCAGGGACTCCAGCACCGGCAGCTGGCGCCTGGGTGAGGTTCGGTCGGGTTCGGCAAAGACAATATCAAACCCGATGACCCGGCCCCCGTTTCCGTGGATGGCACGGGTCAGGCCGGCCATGAGGTCCCGGGGCCAGGGCCACTGCCCGAAGCGGCCCAGGCTTTTCTCGTCAATGTCCACAATGACCACCTGCCCGGTGTGGGGCCGGGGCCCCCGGATGCGGAACATGATGTCCGTGACCTTGTTGTCCATGCCGGCCACAAAGAGCGGCTTTTCATTCCCCGACACATACAATGCCGCGCAGGACAAAAGAATGACCAGACATCCCGCCCAGAAGGGAAGATTAAAAATCCGGGCCAGGGTCTCCTTGAAGGGGATGGTCATCTTGTCGTCCTAGGGACGGTCCCCGGCAAATATGCCCATATATTTGACAGATCCGAAATCAGCGGCGAAATTCCCCCCCAGTCCCTGGGCATTGGCGCCGAAAAAAGCGCCGTTGACCTGTGAGGTGGCGGCCCCGGATATGGTGCCCGTGAACCCGGTGCTCCCGCCGGCCAGAAAATCTGCGGCCGCCACGGTGACGGTCAGATTCACCTGTGAAAAATTGATATTCCCTGATATGGTCTTCCCGCTGAAATCAACATTTAATGAGGTCTGGCCGTTGGTCAGCTGGCTGACCTGGGGGGACACCCCGGAATCAATCATGATGCCCATTGCGCCGCCGGTATATGAAAACGTACCGGTAAGGGACTGGACAACGGTATTGGGGGTTCTATCCCCTGCTATCCACAGAGAACCGGGGACATGGACATGGTAATCATAGTTTGAGCCCGGCTCCTTATATGCGATCTCCCAGTACCCCCAATAGGTGTTGTCCGACAACGGGGTCTCCATGGAGGAGACCAGAAAATTCCCCCAGGACTTTAATCCTGTACTGCCGCCATTTTGGGTAATAACCGCGCTGGTTCCGATCAACTCGGCGCCCAGCCGGTCATCTGCGATATAGGCGGACTGGGTAACCGATGCGCCGCCGATTTGCAGGTTGTTGATCTGATTGCCCCCCCCAAATGCGTCTATGCCGGTCATGGTGCCGGAAATGGTTCCTGTAGCCCGGTTGAACCCCATACTGAATTTGGCGGAATCATCATTGATAAAATAGACCCGGTCGGTATCAATATTGTTCATATCCTCCCCCAGCCCCACGAAAAACCCGTTCCAGGCATTGCCCGGATCCGGGGAAGTGGAAACCTTGTCAAAGGTGGCTGCGGAAACATCGGACCAGGCATGGGTCGAATAAGGGCTGGCAAGTTCATAATCGGTGCCCGAAAGGGCAAGGCCCACAGCCCCCTGGTTAGTACCGTAGACATGGCCGAAGTCTTCGGAACCGGTGAGGGCGGAAATAACGCCAGGCCCTCCCGCGCCAGCCGGGTCGCCGGACCCTAAAAGCCGGACGTTTACCAGGGCACCGGTGCTGTCAATCTGGCCGATGGCAAAACCGTTGGTGGTCATGCCAGGATAGCTGGGATCCTTTTCAAACCCGATAAAGCGTTTGCCGTACCAGTTAACATGCACCACAAAGGTATCGTCGGTTATGGTTGGATCGCTGTCTCTTATCAGTCCGGCATAGGTCCAGATACCTAAGCCGGGCAGGGATGTCGACCGGGCGCCCACAAACCCCAGTTCGGCCAGCACATCGAATATGCCCTGTTCATAGCTGTTGGCGGCCACCGGGACAGCCTCCTGGGCGGTGGCATCCGCCAGTCCCGCTGTCACCGTTTCCGGCGTGGTCAGCACAGGTTCGATTTCTCCGGTTGAGTCGGAGGTAACATCCGGGGTTCCGGTTTCAAAAGAGGACCCGGCATCTGCCTCACCTTCAGCAAAGGCATCAGCGGTTGCCGGATCGCCCCCCTCACCACCGTCCTGTTCCTGTGTCCCGGCGTCATCCCCGGATGCGGTTCCCTCTTGGGACACACCGCTGTCCGATCCGTCTGTTTCCCCGGCGTCTTCCCCTTGGGTTCCGGCGTCATCGGTCCCGCCCTCCGTGTCCTGTCCCCCGGATGGTTCTTCAGCAACGGCCATTCCCCCTTCGATTTCTTCCATGCGGGTCTCGTCAAAGGGCTTGGGTTCGTCCGGCGGAGCGCCCATGCCGGCAACCTCGGTGCCGAATCCGGGGCGGTCGATGTCCACCCGGCCTTGGGGGTTGGAGACAAAAATCCCCCTGCCCCCCTGGTAAACCACGGAGAGCCGATTGCCCCGGACGATCCCCGCATACATGGACCCCCGGATACCGATGGTGGCCGACGGGGCCTCGGTCTTGAAATTCTGGGGGGCATCCCGGGTGATGGCGCCGCCCATGACCCTGAAACTTCCGGCCTTGATCTTGGTATGCAGCCTGGATTGGGGACTCCCCTTCTTCCACTGGTATTCTTCCAGCACCATTTTCGCATTCCGGCCCAGGGTCATCAGGGTATTGTCCGTAAACATGATCTGGAGCCGCCCCCTTGCGGTCTCTATGGTCTCCTTTAAAAAGACCGGGGCTTTTAGGGAAAGCACCCGGGGGGCCGCCCCTTCCATGGATGCCGTTGCCTTTCCCCGGATGGCAACGATTTTGCCAATGGGATCCCGGGCGGCAGCCCCGGAATTATCAGGCGATCCCGCAGCCAGGGCCACGGCCAGAACCATATAAATTAAAACCTGACGAAAAAAACTCATATTTCTCCCCTTTAAAACCGGTATTCAAGGGCGGAACTCACAATATTTTTCTTATAGTCGTAAAGGTCCAGGGTGGCATCGGAACGAACATGCCGGTAGGCCAGGCTGAGTGCGAAACTCTGCCGGTTGTCCCCGGACTGCCACAGCCGTTTTTTTACGCCGCAGCCCAGATTATGGAGATGGTCCCGCCGGGGGGCGCTGAACAGACCCGGGGTGCCGTCATAGGTGGTATAGGTATAGTCATAGGAACTGAAAAGGGTGATACCACCTGCGATTTCACGGTTGGCGGACAAGCGGATATTATACCGGTCAAAGCTGTACTCATCGTCATCTGCGGTTTCCCGTTCATATCCCAGTTCCGCGCCCCACCATATATTCCGGAACAGGAAAACCGCTTCCAGGTCCAGCCGCCGGTTGTCACTGTCCTTTGCCGGGGTTTCGGTATATTCCCTCTTGCTGAAGGCCGCCCCCGGCGTTATCACAAGGGCGGGGGTGATCACGTGGCGGTAAAATATCCGGGTGCCCAGGGCATGGGTGTATGTTTGATCGTCCAGGTCCATGTAATCGGCGGTGAGATGGATGCCGGCCACCCCGGTTTTCAAAAGGTATTCCGGCCCGGTGTCCAGACTCAGATATTGGGTATCCAGGCCATGTTCTTCATTGTACAGGGCCTTATATCCCGTTGCCTTGGTCTGCCAGGAGACCCTGGAATAGGGAAAGCTGTAGGTATGGCTGAGTTCGGCAATGGCGGAACAGATAAAATCGTCAATTTCCCGCGCTGAATTCCCTGAAAGGGATACCTGACCCAATGTTGTACTGATGGTACTGTTGGCGGGGCTGGTCCAGACATTGTCGTTCCAGTCCAGTCCCAGGCTGACGATGCCGCTGAAAAAATGGCGCTGTTCACTGCGGTCGATATAGGCCAAAAATTTTTCAATATTCTGCTTCACCGTTTCAGGGGGATCGGTGAGCAATACCTCGTTGCAGTACTTTCTGGCCATGTCGCTCACCCCCAGTCTCTGGAAGGCACGGGCCATCTCCAGCTTGACCCGGCTATCCCCCGGATGGATGATCAGCGCCCGTTCGAAAACCATGACAGCCATTTCGTAATTGCCGGTTTCATGGGCGGCGCGTCCCAGGTAAAAATTAACCCAGAAATGATCCGGCGCGATTTCAAAGGCTTTGAGGAATTCATCGTAGGCGGTTTGATAGGCTTTTTTCTGAAAGGCGGCCATCCCCTTTTGGGCATGGGTATCAAAGTCAGCCGCTCCGGCCGGAGGCGAAAGCCAGATGCAGCCTGCCGCCATCACCAGGCAAAAGAGCAAGATACTCAGGTGTTTATTCATTTGGGGTCCTTGTCTAATTTCGCATCTGTTAAAGGAAATCGTGAACTATCCTATTCCGGATTCAATGCCCCACCGGCTACTCCGCTGTTCCGGAGGATTCCTCCCTCTGGTCCGTCTCCCGGGCCACCGGATCCTGTTTGTACCGTCTGTCCCAGCCCGACCGGCGTTTCCACCCGGTCCGCCGCTCTGGATCGTGTTTGGCTCCCACCCGGAATCTCCGGTCGGAGATCCGGCGCCTCCCCCCTCTGTCCGAAAGAAACTTCTCAATCATGGCTTCTCCTTTTCATGCCTAAAAGGATGGTCGCCGACGGCCCTGCACCTTGGAGAAATCCCCAACTGAAAAAAGCGTCGCATCCGCGGGAAAACGAGGAAAAATCAATTATTAGTTTAACAAGAATTCGGCCTGCCGGTGTATAAACTTTAGAGTACTAGAATCCGGTCCGGATGACAAGTCTCTGTTCTTCCGTAAGAATCCCCACATTTTCATTGACAGGTCTAACCTGCCGGATTAAACAATAAACAATGTTCACAAATCAAACTCATGTCAGGGAGCTGCATCCATGAAAAAAGGCATATCCATCCAAAGAGACCATAACGGTATCCCCCGCATCAAAGGAAACACCATGGCGGATATTTTCTGGGGCCAGGGATATGCCCATGCCAAAGACAGGGGGCTGCAGATGCTGCTCATGCGCATTCTGGGCCAGGGCCGGGGATGTGAATTCCTGGACAGCGGCGATGAGATGCTGGCCATTGACACCTTTTTCAGAAAAATGAACTGGGGCCGGGATCTTTTTGCCCAGACCCGGAAACTCAGCCCGGCGCACCGGGACTGGATCGGCGCATACTGCGATGGCGCCAATGCCGCTTTTTTGGAGAAACTGCCCTGGGAACTGAAGCTGCTGGGATACCGCCACGAGCCCTGGCGCCCGGAACACAGCCTGCTGCTCTCCCGAATGATGGGTTATCTTACCCTGGCCCAGTCCCAGGGGGAAATGGAGCGCCTCTTTGTGGAGATGGTCCAGGCCGGTATTTCCAGGGACAAGCTGGAAGATCTGTTCCCGGGGCTGCTGGACGGTCTGGACATCCAACTGCTGAAAAAAGTCTCTTTGGGCGACCGCATCGTGGAACCGCCGGCCCTGTGGAACCGGGCGCTGCCCCGGATGATGGCCTCCAACAACTGGGTGGTGGCCGGCAGCAAAACCGCCTCTGGCAAGCCCATACTCTGCAATGATCCCCACCTGGAAATCAACCGCCTGCCCAATGTCTGGTATGAGCTGGTGATGGAGGCTCAGGGGCGGTACAACATGGGCGCCTCCATGCCCGGTATGCCAGGGGTGCTGGCCGGCCGTTCCGGTGAACTCGCCTGGGGAGTGACCTATGCCTTCATCGATAGCATTGACTCCTGGATTGAAAACTGCAGGGACGGGAAATACTACCGGGAAGACAGGGACCAGTGGATTCCCTTTGACCAGAGAACGGAAGTGATCGAAAGAAAGAAAAAAGAGCCAAAAAAAATTATCTTTTACGAAAACGGCCACGGGGTGCTGGACGGAGATCCGAATCAGGAAGGCTGTTACCTGGCGACCCGGTGGGCGGCGGCAGATTCAGGGGGGGACTCCCTGTCCGCCCTGTTCGGACTCTGGGACGCCGACACCGTGGAAACGGCCATGGACTCAGTCCGCCGGGTGGAAACCGGATGGAGCTTCGTCCTGGCCGATACCAGTGGCAGCATCGGTTTCCAGATGACCGGAAAGGTGCCCAAGCGCAATCACGGCACCCGGGGATTTATCCCCCTGCCCGGCTGGAAAGCCGAAAACGACTGGCAGGGATTCATCGACCCCGACGACCTGCCCCGGAAACTCAACCCGTCCAAAGGCTTTTTCTCCACGGCCAACCAAAACCTCAACGCATACGGAAAGGCCGCTCCCATCACCGTCTGCATGGGGGCATACCGGTCCGAGCGCATCGACCGCCTGCTGGAAGGCAGGACCCAGCTTACCCGGGAGGAGATGTACGCCATTCACGGGGACCTGTACTCCATCCAGGCCGAACAATTCATGGCGGTCATCCGCCCCCTGTTACCGGAGACCCCCCAGGGCGATATTCTGAAGGCCTGGGACCTCTGCTACGACAAAAATTCAAAAGGCGCCTTCCTCTTTGAGCGGATTTACGCCCGCCTGTACAAATCCGTGTTCGGGGAAAACGGTTTCGGTATCGCCGCCATGGATTACCTTTCCCGGGAAACCGGCATATTCATCGATTTTTACGATAACTTCGACAGAATACTCCTTACCGAAGCCTCCCCCTGGTTCAACGGCCGGTCCCGAGAAGACATCTTTAAAGCGGCCATTGACGACGCATTGGACACCAAGCCCCGTCGCTGGGGCCGCGGCCGCCGATTTCCCCTCAGCCACATTCTTTTCGGAGGCAAGCTCCCCGGTTTCCTGGGATTCGACCGGGGGCCGGTCACCGGCATCGGCGGGCGTGCCACCATCCACCAGGGCCAGATCTACAAAAGTGCCGGCCGTACCACCACCTTCATGCCCTCCATCCGCATGGTCTCGGACCTGGCGGAACCGGACCTGTACTCCAACATGCCCGGCGGACCGTCGGACCGGCGCTTCTCAAAATGGTATGTTTCGGACCTGGGTAACTGGCTCAAGGGACGGTATAAAAAATTATCCCCTGACCCAGCGGCAAAACACCCCTTTTAATATGCATACCCAGGGATGCCAAAATCATCTCCCATCCTTTCCCTTTTCCTCAAAGGGAATTGCCTACACCTGCCCGGTATGTTAGACTGATGGGTCATGATATTCAATAAACGGACAAAAAGGCTGGCGGCAGGTTCCCTGGCGGGTCTGGCGGCTATTTTTTTAATGGGGACCGGGTATATCGGCGATCCCGCAGGAAAGGGGACGCCGCCAGGAACGGCCGTGCCATCAGGGCCGGCAATCTCCTATGCCCCCCCTGTACTCCACCCCGTTGTCCGCCCGACCCTTCGCATATATCCGGTTTTAATCGTTCATGATACAAGCGATTGCCCCCACCGGAACCGGTTTATACAGCCCCTGCTCTCCTATATTGAAACCCGGGCCCTGCGGGAAGTGACCGCCTATAATGCCGGCGACTTTAACCAATGCGACGGAGACCCCTGCATTTCAGCCTCCGGGGAAAACATCTGCCTGGCCCTGGAGAAAGGCGAAAAACGGTGCGCGGCCAATTTTGTCCCCCTGGGCACCAGAATCTGGATCGAGGGATTCGGGGAATGCCTGGTCACGGACCGGATGCACCACCGGTTCAGCAATCGGGTGGACATTGCCATGCCCCTGGAAAAAAAACAGCAGGCCCTGGCCTTCGGCCGCCAGACCCGGGAGGTTAAAATAATTTCCCGGATGTAACCTTCTCCTTGTCCGTTAAAGTTCTTTTTCGTTACTTTCCCCCATCCTTTAGTCCAGACGCAAATTAAAATTGACAAGCATTCCCGAGCCTTCTATAAATCCCCCCTGTTACTGATTCTGAGAAAGGATAAAAAATGCATTATTGGATCTGCGTGGACGATACGGATATGCCCGGAACAAAAGGGACCGGCTGGATGCTTGAACGCATCTGCAACGAAATGGAAGAAGCGGCCATGGGCACCTGTACCCCCATCAGCCGCCACCAGCTCTTCGTCCACGAAGATGTTCCCTTCACCTCACACAACTCGGCCATGTGCTTTGAGATGGATCTGGCCCCCGGCTGCACTGTCCAGGATCTTATCCGCTACCTGGCCGGGGCGGTATCCACCCGGTCCCAAAAGGGCTCGGATCCGGGGATCTGCATCACAGGCCCCCTGGCCGCCCCTGGCCGGAATAGGCTCATTGACTTCGGCAGACAGGCCAAGAAACGGATCTGCACCAAGGACGAGGCCTATGATCTGGCCCGGGAACTGGGGCTCCACCTCTCTGAACACGGGGGCACCGGGGACGGGGTAATCGGCGCCCTGGCCGGGACAGGCCTGCGAATGGCCGGCAACGACGGCAGGTACCGGGGCTGGTACCACCTGGGCAGGCCCGGTGAGGTCCTGGGGGCGGAAACCCTGCGCAGCCATCCCTTCATTGACGGCCTGGTGCTGGCCTCGGGCACCAGCTTGCCGCCCGGGACAAAGGTAGCGGTGGGGTCCTATGAAACCAAAACCGTCCGCCTGGGGTCCCGGCGGGTGGTGGTGGCCGTGGAGAATGAAAATGCAGCGGCCTCCGGCATTGCTTACCGGCTCATCACAAAACAGGAATCAAAGCAGTATTAATTCCTGTATTTCATCTTTTTTGGCGAAATTTTATGCACCAATGGTGGGCACAACGAAAAGAGAATCAGATATTGCGGCGCAGTTCAAGGGCGTCTTTATGCTGCGGATCGATGCGGAGAATCTGGGAAATGTATTCGTCGGCCTGGAGGACTTTATCCTTCCGGCAGTACAGGCCGGCGATCTTCAGTTTTGAGTTCACCGGCTCAACCATGTGCCTGTCCGCCGCCAGATAATAGTCAAGCGCCTTGTCATCCTCCCCCAGCGCTTCAAAAATCAGGCCGGCCTTATACAGCAGTCCGTAACTGGAGGGAAACTCCTCAAGCAGATTTTCCAGAAGCTTTCTGGCAAACCGGAATTCCCCGTTATCCATGCACTGGTCCAGGATATCTTCCTTGACCGAAAGATGTTTTTCCAACTTTTTAATCAGGGTGGCGTACAGGGCCACGGCCAGCTCGTTCTGGCGCATCACCAGAAGCTTTCGCCCCATTTCCACGGCATCGCCATTGAACCGGTTGGTCAGTGCCAGGGCTTCGCAGGCATAGCGGACCGACCGGCTCCATTCCTTTTTCTTCCAATAGAATTCGGATAAAAGCTTCCGGGTCACGGCATCCTGAAGGTTGGAGGCGGCCGCTTCCAGAAAACATTTTTCCATGGCCCCGACCTCCCCGGCCTTGCCGTACAGAATCCCCAGGTTCCGTTTCAGCCTGGAGGCCTTGGGTTTGGCACTCACCGCCCGTTTCTGGCAGGAAATGGCGATTTCCAGCTTGCCGGCTTCATCCATATCCCGGGCCTTGCGGGAAAAAAGGGAGGCCTCATCCGGGTGGTTGGCCTTTTCCACGGCCTGGCGGATCTTGGATTCCAGCATGGCCGGGGTCAGGGGCTTAATCAGGTATCCGTCCACCTCAATCTCAGCCACCTCATAGACAATATCCCGCTCGCATTCCGCCGTAATCATGAGTACGGGCATATCCCTCAGAAGCTTGTCGCTGCGGACGGCATCCAGCATGGCAGCGCCATTCATCACCGGCATTCTCCAATCCACAATGGCCAGGTCCACCGGTCTTTCCCGCAGGGCATTCAGCCCGGCCTTCCCGTTTTCGGCAAAATGAATATTCCTTCCGATGCCAAGATGCCTCAGGGTCTTTTTGATAATGGACCGCATGCTTTTCATATCGTCCACGATCAGGATGGACATATTATGGATATCAATCATTACAGGATCCCATCGGGCAGCCGGCCACCTCTATTTGTTTCCAAACCATAGCCGAAATTAATACCACGACCGGACATGGTTAATCAATACGAAACAAATTCGTTGTCAGCACGCATTCAGATGAATTGAAGAACCGAGAGCCCCCTTGAAACACTGGAAACCAAAGATCTAAGCCCGGTTTAGATTTATATTTTTTCTGCTTAACCCGGCCGCGGCACAGGTAAACGATTCCAATAAAGCACCCCAGATCTTCCTGACCGGAAATGCAGCGACCGGCCTGCCGCCGTTGCCGTCTTAGCCACCCAATTTAAACCGGATTCGGCCCACAGTCCCTTTTACCGGATCTTACCACCAATTCAGGACATCTTCGGCAAAGCCCAGCATATTTTCGATTTTAAGTTCAGTGCCGTCATCCAATATCAGATTGCCGCTGAAGGTGCCGAAGACCTGGTGTTGAACCGATTTAATCAAGCCCAGGTTCACCGACGAATGCCGGTCAATCAACGGTTCCATTCTCATTTTAAATCGGTTGTCAACGCTGCCAAAACGCCAGGGGCTCATATAATTACCAGTATCAAAACAAAAAGTGATGCCATCGAGTTTATGCGCCCTGCCTTTGTAAAATATCATATTTTCCGTAGCGGTTGAGCGGTCACTGAAACCGTATCCAAGATTCCAGCCGATTGGGTGTCCGTCCAGCAAACCGGAAGCAGAGCCCCAAAACCAACGATTTTTATAGGTCCAGTGCCCCCGTCCCCAATCCAGTACCCCGAAACTATTCTCGGGCTGAAAGGGATGGGATTGGCCGCCGATGATGACCTCTCCCTTGGCAGGCATGCAATTGGTTTTCTGATTATAGTAAAAAGCGTTTCGGTTTTCCTCCCAGGAAGTCGCAATAACCATGCTATCCATTTTCGGGTCCTGGGCCAGTTCAATCCGCCCTTCAAGCCCTTTTTTATTGTCGGCTGAGACAAAACCGGGGACTTCAAACCTCAGGTGGCGGACCTTGTAATCAACGTCGAAAACCAGGCTGAACTGGTTATTCCTGAAAACCGTCATGCCGGATTGCGATGAATATGGAAGGTTTGTTTTGCCACGGGGCAGAAGCATTAGGGACTCTTCTTGAACAAAGGTCCGTTTTCGGAAATCAAGCCAGCAGACGGCTACCAGCCCGATATAACTTAAATCAGCCACGGTTAAGGTGATTCCATATCCCAACTCATGGGAAAGAATGCAATAGTAATCCCATTCCTTGATGCGATGCCAGGGCGCTTTAATCTTGTTGCGGTCATACTGCCAGAACGGGCGGGTGGCATACCCTTCCCTCGTCAATGTCCCGTCCGGAGTCAGGAGCGGGCACGGCTCGGTAATTTCGACTTGCTGTTTCAAGATGGTCTCCTGTTATAAGGAAAAACATGCATTGATGTTTTGAAATCCTGAAAACACAGTATCATATTGATACGCAATTCCACAAAGAGTTCAGACGAACATCCATTCCCGGGGTCGGCACTGAGGGCCGGTCAGGCCGGAAAACGGCATAAAGAAAATCTGTTCGCAGGGAGGCCTATGGAGCGGAGCATAAAAATCTGTGCTGTCTGACGGCCGGAGGCCGGCGGTTGCAAGACTTTTCAAAGAGTGGAATTCGCCTCTTTTGAATATAACAGCAGCCGCTTCCGGGCTGTCCGGCCCGGTGCTTGGGCATAATAGAATCAACACCAATCTGCCGCTGAATTCCGGCGTATCAGCCGATGGGATAGACCATCTCCTGGCGGTAGCCGGTGATGACCCGGGTATAGCCGGCCAGCATCCGGTCGGTATCCGGGTCTCCTGTGTCCACCAGAAAGGGGCGGCCCCTGAGGCTCCCGATTTTCTGGAGGGTGGCACCGACTCTGATATTTTCCTTTCCGGCCCTGCGGATGATCTCAGGGCTGATCTGGTGGTTGCCCCGGCCGAAAAGATATCCCTGGCCGCCGATGGGGGTGATGAAAATCCGGATATCCGGGGCGTTGCAGGTGATCTCAAGCAGGTCTTTTTCAGTGGAGTCGTTCAGGACAAGCTGTTTATTTTTCACCACATCTATTCCCAGCAGGCTGTTGGGCAGTTTCAGATTCTCCATCACCGGCCGGGTGGTGGTGCCCGGCCCGATGAGATAGACCGCCTCCGCTTCCATGGCGTCGATATAATCCAGGGCGATAAGGTTCTGGGCAGCGGCCTCCCCCACCGGGGTGCCGGACTTGCGGCTCTGGACCCGGTCGGCCTCGGGTACGGAAAGATAGCCGTAAAGCCGGGTCTGGACCCGGCCTTGGCGATAGATCTCTTCATCGATATCCAGTACTTCCCGGGGGCTGAAGGTCCGGATATTTCCTTTGGCCACCTCCAGGGCCAGGCGGCCGGCGGCCTCGGGGGTCTGTGCAAATACCGGGGAATGGATCTTTACCCCGGCAGGGATGCCCAGTACCGGCACGCCCTCCCCGACGGCCGTGCAGATGTCCCGGGCCGTACCGTCTCCGCCGGCAAAGAGGATGAGATCAGCATCCATGGATGCCATCATCCTTGCCGCCTTAATGGTATCGGCTCCGGAGGTGACTGCTTTCCCGGCCATGTCCAGCACCTGGACCGTCAGGCCGCAGGATCCGGCCATCCTCCCCCCCATGTCGCCGGGGGGGGACAGGAGGGTGAGGCCCGGTGCCTGGGCCAGAGCGGCCAGGGCGCGGACGGCCTTGGCCGCCGCCTGGGGCCGGGCACCCAGTTCCCTGGCCTTTTCTGCCAGGCCGTCGGTGCCCTTGAGCCCCACCCTGCCCCCCATGCCGGCAATGGGGTTAATGATCAGGCCGATACGGATCATGCCCTTCCTTTGGCCTTTTTCAAGTACATCCGCCAGGTGATGGCCCATTGATCCGGATCATCCGAAGGTGAATCATCCACCTGGTGGCAGACACTCTGGTGGGGTGCTGTCTTGATGATCTCGGGAGTGTCATAGGCTTCCTGGAAAACATGCTTTAGGGTGGCGATGTACTCGTCCAGATCTTTTTTGGACGGCGTCTCCGTGGGCTCCAGGGTCATGGGTTCGGAAATATGGTAGGGATGATGGCTGGTCCAGTAATGCATACCGAAGTCCATCATCCTGCGCTGGATATCCCCGGAGGTGATGCCGGTATCCTTTGTCAGTTTTTCAATGGTGTAACGCACCTGCTCCACCCGCTGCTTGCCGTCAATATAGGGCGCATCCACACAGGGAACCTCCATGAGTTTTTTAAACAGGTAATTATTGTTGAGAACGGCGACCTTGGCGGTTTCCCAGAGGCCTTCCGCCCCCAGGCTCATGATCCAGGCATAGGCCTTGACCACCACCGGGGCCACCCCGTACCAGGAGCGGACCTTGCCCACGGACCGGGGATCGTCCAGAAATCTGTTGTCAAATTCATACCCTTTGGTGCCGTCGGCATGGTCCACTTCATTGATAAAGGGGCCGGGCAGGAAGGGCTCAAGTTTTTTCACGGCCCCTGTGGCGCCGCAGGCAGGCCCGCCGCAGCCGTGGGGGGTGGAAAAGGTCTTATGGAGGTTGAAAAAACAGAGGTCGAACCCGGCTTCCCTGGCCCGGGTTACACCCAGCAAACCATTGGCATTGGCCTGGTCGTAGCCGCAGAGCCCGCCGTTTTCATGGATCAGGTCGGTGAACGCCTTTACCCGGGGGTTATAAACCCCGGTGTCCTCGGGATTGGCCACAAAGAATCCTGCAGTCCGGGGCCCCACAGCCGCCTTGAAGGCTTCGAAATCCGGATACCCGTCCTTGTCCGGACCGATGTGGATAATCTTGTACCCCTTCACCGCCGGGGCGGCGGCATCTGAAGGATGGGAATAGATGGTGGTGATGATCTCGTCCCGCTGGTCGGCCTCGCCACGGTCGGCAAAGTAGTTGTAGACCACCGAAGCCATGGTCAGGATGCCCTGGCTGCCGCCCCCGGGCTGGAAGGTGAACCGGTCCAGGCCTGAAATCTCCCGCAGAATTGTGTCGGTTTTATGGAAAATCTCCATCATCCCCTGGACGGTCTCTTCGGGCTGGAGGGGGTGGAGTTCGGTGACCTGGGGCAGCCGGGCCAGCTGTTCGTTGATCTTGGGGCTGTATTTTACCGTACAGGTGCCCTGGCCGATCTCAATGTTCACATCTGCGCCCAGGGTCTGCTGGGAAAGCCGCATATAGTGGCGGAGCACCCTGGGCTGGGCGATTTCCGGCAGGGCTGCCGGGGTCTTACGCCGCATGGATTCGGGAATTTCAGGTACCCCCACGGCAGCCTGGATCTCGGGCTCGGCCGCCGGTACATTGATCCCCCGTTCCCCCGGGGTACTCAGTTCAAAAATTATGGGCTCGTCCCATTTGGCCTGGTGAAAATTTTTCCTGACTTTTTCGCTTCTGTCTATACGCTGCATATCTATCTTCCTTTCGTATTCGCCGGGTTAGGCAAGGATGCCTTCAAGGGTACGGGCCAGACGCTCAATGTCCGCCTGGGCATGGATTTCAGTGACGCAGTAAAGGGCTGCCTGCCCCAGGACAGGGAACTGGGCAGAAAGGTCCTTGCCGCCGAAAATCCCTTTTTCCAGCAGGGCCTGGTTGATCCCGGCCACGGTCTTGCCGGTGCCGGTGAAATCCACAACAAACTCCTTGAACCCCGGGGAGGCCAGGGCGGGGGCCTTTACGCCGGGGAGTTCATCGAGCAGTTTCTGGGCATACTGCACCTTCTGCATGATGGTGGTGCCCACCTCTTCCATGCCCTTGGGGCCCATGCTGGCCAGATAGACGCCCGCGGTGATACCCCAGAGCGCCGACTGGGTGCCCACATATTCCTTGCCGTGTTCCCGGTGGTGGCCGAAGGAGGTCCGGTCGTAGGCCACATCGTCAAATCCGTACTCCCCGGGCGTGCAGGTGGGCACGATGCCGAAGAGCCTGGAGGGAAACTCCATGACGTACCGTTCTTCATCCCGGGTGGCCATGAACCCGGCCTGGCCGCCGCCGTAGTTCATGTGAACCCCCAGGGGCTGGAGGTCGCCGCAGATGATGTCGGCCCCGTAGGCCGTGGGCGGCGCCAGGACGCCGAGGGAAATGGGGTCCACGGCCACAACCACTTCCGCCCCGTTTTCATGGGCGATATCGGAAATGGCCTGGCCCTGGGTCTGAAGAAAACCAAGGAAGGAAGGGTTTTCAAAATAAACGGCGGCAGCTTTATCGGAAATCTTGTTCTTCAGGTCTTCCAGATCCAGCTGGCCGGTTCCGTCATCATGGCCCAGGGTGATGATGGTGATGTCCGGGCTGCAGTAATTCTTCACGGCCATGAGCCGGTCCGGATCCATGATATCCGGCACCAGCACCTCTTTGCGGCCGGTCATGCGGGCGGCCATGCGGATGGCCGTGGCCGCCGCCTGACAGCCGTCCATGGTGGGCACATTGACCACCTCCATGTCCACCAGTTCCGCCACCAGGCTCTGGTATTCGAACAGGGCCTGGAAACGGCCGAAGTCGTTGTACATTTCCCCGCCGTAGGCCGTCAGGAACTCACCGCGGGAATTGATCTCGTCGCAGAGGGCCGGCACATAATGCTGGGCACAGCCCGCTCCCAGGAAACTGAGCATCTCATCGCAATGCCTGTTCTTTGACAGGATGCCGGTGACATGGCGTTTGAGTTCAAACTCGGACCCCATTGCAGGGGGCAGGTTCAGGTTCCGGGTCAGCTTCAGGGCTTCGGGGACCTCTTCATGCAGGTCTTCCAGGGACGAAAGCCCAAGTTCCTTGAGCATTTCCTCCTGGGTTGCCAATGTGGAATTGGGAATATAGGGATGATTTTTCAGGCCGTTGACTGCCATGGATATCTCCTTGCGCTTTGGTTTACAAATATAAATTCCGTCTCGCCGCATGATAATAGCAGGTTCCGTACCAATACAAGGCCGGACCGGAAATCCCGGTCTAAACGATATATTTTAAAGGAGGTTATCCCCCTGCGTTGCCGCCTGGGGCAGGAGCGCCGCCCGGCGCCAAAGAGTTTTTTTGCCAATTTTGTCAAACCTTTCAGCAGATGTGACAAAACCATTGTCAAAATTGCGCAAAGCCCGTAGGATGTCTGGCCAGCAACCCACACCAAAGGAGAGGCCATGGTCAACATCCACGCCCACAAAGAAGACCTGAAAAAAATTCCCGCCATGATACAGTCCATGCTGAATGTGGATGTGGCCATATTTGACCGGGACAGCCGTCTGCTGGCGGCGACCGAAGAATATTTCAGGCAGAAGGGGCAGCGGGTCCACGCCCCCTCCATCCAGGAGGTGCTGGCAAACGGCAATGTGGTGGTGAACAAACCCGGCCACATGGCAGCCTGCAGCGGCTGCCGGTTCATCGGCAACTGCCCGGCTAAAATCGAAATTCTCAAGCGGTTCGGAACCGATGCCGGCCCCCTGGGTGTCATGGCCCTGACCTCATTCACCCGGAACGGCCATGACAAAATCACCCGGGAGACCCAAACCTATGTGGACGCACTCAAACTTTTTTCCGACTGGATCGCCGATTTGGTATCAGACCGGGATAATGCCCGTGCCTATTCCGAATCCGAAGAGATGCTCACCTCCCTCATGGATATGTCCGGCGATGCCATGCTCACCATGGATACCCGGGGCATGGTCACCCGTGGCAATACCGCCGCCCTCAAACTATTTGCCTTCTGCGATTTGTGCACCCGGTCCGCCTTCCACATCCTGCCCGAGCCCCTGGTGAACAAAATTCTTGAAGGCAGCCCGGTGAAAACCGCAAGGGTGACCATCAACGGCAGTGAAAAATTCCTGTCTGCCCGCCCCGTCCATTCCCGGGAGGCCTTTACCGGGGCCGTGCTCACCCTCTCCGGCCCTGCCGGCAGCCTGGGCGAACCGGAAAAAGAGGGCCCCCGGACAGAGTCCCCGGCCCGCCCCCGGATAAAAGACATCCTGGGCAGCACCCCGGAGATGGCCCGTCTCAAAAAGACCGCCTCCCGGCTCAGCGGATCATCCTCCACCATATTAATCACCGGGGAAACCGGCACGGGCAAAGGGCTGCTCGCCCAGGCCCTCCACCATTCCGGCCCCAGGAAAAACCATCCCTTTGTGCCGGTGAACTGCACCAGCATCCCGGACACCTTATTTGAAAGCGAATTGTTCGGGTATGAGGAAGGGGCGTTTACCGGGGCACGCAAGGGGGGAAAGCCCGGCCGGTTCGAGCTGGCCCACCGGGGCACCCTCTTCCTGGACGAAATCGGGGAAATGCCCCTGCATCTCCAGGCCAAGCTGCTCAACGTACTCCAGGACCAGGCCTTCCAGCGGGTGGGCGGGGTGGCCTTCATCCCGGTGGATGTCCGGGTGATCGCCGCCACCAACCAGGACCTGGAAAAGATGGTAAAAGAAAAAAAATTCCGGGCGGACCTTTATTACCGGCTCAATGTCATCCCCATGGACCTCCCCCCCCTGGCGGGACGGAAAGATGATATACCGCAGCTCTGCACCGCCTTCATCAATACGGCCAATGCCAGGGCGGGACGCATGGTAAAAACCGTCAGTCCCAAAGCGCTGGCCCTGTTCCAAGCCCACACCTGGCCCGGCAATGTCCGGGAACTGCAGAACATTATCGAATACAGCGTCAACATGGCCCGGACCGACACCATCACCCCTGAAGATTTTCCCGAAAAATTCTTAACCCGTATTAACACCAAGGGAAGCACCGGACCGGGTCCGGAAGAAGACACGGACGACATCCGAAGCCGGGCAGCCACGGCCCAGGCCAGGGTCATCCAGGAGTGCCTTGACCGGTACGGCCATGATGTCACCGGAAAAAAGAAAGCCGCTGAAAAACTCGGCATCAGCCTGAGAACCCTTTACAGGAAGCTGGAAGCCATGAATACCGCCCCCCGCTGACCCCCAGGGGCGGGCGCCGGCCTTCCCGGCCAGCAGTGCTTGACATCCAGTGCCAGAAAGATAGAATAGCAGCAGGGGTTTTTTCTAATTTTTCAGGAAAGCACCCATGACGACAGACCACCACATTCCTGACGAAAAACAGATTCTGGCATCTTTTATCTCCATCTTGCCGGAAGCCATCCTCATGTGCGACCCCAAAGGCATCTGCCTTGTCCACGATCTGCAGTCCCAGGCCTTTCTTGCGCCCGGACAGGCAGAGACGGATGAGCCGGTGGCAATGGTGGGACGGCCGGTGGCCTCCTTTATTGACAAGGGCCTGGTCGAACATGCCCTGAACGACATTAAAGAACGGCTTGGCAGGGGAATGTCCCGGCCCATCTCGGGGTTCATCCTGCAAAAAAAAGATCGGGTCCTGCAGACCCGGGTCGTACCGATCCTCACCGGCACCGGCATGTTCGGCGGATTTGTCATCATCCTGACGGATATTACCCAGCAGGCCCAGGCGGAAAAACGGGTGGAACGCCTGCTGACCACCCTGTCGAAAAATGCCAGGTCCCCCATGGCCAGCATCCGGGCCGCAGTCGAGGCCATGAAAGGATATCCGGCCATGGACGAAGAGAGGCGGCAGCAGTTCATCGACATTATTTATTCCGAGTCCTTGATTCTCAGCGATATTCTGGAACAGGTATCACAGGAATACGGCCGCTTGCTTCATGGGAAAAAGGCCCTGAAACCACTGCAGATAAACGATTTGATGCGGACCCTATCCCGGCGATCCCATGAACGGCTCGGCATCGTCTGCCAGGTAACCCCCGCCAGGGCACCGGCCGGGATTAAAGCAGAGGCCTATACCTTTATCGCCAGCCTCCTGTTTTTGCTGGATCAATTGAGAACCGAAACCGGGGTTGATCAGTTTTCCATATCTTCCCGCCTTAAAAACGAGATCCTGTACCTGGACCTGGCCTGGCAGGGAGCGGGGATTTCCCCGGACCGGCTCCACCGCTGGGAATCCCGGAATATCACTGACAAGGGGGCCGCCGGGATTTGCCTGAAAGAGGTCCTTGACCGGCACCAGTGTGCGGTCTGGGCATATCCGGCCGGGGAAAACGATCCCCCCTTTATAAGAATTTTCATCCCCCTGGACGATGCCCGGGGGGCAGCGACACTTGAACCGCCAACCATGCTTCCGGAAAGCCGCCCTCAGATCAGGGACCTGGAATTATTCCACCACTCGGACCAGGCCATGGCACTGGATAACCGGCTGATGACCGAATTGGCCTATACCGCCCTGATACGGGAAATCAACCAGGCCCGGGGGGTGGAAGAAATCATGGGAAAACACAGTCAGCTGCCGAGGATGATCCACAATATGCTTTCAAGCGGGACAACGGTGAGAACCATTACCTGGCTGATCACCGCGTTTTCCGACGCCATCCTCGGCAAACTGCTCACCTTTGCCCTAGAGGCGCTGGGCCCGGCCCCGGCCCCCTTTGCCTTTATCACACTGGGAAGCGAAGGACGGAAAGAACAGACATTAAAGACGGACCAGGATAATGCCATTATCCACAGCGGCAGTGAAAAGGATACCGCCTATTTCCTGGCCCTTGGAGAAAAGGTCTGCACCTGGCTGGACAGGGCAGGATATGATTTCTGCCGGGGCGGTATCATGGCCAAAAATCCCAAATGGTGCCAGCCCCTGTCTGTATGGAAATCCTATTTTTCCGACTGGATCCGTGCCCCGTCCCCGGAAGACCTGCTCCACACCAGCATCTTTTTTGACCTCCGGTTTGCCTTTGGCGACAGGGTCCTGGTGGACAGCCTGGCCGCCCATCTCCTTGAACAGCTGTCCGGGTGGACCGGCTTTTTCAGGAACCTTGCGGAAAACGCCGTCTATTTCAAGCCGCCCCTGGGCCTGCTCGGCCGGTTCCATGTGGAAAAAAACGGTCCCCATAAAAAATGCATCGATCTCAAAATGGCAGGAACACCCATTGTGGATTTCGCACGGATCTATTCGCTGAAATACGGAATTCCAGAGACCTCCACCCTGGACCGGCTCTTTCGCATGTATGAAAACCGGGTGCTGTCCCGGCAGGCCTATAATGAACTGGACCAGGCCTACAGCCTGCTGATCCAGCTTCGGTTCAGGGCACAGATCCAGCATATCCTGGTGGAAAACACAACGGCCCACAACTATGTCAATCCCCGCCACCTGACGCCCATGGAACGGCAGATGCTCAAACAGGTACTCAAAAGGGTTAAATCGGCCCAGGACAGGCTCAGGGTTGACTTAATCGGGGCCA
Source organism: Desulfobacter sp. (assembly GCA_028768525.1). Taxonomy (NCBI): domain Bacteria; kingdom Pseudomonadati; phylum Thermodesulfobacteriota; class Desulfobacteria; order Desulfobacterales; family Desulfobacteraceae; genus Desulfobacter; species Desulfobacter sp. The sequence continues at coordinate 4,241,913 of CP054837.1, read as the reverse complement.
CAGACCAGCAGATGGGATAACCACCGGCCTAATCTCCCAGCAGTTCTTTGACCCTGCGGACCACATGCTCTGTGGCAAAGGGTTTGGTGATGTAATCGTCCGCAGACAGCCCCAGGCCTTTTTCGACATCAATGGACCGGGCCATGGCAGATAAAAAGATGATCTTCATGTGGTGGAATCGGGTCTGTGCCCTGATTTTCTGGCAGACTTCAAACCCGTCCTGGCCGGGAAGCATGATATCCAGGAGGATGAGATCCGGATGCCAGCTGGCGATGATTTCCAGGGCAGTTTCACCGGTCTGGGCGGTCCTGACCGCATAGTCGTTCTGGGTCATCAGAAATTCAAGGGGGACGATAATATTGGGTTCATCGTCGACAATCAGGATTTTTTTCTTCATGCGCCCCCCCCTGTATTGAATCGGTTTCACCTATTTTATCAAAGGCAGGGTAAAAAAGAAAGCCGCCCCCCTTCCCTCTTCACTCTCAACCCAGATCTGGCCGCCGTGGGCCAGGACAATATGCCGGGTAATGGTCAGGCCGATGCCTGAACCGCTTGGCCGGCCGTCACCGTCTGAAATCACCTGCCGGAACTCCTGGAAAATGATGTCCTGGTCCCGGGGACTGATACCGATGCCGTTGTCCTGAACCCCTACCTTGATCTGCCTTTTTCCAATTTTTGTTATCTCGCCGGCCATACAGATGCGGATTTCGCCCTTGTCACGGGGGCAGAATTTAACGGCATTGGAGGTGAGGTTGACCATGACCTGTATGAGACGGTCCCTGTCCCCTGAAATCATGGCCGGCTCAGGCGGCAGTTCCTGGATGAGACGGATATTTTTCTCCTTGATCAACTGACCGGTGGACATCAGGGCATCCTGTATCACCGCCCTGAAATCCAGGGGCCTCATCTGCCACTCAATACGGCCGGATTCGATTTTCTGGAAATCCAGCACGTTATTGATGAGCCGGGACAACCGTTCGCTCTCCTTGATGATGATGTCCACAAACCGGTAATGCCTCTCCCTGTCCAGATCCGGGTTGTCACGGATAATTTCGGCCAGGGCACGTACCGAGGTAAGCGGGGTGCGCAATTCATGGGATACGGTGGAGATGAATTCGTTTTTGAGCCGGTCCAGTTCCTTGAGGCGGTCATTGGCTGCGGCAAGATCTCTGGTGGCCGTTTCCAGTTCCCGGCTGTAGGTGATGATCTGCTGGGTTTCATCCAGGATATGCATGATCTCATCCATGCTCAGCGGCTCCTCCTCCACAACGGACCGCACCATGCCCAGGGCCGAGGCAGATCCGATGGCGCCGGCCAATAGCTTTTCCACGTAGCTGACCAGGCCTGCGTCCGCCACCCTGTCCCTTGCCAGGTTCAGGTGGTGGTCCCGGGCATATCGGAGCAGTGCCTCATGGGTGCGTTCTTCTCCGAGAAACCGTTCCAGCAGCCGGCGCAAATCGATCACCGATGCCGTGGCACGCCAAAAGGAAGATTTTTCGGAACGGACCGCATGCTTGAAAACGTCCACGAACAGGGTGGCCTGTTTTCGTTCGGTTTCGCTCTGCCCCGAGAACAGGGATATGCCCACGAAGAGGCCGATATTTAAGGCCATGCTCCAAAATACCGCATGGGTGTACTGGTTAAACCCCAAAGATGCGGTCTCAAGCCCCAGAAGATGGTGGGGCCTGAGCAATGCGATGTCAAAGGCCCCCCGGGACAGCAGGCCGCCGGATAGAAAACCGGCCTGGGCCAGGGAGGGCAGCACCAGGGTATACCCCCAGATTAGAAAACCGGCCAGCAGCCCGCAGAGGGCGCCGGAACGGGTGGCTCCTTTCCAGAAAATCCCGCCCAGCAAGGCCGGCGCAAACTGGGCCACCGCGGCAAAGGAAATCATTCCAATGGAAACCAGGGAGTAGTATTCCACCACATAATGAAAATAAAGGTATCCCAGAAGAACGATGCCCAGAATGCTGATCCGGCGGATGATGAGCAGAAGGCGGCTCAGGTCTCGTTTCTGGTCCAGCTTTAAAAAGGAGAGCCGCAGCAGGATGGGCATTACCAGGTCGTTGCAGACCATGGTGGACAGGGCGATGGTTTCCACAATCACCATGCCCGTTGCGGCGGACATGCCTCCGATAAAGGCGAACAAAGCCAGCCCCGGTTGTTTTTCAGCCATGAGCAGGGCCAGGGCAAAATAGTCTGCATCCACCTCTCCCCCGGCAAATGACAGGATACCGGAGAAGGCCCCGGAAAGGCTCTGGCTGCAGAAGGCATCCTCCTGGCATTGGGACAGAAAGAAATGCATGCTCCCAAAAGCAATGGGAAGTACAAAAAGATTAATGAGGAGCAGATAAAGGGGAAACAGCCATACCGCTTTTTTCAAATGGGTCTCGTCAACGTTTTCCACCACAATCACCTGGAACTGCCGTGGCAGCAGGAACACGGCCATCATGGCAAGGTACAGGGAACTGGTCCATCCGGTAAAGGTTGCCGCATCCACCTTCATGACAAACAGGGGGGCGATGAGCCGGTGCCGGCCCGTCTGGGAAAACAGATCCGAAAATCCATTATAAAGGCCGTAGGTGATGAACAGCCCGACTGACAGAATGGCCAACAGTTTGACAACGGATTCAAAGGCAATGGCAGCCACCAGGCCTTCATGCCGTTCCGTGGCTTCCAGGTGGCGGGTGCCGAAGACTACGGCAAACAGGGCCAGAAGAAGGGCCACGAAAAAAGAGGTGTCCCTGAACGCCGGCAGACGGGTGTGTCCCTGGAACATGAAGACATCGGGGGAATGGCTGATCAGTTGAAAGGAGGTGGAAATGGCCTTGATCTGGACCGACATATAGGGAACGATTCCCAGCACGGCAATAATGGTAACAGCGCCGGCAATGATCGCGCTTTTACCGTACCGGGAACCGATAAAATCAGCAATGGAGGTAATGCGGTTGACCTTGGAAATCCGGATAATCTTCCGGAGCACCGGCCACCCCAGCACCATGGTGAGGGTGGGCCCCAGATAAATGGCAAGAAAACCGGTGATTCCGGCCCGGCCGGCTGCGCCCACGCTGCCGTAAAAAGTCCATGCCGTGCAGTAGACGGCTAGGGAGAGGGCATAGATATACGGGTTGCTGATGATGCTCTTCCCGGCTTCGGCCCGCTTGTCTCCCCAAAAGGCGATGGCAAACAGCAGGCCCATATACCCGAAGGAAACAGGCAGAATGATCCTTTGTTCCAACATGGGGCCGTCCTATCCGTCTAAAATTCCGGCCGTATCATCCTTCCGGCCTGAACGGCGGCGGTGCCGCCGGGTGCAGAGCATGGTCAGAAAAATCAATCCGGTCCAGGCCGTAAACAGGTATAAGAAAAGCAGGGGCACCCCGAAGACAGACGAGGGCCGGTTAAATATGGTGAGAACCGGAAAGGAAAACAGGAAACAGCCGACCAGGAAAAGTCCCACATACCGCCCGGTGACGTGCTTGTTGTCAAGCATGGTATCTTTCCTCCATTAAATTTAACGGCAGGGCTTATTTTTGAATACAATGCCCCCGGTTCCGGCGCAAGTTTTTTCGCCGGTGGAGGATAAAATTATATCATTGTATTCAGATGATGGGGGGATTATACTGATATCAGTTATTACCATGTCTTTTCAAGCAGTTAAACTTAAATTCAGGAATAACCATGGACTGGGAAGAAAAAATCGTCACCCCCAGGAAAGTGATTCGGAAAATCCAACCCGGGATGCGGGTTTTCCTGGGGACCGGCGTATCCGAACCCCGGACCCTGGTTCACCACCTAATGGATTCCACCCTCCGGAACCTGGCCGATCTGCAGCTGATCCAGCTGGTCAGTTTCAGCCGGGATATTTCCTTCCAGGCCCTTGACGCCCAGAAATACCGGCTGAAAACCTTTTACCCGGGAGAAGTGGTGGACAGGGCCATCACTGCCGGACTGGTCGACCTGATCCCCCACCGCTTTGTCCGCCTGCCCCGCCTTTTTGAGTCCGGGCGGATCGGGGTTGATGCCGCTTTTGTACAGGTCACACCGCCGGACGCCGCCGGATATTGCAGCCTGGGCGTATCCCTGGATGTGGCCCGGATCGCCATGGAAAAGGCGGCGTTTGCCGTTGGTGAAATCAATGAAAAAATCCCCTGGACATCCGGGGATACCTTTGTCCACGTATCGGATTTCGACTATCTGGTCCGGTCCCACCATGACCCGGTTTATTTTAATCCCTGGACAATTTCTCCCCCTTTTGATCAGGTTGCCACACGCATTGCCGCCCTGATACCGGACAAAAGCTGCATCGCATTTTCCATCGGCCCGCTGTTTGAAGCCCTTTCCAGACAATTGAAAGGGAAAAAAGACCTAGGTATTCATTCTCCGATCTTTACCGATGCACTGATGGAACTGGTGGAATCCGGGGCCGTGACCAACCGGTTCAAAGCCTTTTTCAAGGGGAAATCCATTGCCTCCTATGCCTTTGGCACCCCCACTGGACCGGAATCCGGTGGTGGAATTCCAGGCTGTGGAACGGGTTTTTGATCCGGCAAATATTGGGAGCAACCCCGGGGTCGTTTCTGTGATTCCAGCCCGGAAGGTAGACCTGTCAGGCAACGTCGCTTTAAACAAGGGGCAGGGGAATGTGGCATCAGGCCCCATGGAACTGATTGATTTTTTTATCGGTGCGGAAGTTTCCCGGGGGGGGCGGACCATTATCGGCCTTCCCAGCCGGAACCTGAAGAATGAGCCCAATATCCAGGTCACCATGGCCAACCACAGCCCGCAGTTGGGGTTCGGGGAATCCATTGACATGGTGGTCACAGAATTCGGGACTGCCATTCTCAAAGGCCTTTCGGTGAGGGAAAGGGCCCAGGCCCTGATTGAAATCGCCCACCCCGATGACCGGCAGGTGCTGGTTGAAAAGGCCAAAAAGAAAAAAATCCTCTACCCGGATCAGATCTTTTTATCGGAGAGCATCCGTCTCTACCCGGACCATATCGACGAAACCCGGGTTTTTAAACAGGATACAACGGTAAGGTTCCGGGCCATCCGGCCTTCAGACGAGGAACAGATGTGCCGGCTTTTCTACCGGTTTTCCAACGAGGCCATCTATTACCGGTATTTTGCTCCCATCAGGACCATGCCCCATTCAAAAATGCAGGAGTATGTAAATATAGACTGGACCCGGATCATGTCCGTGGTCGGCCTTGTGGGTGAACCGGGGCACGGCCGGATCATTGCCGAAGGCCGGTATCTGAAGGGGGCATTCGGGCCGGACGCCGAGGTCGCCTTTATTGTGGATGAAGAATTCAACAACCGGGGAATCGCCACCCACCTCCTGGAGATGCTGATAAAACTGGGAAGGGAAAGGGGGATTGAAACCTTTACTGCAGATGTCCTCTTTTCAAATATCGGCATGATGCGGGTTTTCCGGAAGGCAGTGCCCCAACTCAAAGCCTTTCTCCAGGAAGGTGTCTACCAGGTGGAGCTGCCTCTCCTGTGACCGGGCACCTTGGCGCCTTCATCAAAACAGCCAAAGGAAAATTTAAAAAAACGGCCGGCAATGCCTAGGCACCGCCGGCCGCATTAGCAACGCCGTTCAAAAGGCGATGGATTAGAGAATGGGATGATCCCAAAGGGGGAGTGTTTTGCCGATGCCGCCGGCTTTGGCATTGGTATAGACCCGGTGGGCTTCGGAGAGGTCGTGGATGCCCATGCCGATGGGATTGAAAAAGATAATGTCATCCCTGGTCTTGCGGACCTGCCGGTCTCCCACAACGGTCTCGCCAAGGTCTGATACCTTTTCCCTGGGGATGACGCCGTCCCGGACGGCCCTGTAGCTGACATCCACCCCGTGGCTGGCTACGGCATCAAAATCATCCACCACAACATGGTCCACATGGGTCAGGGCTTCGGGCGGGGTATCCCAGAAGGAAATTTCGCAGTGCACCGCCCCCTTTTTATACCATGATCCGTCCACATAGGCCTCTTTGGCCATGGTGGCAGTGGAAATGACGTCGCTGTCCACAAAGGCCGCCTTGGCGGAATCCACCGCCTTAAAGGCCATGTCGGGAATCTCCTTTGCCATTCGCTCACAGAATTTTTCAGAGGTTTCCCAGTTCAGGTCAAAGACCCGGCACTCCCTGAGTCCGGGCAGGCCGGCTTTAAAGGCCTTGGTCTGGGTGATCCCCTGGACCGAAGCACCGACCAGGCCCATGATTTTCGCATCGGGGTTGGCCAGGTATTTCACGGCAACGCCGCTGGCAGCCCCCGTCCGCATGGCAGAGACCAGGGAGCCATCCATGATGCAGTCGGGCATGAGGGTGTCAGGATCAACGATGATAATCACGGCATTTGCCCGGGGCAGGCCGTATTTGGACGGGTTGTGGGGCTTGCTGGGAATCCATTTGATCCCCGACGTATTGACCGGACCAAGCAAATCCCGGGCTTCAAGCTCCTGGGCGTAGCCGGCACCTCCCAGGAATCCGGGCATGGACATGATCCGGCCGGTGGTTTCCTCGGTTTCAGGCCCTCCCCATCTCAATACCGGTTTGTGGGGAAGGATATAATCCTTTTTTCCGTGAAGGAAAAACGACCGTTCCGTGGCCTTCATGGTGCCGTTCATATCATAGCCGCCGGCGGCGACACAGTCTTCCTGCTGCAAATATAGGAATTCTACACGTTTGCCCATTGTCTTTTCTTTACCTCCAAAACGTTAATTCAGCTTACCGGCATTCCGGTAAAATCTGGAGAGATAAAGAGCAATCCCTGTGCCACCCAGAAAACATTTAAATTTCCCCTGTATTTTTACAGACTTAGACGCAGACCGCATTAAAAATGCCGGTCCGTTCCATGTCAAAATGACACAATCCCAACCCCATCCGGCCCGCGACCGCCCATAAGCCGCCGAAGCAAAAGGATTATCTCAAAATGGCACATGAAATATCAATTTGAGATAACGCTCATCCCAGGCCGTATTTACGTATTTTCCGATAGATGGTGGACCGGGAAATCCCCAGGAAGGCGGCCGCCCTTTCCTTGCCCTCGTTATGGCGGCCGAAACGGGACAACGCCTCCCGGATGGCTTCACGCTCAAGGGCTTCCAGGGTGCTGCCGCTCTTGGGCCGGTGCCGCAGGCGCCTGGGCAGGGTGTCGAACCGGATCTCATCCCCGGTTTCCATATTCATGGCGTATTCAATGGTATTCTGGAGTTCCCGGACATTACCCGGCCATTGGTAATTCATGAAAAACTCACTTACCCGGTCACTCATCCCGTGGATGTGGCACCCGAGGATGGCGTTATACTGGCGGATAAAATGGCGGGCGAGAATGATGACATCGGCCCCCCGCTCCCTTAAGGGGGGAATTTCAAGGGTGATCACGTTGATCCGGTGGAACAGGTCCTCCCGGAAGGTGCCCCGGGCCACCATGTCCTCAAGGTTTTTATTGGTGGCCACAATGAACCGGCCGTCTATGGGCACCGGCCGGGTCCCGCCGATGCGGTCCACCTGACGGGTTTCCAGGACCCGCAGCAGCTTCTGCTGCATGTACAGGGGCATGTTTTCCACCTCATCCAGCAAAACAGTGCCGCCGTTGCCGTGGTATAGCCGTCCCTGCTTTCCGTATTTATCCGCCCCGGTAAAAGCACCCTTTTCATAACCGAAAAGCTCTGCCTCTATAAGGTTTTCCGGAATGGCCCCGCAGTTGATGGCGATAAAGGGCTTGTCCTTCCGGTGGCTTTCGGCGTGAAGCGCCCTTGAGAACACCTCCTTACCCGTCCCGGTCTCTCCCATGAGAAGAATGGTGGAACGGCTGTCCGCCAGGCGTTTGATTTTGTCTATTAATGCGGTGAACACCGGGCTCTGACCCAGGATATCGGGAAGGGCAACGGTGTTGACCCCCCCCTGAAATCTCATGCCGCAGGGCCCTGGTGGTCATGAAATCCTTTATCTTGCTCTCCATAAGGGAGGCAATCTGCCGGATAAACGCCAGGTGTTCCAGCTTTCTATCGTTTAAAATGGCAGCCTGTTCGTCATCAAAGGCCAGGATGCCCATGGCCCCGATGGTTTTGTCCTTGTGCCGGATGGCCGCATATACCGCTTTTTTATAGGCGCACCGCCCGAAATGGGCGCATTCCCGGCAATTGTCTTCTTTGCCGGGATTATCAATGATGATCTGATCCTGCCCGGCAAAAATATGGCGGTTGACCACGCCTTTTTCCTGGATTTTCCGGCCGATGCCGGCCCGGGCCACACCGGTGCCGGCCACCCTGGTGAGCCGGTCGTCAAAAATATCCATGTCCAGTTTAATGGCCGCTTTCACAACATCGGCAAACTGCTGCATGGAGGAGCGGATCTGGTTGAGTATGGACATATGGGTCCTCCCTTGGTTTCTCATGGGCGCAATATAGCATATTCCAGAACGGGGTTCACCTGGGAAGGGGATCGGTTTCTTAAACGCTGGGGGAGGCCACCTGTATCAGATATCTGTTTTTATAAAAACTTATGGATTTTTTTCCATAATTATAATATTTATCTCCGGTTTAATAAAAAATTTCATAATAACGCCATGATTACGGAGGGAATTGCCGTGTTAAAAAAATTCATTGTCATGTTGGGGCTTTTATTCATCACCCTGCCCGCCTATGGGAGCCCGGTGGAATTCAACGGGCACTGGTACAACCTCGTCCAGCAGCCCTCCTCCCTGACCTGGGGCGCTGCAAGTGCCGCGGCCCAGTCAAAGGGAGGCTATCTTGCATCCATCACCACGGATGAAGAAAACAGCTTCATTGCCGGCCTTTTCAACGGAGTAAACAATATCGACGCATACTGGCTGGGCGGATATCAAATCAATGAAAACACATGGGCATGGGACAGCAAAGAAGAATGGAGCGACAGCTTTGCATCCCCATACTGGAAGCAGGGGGAACCCAACAACGGTATGGGAGGCACCCAGGATTATCTTCACTTCTGGCCGACGGCAGGGGTCTGGGACGACATGGAAAACAGGAATACAATGACAGGCTATGTCATTGAATATGAATCCAATCCGGTCCCCCTCCCGACGGCGGTGCTGCTTCTGGGCAGCGGTTTACTCGGCCTTGCCGGTTTTTCCAGAAGAAGCGCCTAACCCAAACCATCGGCCAAGAAATAATAAAAGCTTGAAACCCCAGCGCAGCATCGCGCATGGGGTTTCAAGCTTTTTTAATGGGCGGCATTAACGCCGGCAGATAATCCTTAACGGCCGCCGGTGCCCCGGACCATCTGCCCCAGGGCGGCCCGGGCGATGTTGGGGTTCTCCAGCAGGCGGCGGCGGGAATAGCCCAGCCACTCTCTGCCGTAGGGGATGTAAACCCTAAGCCTATGGCCTTCGGAGACAATGAGGTCCCGGAGTTCCGGATCAATGCCCAGCAGCATCTGGAATTCGTACTGGTCCGGTTTCAGCCCGTATTTGCGGATCAGGCGCTGGGCCTCGTAGTAGAGGACCTCGTCATGGGTGGCGATGCCCACATAGGCGCCCAGCTCGAACATCCTCTCCAGAAGCTGTACATAATTCCGGGTGACCAGTTCCGGGTCCTTCCAGGCCTGCTGGCGGTTGACGATGAAAATCCCTTTCACCAGCCTCAGGTTCAGCGGTTCGTCCTTTAAGAGCTCAAGGTGGTCCATGGCGTTCCTCATGTAAGACTGCAGGGCCGTTCCCACATGATCCGGGTACTCTTTTCTCAGAATCTGGTACATCTCAATGGTGGGTTCGTTGCAGTCCACATCCTCCATGTCGATGCGGACAAATCCGTCCAGATCAGCCGCCTTGGAGATTACATCCCGCAGGTTCTGAAGGCAGAAATCGTAATCCAGCTTCATCCCCATCTGGCTGGGCTTGATGGACAGGTTGGACTTCAGGCCCAGACGGCTGATGGTTTCAAGAATTTTGATGCATTCATCTTTAAAGGGAAGGGCCTGGTCTTTTTTGGTAATGTATTCCCCCAGGATATCCAGGGTGGATTCAATGCCCTTGGCCTCAAGCTCCCGGCAGACCTCAACGGCGTCTGTGATGTCCTTGCCGGCAACATAGTCCTTGGCAAAAAAACGGACAATGGGGGACGGGACATGCATAATGGTTTTGGAAACCGTATAGTTGAATATAGACATGGGTACTCCTGAAAATTAAATGGTTAAAACGATGTTGCCGGCAACCGGCATGGCCGTAAACATCTACTAGGCTTTCATCCATCCGGCCTGCCGCCGTTCAAGCTCGGCGGCAATCTCCCCGGCGAGGGGGTTCACCGGCGGCGTCTCCATAAGCGCCAGGGTCTTTGCCCGCAGCCTGTCGTCAAAACTCTCGTCAGGCTGCTCCCCGGGTGCCAGTCCCTTGGTCCGCTGGAAGAGTTCCGGGTAGATGACGGTTTTAAAATTCTGCATGGTGTGGGGATCCATGAGAAAGGTGCCGCCGGGGCCGATTTTATCGATGAGGTCCAGTGCCAGGGTATCGGCAGAGACATCAATGCCCCGGGTAAACTGCTTAACCAGGTTCAGAATCTCCTGCCCCGCCACCAGATGGGCGGGGGACAGAATCGCCCCGTGATCCAGCCAGCAATGGGTGTCATGGACCAGACCGCCGCCTACGGTGGCCATAACCAGGTCCTGGAGGCTGCCTTCAACCCCGGCCTGGACATCCACCCGTTTTGAGTCCGTGCAGCCGGCCGTGCTGAAAAAGGGCAAACCGTAGTGCTGGGAGAGCTGGGCCATGCCTCCCACCATCATGGCCATCTCAATGGCCCCATAGGAAAATACCGTGGTCTTCATATCCATGACGGTGATAAATGATCCAAAGACAAAGGGGGCGCCGGGGTTGATGGTCTGCTGGAGCACCAGGCCGCTGAGGGACTCTGCGGCCCCCATGACAATCCCCGAGGCCAGGGTGGCCGGAAAGCTGCCCCCCAGCTGCATGCCGGAATAATGGACAATGGGAATCCCCTTTTCTGCGGCATAGATGTTTTTTTCCACCAGGTGGTCATCGTGGCTCAAGGGGGAAATGGTGCAATTCAGGGTACCCAGCAGGGGGGCCTTTTTAAAATTTTCCTCCCCGCCCTGGCAGAGCAGGGCCATTTCGTAGATCTCTTTGAGGCTTTCCCCGTCATTGCAGGACACCACCACCGGCTTGGCGCAATGCTCCAGGGCGATGCGGGCCACGCACCGGTCGGCAATGGCCTCGGGCAGGTCCCGGGCGATCCCCAGGGTCATGATCCAGTCGTAATTCCCCAGTGCCTCGCAGAGTTGTGTCATGGCGATGACCTTGTCGCTGGTGCATTCGCTGACCTCATTGTCGGCCGGATCCAGGTAGTTGACGCAATCGACGGTGGCCCCGAAGTAGGTGTTGGCCCCTTCCAGTACCAGCTCTTTTGAGCCGTACCGGTCGCCCATGACCACCTTTTTTGGGGCGGTCTCAATGGCCTTTAACACCAGTTCCCTGGGAATACGGACCCGGTCCCCTTCCACCGAACATCCGGCATTGGCCAAGATTTCCTGTCCCCGGGGATGTTTGATACTGACCCCTGTTTTTTCAAGGACCTCAAGGACCGCCCCGTGGATCGCATCCATCTGTTCCGGGTTCAAAATTTTGGTGGTCGGCGAAAAACTTAAGGTTTCTTCGGATAATCTATCTCTCATTGTTTACTTCCTTGTTTTTGAATATGCCTTACATCAAGCCTCAACTTCATAAACTTTTTCTGCCGGCGTATATACCGGCTCGGTTGCCAGGGATTTAAAAAACGCTGCAATCATGATCACCATGAGGATCATGAAGGGGAACGATACCACAAAGGAGACGGTTTGTACGGCCTTTAGCCCCCCTGCCAGGAGCAGCATGGCCGCCAGGGTGGAGCAGAGCAGGCCCCAGAAAATTTTCAAAGAATTTTTCGGGTTCATATTGCCGCCGGAACTCATCATCCCCACCACAAAGGTGGCGGAGTCTGCAGAGGTGACAAAAAAGATGGAAACGATGACCATGGCCATGAGGGAGAGCAGGCCGCCCATGGGAAAATGTTCAAAAAGAACAAAGATGGCCGTGGTCACATCCTTGAAGGTGGCATCGGCGATACCGGCACCGCCGGCCAGTTCCAGGCTGATGGCGGACCCGCCCAGGATGGCGAACCAGATGGCGCAGAGCAGGGTCGGGGCCAAAAGGCTGCCGAATACGAATTCGCGAATGGTCCGGCCCCTGGAAATCCTTGCGATAAAGGCCCCGACAAAGGGCGCCCAGGTCAGCCACCAGGCCCAGTAAAATACGGTCCATGCCCCCACCCAGTCATAGCCGGCATGAGCCTTGACCGCACCGGAATTATCCATGAAAAAACTGAGCCAGACAATATTCTGGAAATAGTTGCCCAGGGATTCGATCAAACTCTGGAAGATATACTTGGTCGGGCCCAGGACAAGGACCAGGAGCATGAGGCCGAAGGCCAGGACCATATTGATATTGCTAAGGATTTTAATCCCTTTATTAATACCTGTAACGGCGGAAATAATATAAAGGACGGTGACCACGGCAATGATGATGATGGATACCGTGGTGGAACCGGGGATCCCATAAAGTTTATTCAACCCCGTTGCCACCTGCATGGCCCCCAGCCCTAATGATGTGGCCACGCCGAAGAGGGTCACGATAACGGCCAGGGAATCAATGCCCTTGCCGATGACCCCTTCAACCCGTTCCCGGCCGATAAGGGGTTCCAGAATCCAGGAAAGCAGGGCGGGATTGCCTTTCCTGAACTGGGAATAGGCCAGGAGCATGGCCACCACGGCATAGCAGGCCCAGGGATGGAGCCCCCAGTGAAACACCACGGTTCGCATGGCATCTGCAGCCGCTTCAGGGGTTTTGGGGTCGGCAAATGGAGGGCCTGCAAAATGATAAATGGGCTCGGCCACGCCCCAGAAGACCAAACCGATGCCCATGCCGGCGGCAAAGAGCATGGAAAACCATGCCATAAGGCTGAACTCGGGGGTTTCATCGTCTTTCCCCAGCTTGATATTGCCGAATTTGCTGAAGGCCATGGCAAAACAAAAAAGAACAAAGCCGGCCACACAGGTCAGGTAGGTCCATCCGAAGTTGCCAGTGAAAAATTTAAAAAGGCTGTCAAACACCCCTTTTACCCCTTCCGGTGAAATCATCGTGGCAATAATAAATACGGCACAGCATATCACTGACGTGAATGTGATGCCCCTGTCAATGGTCTGGGACTGATCCTGCATGTTACCCTCCTTGTTCTGTTGCCGGCGCTTCTGGACATAAGCGCCTTATGTAAATTGCTTTTATTCATATCCGGGGGATGATGCCATAAGACCCTTTATCCCGGCACCTTTATCCGTTCCGGATGATCATACGATTAACTCCTTGCTGCTCAACTGTTCAGAACTCATTAACTCCATACTTCACTATGTCCTTAAATCATTAACTAATGATTGTCAATATTTTTTTATCCAAAAGATAACCAGCGTAAAATAAAGAAGATACGGAGGATCCAGGAAACTAAGATGGGACGGCAGGCCGGACCGTCACCGGGAAAAAGAAAGGGGCATGACCGGTGACGGATGGTTTCAGGAAAGGGGTTATTTGGTACTTAGAAACTCTTTGTCAATCTCATCATAAACGATATTGATGTGGCGGTTCATACATGCTTCGGCCCCAGGGGCATCACCGGCCTTGATCCGGGCGATGACCTCCCTGGCCGTGGTCACCGCCCGCTCCACGGTAAAGGGCAGTGCGATATTCAAAGAATCGCTCATAAAGTTGATATGCCGGTGGGAGCGGTCCACCAGAAGCTTGACCATTTCGATAATGGCCTTGTTGTTGCTGGCTTCGGCCACGGCAATGTGGAACTGGAAATCCACCCGGTAAAAGACCTCGGTGTCATTGAAGGACTCATCCATATCCCGGCCGAGCTGTTCCAGTTTTTTTATATTTCCCTTATGGGCGTTTTCTGCGGCCAGTTTTGCCGCGCCGCATTCCACGATTTCCCTTGCCTTTACCAGCTCGGCCACGGACATGGCTTTCAATGCCTTTTCCAGCCGGGCCTCCTGTTCAGGATCCCTGGGAGGCTGCTCGGAAATATAGGTGCCCTTGCCACGGACCACATTGACATGTCCCATGACATCCAGGATTTTGATGGCCTCCCTCACCGACCCCAGCCCCACATTGAACATCTTGGCCAGTTCCCGCTGGGAGGGGAGGACCTCGCCGGGCTTAAGTTTTCCGGACCGGACCTGGGAGATGATTTCCTCCACCAGGACATCCGGTGCCGAGTTTATTCTGACTGCGTTAAATTCCATTGTCTATCCGTCGAATTAAGATCATTTCCATAAGAGTTCATAACTGCATGACTCCGGAGCGTAATACCATGGTATACCATAACAGCTTACGGGTAAACAGCAATAGAAAACTTCAATTCACAGGGCCACAGCCATCATATCTTTCAGTCTAAAAAACTTATGGCATGAATAGTTTTCATACAACACCATGAAAACAATGCGTTTTACACGGCAGACAGACCTTTGCTACCCTGGGCACCAGGGTTAAAAAGAAGTGTAAAAACAAGACCATGAGGAGAGGGGTATGGGACTTCAATTCAACAATGATACCTGTTCCGGGTGCAAGGCCTGCGAACTGGTCTGTTCACTGCAAAATCTGAAAAAGGTCAATCCGTCAAAGGCCCTTTTGAATGTGTCCGGAAAATTCCCGGTGCCGGGAAAATACTTTGTGGATATCTGCGACCAGTGCGGGGCCTGCGCCGAGGCCTGCCCGCGGGGGGCCATAAAACTCAAAGGCCAGACCTACCGCATTGACCGCAAACTTTGCGACAACTGCCTGGAATGCGTCGGGGCCTGCCCGGTCCATGTCATCAAGGTGGATGACGACGGCACCCCCCACAAGTGCATCAACTGCAAACAATGCGTCGAGGTCTGTCCCCGGGACGCACTGACATTTTCCTAAAACGGGAGGCTCTTATGCTATACGGATATGCAGGCTTTTGCCTCAGAATTGATTTGAGTACCCAAAGGGTTGAAACAGAACCCCTGAAATCCGACTGGGTGGACAATTACATCGGCGGCCGTGGATTTACCGCCAAAATCCTCTATGATGAAAACCCGCCCGGCGTAGCCCCCTTTGATCCGGAAAACCGGTTCATCATCGCCATGGGCCCTTTGAGCGGGCTTTTCCTGCCGGCTTCGGGCAAAACCCATTTTGCCACCAAATCCCCGGCCACCGGCGGATACGGGGACTCCAACATGGGCGGCCACTTCGGGGTGAACATGAAATATGCCGGATACGATGTAACCGTCCTCAAGGGCCGGGCTGAAGCCCCCTCCTATATCTTCATTGACAATGATACCGTAGAAATCCGGCCGGCAGCCCAATACTGGGGCAAAGGTTCCACCGTTGTGGAAGAGGCACTGAAAGAGGAACTGGGGGAGGATTTCCAGATCCTGACCATCGGCGAGGCCGGGGAACGGCTGGTGAATTTTGCCTGCATCTCCCACGACTTCGGCCGCCAGGCCGGCCGCATCGGCATCGGCGCCGTCCTGGGGTCCAAAAATATTAAAGCCATTGCCGTCAGGGGGACCAAAAGCATCCCGGTATTCGATCCCAAAGGGCTGCTCAAAAAGGGCAAGGAGACCTATGCGGCCTGCCGGGAAAAACCGGGTTTCACCGGCTGGACCCCCGAGGGTACCTCGGGCATCACCAATTGGTGCAACGATGTGGGGGCGCTGCCCACCCGGAATTTCAAGACCTCCAACTGCGACTATGCCGACAAGATCAACGGCCGCGCCATCCTGGATGAACTGAAAATCACGGACAAGGGCTGCTTTGCCTGCCCCATCCCCTGCGGCAAATACGGCCTGGCAAAAACCAAACTGGGCAATAAATATGTGGAAGGCCCGGAATACGAGACCCTGTCGCTTTTGGGCTCCAACTGCGAGCTGTCCGACATCCACGGCATTGCCCACACCAACTGGGTCTGCGATGAACTGGGAATCGACACCTGCTCTGCCGGCGTGGTGGTCAGCTTTGCCCTGGAATGCTATGAAAAGGGACTGATCTCCAGGGAGGAGATGGGCATGGACGTCAAGTGGGGGGATCTGGACTCCATTGTCCACATCCTGGAAATCATTGCCCGGCGGGAGGGCATCGGGGATGTCCTGGCCCGGGGCGTCCGGGAGGCCGCCGACATCATCGGCCATGATTCCAAAAAATTTGCCATCCATGTCAAGGGGCTGGAGTGGACCGGATACGAATCCAGAAACGCCCCGGGCATGATGCTGGGATACATGACCGCCGATGTGGGGGCCCACCATTCCCGGTGCTGGGTCCTGGGCTCCGATGTGGCCACGGCCGTGGGCGGGAACAAGGATGCCACGGTCCACGATCTCATCTCCGGCGGGGCGGATTTTGCCGCCATCCCCAAGGCCGACCATAAAAACGTGGTTCCCCTGGTCCTCAAATCCCAGCACCTGCGCCCGGCCTTTGACATCCTGGGCACCTGCCGCCTCCAGTACATGGAAATCGGCCTGGAAACCAAGTATTATGAAGAACTCTACTACTATGCCACGGGAAAAAAGCTGGATTTTGACAGGGACCTGCTGAAACTTTCCGAAAAAATCTGGCATTTAAACCGGATGTTCAACGCCCGGGAGATTCCCGACTTCGGCCGGAAATACGATTATCCCCCGGCCCGGTTCACGGAAGAGCCGGTGCCCAGCGGCCCCAACAAGGGCCACTTGGTCACCATGGATGTCATCGAAGAGATGCTGGATGCCTATTATCTGGCCCGGGGGTGGGACGCCAACGGGATTCCCACAAAAGAGACCATTGAAAAGTTTAATCTTCCGGCCCTTGCCGTTTAAGGGCCTGAGAAGGACAGGTGCCCGGCCCTTCCATTGCCTCCGGGCCGGGCGCCACTTCATTATTTCAAAGGAGGAGCCATGATTACCATCACCCTGCGCCTCTCCGAGAGCCTGCTGTGCATCTTCCGGGACAACGGAGACCCCAGGCCTGAATCCTGCAAAATTCAGGTGGCAGAGGGCACCACCGTCAAAGAGATACTGGCCGGGCAGCACATCAGTCCCCTGCTGGTTCCCATGATCTCCTTTAAAAGCGGCAGCGAAAACAGGCGGCTGGAAACGTCCGCGGCCATCACATCGGAAGGGGTGCTCACCCTGTACGGTCCCCTGGCCGGGGGCTGAACCCGGGTGCAGCGGCGTCAACCACCCTGCCAGAACCGCCCGGCCGTCTCGGCCACGGATTCGGGCAGGGTAAAGGTGGCCATTTCGCCGGAAGCCATTTCAAATCCCGTAAAATCACTTCTCACCCAGGGGGCATAACTGGGCCTGGCCGTCAGCGACACCCTGAGGCTGGGACAAACAGGCCCTGTTTCCACTGAGATAAGGGCAAGGTTGTAGGCATTTCTGTTCAGGCTCCTATAAAATCTCTGAACATTGAGCACCCCTTTTGCCAGATCCTCCCAGACCTGATGGGCATCAGGGTTCCGCAGGGAGGCGGCCTGGACGCAAATCCCCCAGATTTCATAGAAGCCCGACGGGGCAAAGGCGGCAATCCACTCCCAGGATCCGGTACTGCCGATATACCTTTGCCCGGCCTTTTTCTCAGCATCAAGCAGATCGGAGATGATACAGGTCCCGTATCTATCCAGGTGCGCTGCGGCCCGGTCTGCCAGGGCCCTGTGGCGGTTTGATATCTGCCGGGTGGCATGGACCTGGAGATGGGGATGGACCAGGGAACCGCCGGCGCCGGGCAGATGGTTCTGGGTGATGGACATGTAAACGGCATCGGTATCGGTTTCCATGACACGGCTCAGATATTGGGAACAATTGATGAAACTGTCCCGGTAAACCGCCGGCTCCGCCGTACCGATCTCAACATGGTGGGTATTGTCAAAAAGAGAGACGGCGGACCATTCGGTGTAGGGAAACAGATTGGGAAAAAGGATGGAATCCCTGTAGTACATCCGGCCGGCCCTGCTTATCTCAGGCGCAAGGCACGGGGTCATTGCCTCAAGATTCGGGGCACAGAAGGGGCATTTTGTTTCATCCAAGTCTGCGTTGGGCGGCGGATGCAGCATCCCGGTTCCCCGTTCGTTTTCAAGGGCCCGGCTCGGGGTGATCCTGCATTGAGTCAAGGTGACCGGATCTGTCCGGACCTGCTGTACCCGCTTAACCGGTCGGCCGGATGCGTCCAGAAAAGAGGCAACAAGGTCGGTTTGTTTAAATTCGATCACTTGCCCCCCTTAAATCCTGGCAATCAATCGGACCGGCCCAGGTGGGCCGCCGTAATTTTCGAATAAAGGCCTTCGCCTTCCATTGCCTTGAGGTGGCCGGCAATGGTCCGGGACAGGGCGTCCTTGTTTTTCAGACGCCCCTGTTTTGAGAGTACAAAATATGCGCCGCCCCGGGCTTTGACCGGCCGGGGGAGGTAGGTGATCCGGCTGGCATATTTGCTCAGCTTGCTGTCGTTGTTCAATTTATAGAGGGTGACCTCCAGGTTGTTCACAAAAGCATCATATCTGCCCTTGATAAGAAACTGGAATACGCCTGCGGATTTAAAGACTTCCTGGATCTGTATTTTTCTGGCGGCCACGGCACGGTCAAACTCATCCCCCACCGAAAAGCCGGCTTCTATCATTATCCTTTTTCCGTAAAGGTCACTGACAGTGGTGTAATTGAACTCTCTGCCTTTTTCCACAAAAAGAACAAAGGTGCTGTAATGGATGGGGTGGGTGAAAATGGCATAGGATTCACGTTCATCGGTTTTAAAAAGGGACATGCCGGCATCCAGCTGGCCTTTTTTCAGGTTGGTCAGCAGGCGTTTCCAGGGCATGAGGCGGATGTCGAACTCAACTCCTATACGCCGTCCCAGTTCCCTTGCGATGTCCACATCAATACCTGCAGGCCGGCCCTCTTTTGAGAATGAAAACGGGGCAAAATCATCATCCACGCCAAGGGTCAGGGTTTCCCGACATTCAACCGGCGTGCAGGCGGCACCGATAACGGCGAGGATGCATATCATCCGGATCAGAAAGGACATTGAACGCCTCCGTTAAGTTTATCCATATTGGGTGACTCTTCGCAGAGTAACAGAATTCCAGATACGGGATCAAGGAAAACCCGATATCCCGGGTCTGTGTGCAAAAAAAAATGGACATTTAAACCGATGACAGGTAGATAAAATCCGGTTGCCGGGCAGTTGCGCCCGTATGGACCAGAACAGATAAACCCAAGGTTAAACAGAGGTACCATGAAGAACAATTCGCCTGAAGCCGCCCACGGCAGCCCCCTGGGCAAGGACACCTTTAATTTCATCTGCAATGACACCGTCCCCTGCTTCACCCGCTGCTGCCACGATGCAGACATGCTGCTCTACCCCTATGATATCATCCGCCTCAAGCACCACCTGGGCATGGGATCCGAGGAATTCCTCGTCACCCACACCGTCACCGCATTCAGGGACAATCCCAATTTTCCCTCTGTAATGATGAAAATGACCGATAAAGAGGGACGCCCCTGTCCTTTTCTGTCGGAAAACGGCTGCACCGTCTATGAAAACAGGCCCTATTCCTGCCGGGCCTACCCCCTGGAACCGGCCCTCCACGGGACCGGCGATGACGGGTTCGAAATCACAGCCTTCCTGGTTCGCCATGACCATTGCAAGGGCCATGGCAGGGGAGAGGCGTGGACGGCGGACCAATGGATGGAAGACCAGGGCATGGCAATGTATAACAAATACAACAGCGCCTGGGCACGGGCGGCGTCCCTGCTTTACAGCCAGGCCCCCCCGGGCGTCCCCGGGGCCGACAATCCCACCATAAACATGGCCTACATGGCCAGCTATAACATGGATTCCTTCCGGCGGTTTGTTTTTGACAGCAGTTTTCTCAAGCGGTTTAAACTGCCCAAAAAACGCATAAAGACCGTGAAAAAAGACGATACAGCCTTAATGCTGCTGGGATTCGACTGGATTTTAAACTTTATCGGGGGGCAGGGGCCCCTGAAGACTAAAAAATAAGTCCATGCGGCGGCTGCCCCGCCTTGTGCAAACGGGGAAACGAAAGACGCGCCAACAAGGAGCAAAGGAGATAAAAACGTGATTGACCTGAGTGTGAACCAAGGGGTGCTGGAAAAGAATATCGCATTCTGCAGGGAAAAAAATATTGTCCTGCCCACCTTTGCCATGATGAAGGACCCGTCAAAGGCGCCGGAAAAAATTAAGGCGCGGCTGCAGGAAACCGGCCTATGGGATCTGGACAGCGCCAACCTGTTCAGGATCACCTGGAAGAACGCCCCCACGGCCGCCAACGGCCTTTTCGGCGCCCCCAACCACATCCTGCTGCCCCCGGCACTCACAGGCTGCCGGGCCAATATCATCATGATGACGGGCAAATGGTTTCCCACCGGGGCCCATAAGGTCGGCGCCACCTACGGGTGCCTTGCCCCCAGCCTGGTCACGGGCCGGTTCGATCCCCAGGCCACCAAGGCGGTATGGCCGTCCACGGGCAATTACTGCAGGGGCGGGGCCTATATTTCAGCGCTTTTGTCCGCCAATGCCGTGGCCATCCTCCCCGAAGAGATGTCCAAAGAACGGTTTGAATGGCTGGACAAGATTGCCGGAGAGGTGATCACCACCCCGGGCTGCGAGTCCAATGTCAAGGAGATCTTTGACAAATGCGGGGAGCTGAGGGCCTCGGGGGACGATCTTACCATCTTCAACCAGTTTGACGAGCTGGGCAACCCCCTCTGGCACTACACCGTCACCGGCAGTGCCGTCCAGGAGGTGCTCAACCACCGGATGCCCGGGGACGGAAGGTTTGCCGGCTATGTCTCCTCGTCGGGCTCCGGCGGCACCCTGGCCGCAGGGTACTACCTGAAAAAACAATTTCCCGGCTCAAAACTCATCGCGGCCGAAGCCCTCCAATGCCCCACCCTGCTCAATAACGGATTCGGCGGCCACCGCATCGAGGGCATCGGGGACAAGCATGTGCCCTGGGTCCACGACTGCAAAGAGACCGATTTTGTGGTGGCTGTGGACGACGAACTGCCCATGCGGCTGCTCAGGCTCTTTAACGAGGAAAAGGGGCGGCAGGCCCTTGCGGACAAGGGGGTTGACCCGGACCTGGCGGACCGGCTGGACCTGCTGGGCATTTCAGGCATCGCCAATATGGTTGCGGCGGTAAAATTTGCCAAATACCATGAGTTGACGGAAAAAGACTATATTGTCTCCATTGCCACGGATTCCATGGAACTTTACGGGTCCCGGCTGGCCGAACTGGCCGACGGCCTGGGCGCCTATAACCATATCGATGCCCGCATGGACATCCAGCGCCTTGACGACGTTACCATTGACCAGATGAAAGAACTCTCATATTACGATAAAAAGGCCATCCACAATCTGAAATACTATACCTGGGTGGAGCAGCAGGGAAAAGATGCCCAGACCCTCAACGCCCAGTGGTACGACCACGACGAATACTGGGGCGCCACATTTGCCAAGGCCGATGAAATTGACGCCCTCATCACCCGGTTCAACCAGCGGGTGGGGTTAATTTAAAGGAGACGCCAGATGGATCAGATAAATACCGCAGTGAATGCCATGGAGCCGGAACTCGTTACCTTTGCACAGGAACTGGTGAGGATCCAAAGCTACTCCGGAGAGGAAAAAGAGGTCATTCACCATATCAAAGCCAGGATGGAAGCCCTGGGTTACGATGAGGTGAAAATTGATGCCATGGGCAATGTGCTGGGCCGGATGGGTTCGGGCAGCCATGTCATCATGTTTGATTCCCATGTGGATACGGTGCGGGTGGACGAAGAATCCCAGTGGGACCACCCGCCCTTTGGCGGAAATATTGTTGACGGCAGGCTCTACGGCCGGGGGTCGGTGGACATGAAATCAGCGGCCGCAGCCTCCGTTTATGCCGGTGCTGCGGCCAAAAAGCTGGAGTTGCTCAAGGATAAAACCCTCTATGTCTCCTGCACCGTACTGGAAGAGGACTGCGACGGCGAAAACCTCAAGCACCTCTTTAAAGAATTCAATATCCGGCCCGACCGGATGATGATCTGCGAACCCTCGGGGAATAAACTGGTCACCGGTCACAAGGGCAAGGCCCAGATCAAGATCACAACCCAGGGGGTCTCGGCCCACGGGTCCGCCCCGGAAAAAGGGGTGAATGCCATCTATGAAATGGCCCAGATCATTAAGCGCATCGAGGATACAAGCAATGCCCTGCTGGCGGCACCGGACACCTCCGGCACCATCGTGGCATCGGATATCTGCAGTAAAAGCGCCTCCCTGAACGCCGTTCCCTTTGAATGCCAAATTTACCTGGACCGGCGGCTTTCCATGGGGGAAAACAGGGAAACCGTTGAAAAAGAGATGACGGCCGCCGTTGCCGGAAAAAAGGCTGACTGGGAGATCGGAACCCTGACCCGAAAAAGCTGGACCGGAATGGAGATTCATTACGAGCCCATCCACATGCCCTGGGAAATCGACAAGGACCATCCCCTGTTCCATTCCTGCGTCAGGGCCCACCGGGCATTGTTCGGTTCCGATCCTCAACTGGACTACTGGGACTTCAGCACCAATGCCGTCACCACCACGGCCATGGGCATCCCCACCATCGGGTTCGGCCCCGGGGAGTACAAACTGGCCCATATGGTCAACGAAAACTGCGAGGTACGCCAGATCATAGATGCCTGTAAATTCTATACCGCCGTCATCGGCACCCTGGAAGGGACCTAGGCGCTGTCTGCGGCACACCGCAGATGCCATTGGATCGAACCTGAAGAAAGGAGAATCAGATGCCGTTTTATACCAGACTGGCCTCAAAGAACCGGGGCGATGCAAAAAGAAGACGAACGGTGGAGCGCCTGATCGCATTGAGGGCCTCCCTGGCCAAACACTTAAAGGAGAGCGGGTCTGCCGGGGACCGTTCAAAATCCGTGCGCATCTGCACCTGGAACCTCCGTGAATTCGGCGGAAACAAGCATGGGGGCAGGGATTATGAATCCCTTTACTATATTGCGGAAATCCTTTCTCAGTTCGACATCGTCGCCCTGCAGGAAGTCAGGCAGGACCTGGAAGAATTCAACACCCTTTTAAAAATCCTCGGACCGGATTGGGATTACCTGGCAAGCGATGTCACCCCGGGCCATTCCGGCAACGGGGAAAGAATGGTTTTCCTTTTCAACCAGAAAAAAGCATTTTTCAGACATATTGCAGGCGAACTCACCCTGCCCGGCGGTGCAAAGATTCCGGCCTCATTCGGTGAACGGGTATTGCTTAAAAACGGCTGCACCCTTCTTCTGCCGGAAAATACAGATCTCTCGGGCGAATATAAGGCAAGGACCAAAACCAGCGGGTCAAAGGTTAAACTGGACCGGGACCTGGAAATCAAGCTCCCCCGGGGATGTGCGCTGAGCCTTCCCGAAGGATGCGCCCTCAGCGTACAAAAAAACTCCCTCATTGAACGGCCGAAAACCGGGATGGCGGCCCTTGAATTTCCTGGCACCGCCATTGAATCCACCGCCAGCCAGGAATACGGGGTCCGGTTTCCCGGGGGCTCCATAGATGATTCATTCAAACAATTTGCCAGATCCCCCTACATCGTGTCATTCCAGGCGGGATGGCTGAAACTGGTCTTCTGCACCGTCCATATCTACTTTGGGGACAACGACGACCCAAGGCTGCTTGAACAGAGAAAGGCTGAGATCAGGGCATTGACCACCTCATTGGGGGACCGTGCCAGGCAGGAATACGAAGAAGATCCGGAGAACCGCACCTTGATGGGGGTATTGGGTGATTTCAACATCATCAGCAAAACACACGAAACCATGGCGGCCCTGGAAAACAACGGATTTATTGTTCCAAAAGAGTTGAAAAAAATTCCCGGCTCCAATGTCAAAAAAGACAGGACCTATGACCAGATTGCCTTCTGGGAACCGGACCGCAGCCGCGGATATGCCAGGCTGGACATTCTTGCCGCCGGTGTGTTTGATTTCTTCCAGGAGGTGTACCGGCACTCGGATGCCCCGGTCTACAAAGCTGAAATGGGGGCAACACGCTCATCATTTGACACCTGGCGGACTTACAAGATGTCAGACCACCTGCCCATGTGGGTGGAGCTGCGGACCGATTTCAGCGACGAATACCTGGAAAGATGCGGGGACACGCCCTGATGAACCGGCATCGGAGGCAGCCGCACCAAGACAGTAGAAAACCCACGCACCTGGGATAGGGTTGCAAAAAACAAAAGGATGAGCCGTGCGCAACAAAGACCTGAACATGGAAACCGTTCTGAGCCCGAATTTCAGTTACACCCCGGTCCTGCAGGCACGGCCCGGTAGAACTGCTCTCCCAGGGACCAGGGCCAAAAGAAGTGAACGCCAAAAAATTTAAGGTCGAAGCGCAGCAAAAGAACTGTCAAATGTCAAAAAGGTGGATGCCGGCAGGCTGGATCGCCCCCCAATAGACCCATTCAGAACCGAATCTCCTGCAGGTGCCCGGTCAGCGCCGCCACAGACGGCCGGGCCGCCACCCGTTTTTTATAATAGATACCGATCTGGTCCCTGAGGACATCCACATGGGGAAACAAGGGGACCAGCCGGCCGGTTTCCAGGTCCGCCGCCACCGCATACCTGGGCACAAACCCCACCCCCACCGATGCCAGGCAGGCCTCTATGATCCCCCGGATATGATTGATCCGGGTCACCCTGCCGAACCGTACCGGCGGCTCCGGCGGCAGGGCCTGGATAAAATTCTGCCACCAGCCCATCTCCTTATCCAGTGAAATCAGGTTGCAATGCTCAAGATCCCCCACGGAATCAATCCCATGCGCCGCGATATAAGCCGGTGAGGCCACCACCACATAGTCCTCCCGGAGCAGCGGGATCTGGACCAGGCCGGGGCGGTTGTGGGGGCGGCAGTCGATGATCAGGTCCAGTTCATCCTCCAGCAGGGGAGACAGCAGGCGGTGGCTCAGGGTAAAATCCACATGCAGCCGTGGATGTGCGTCCAGAAAGGGCGCCATATGCCGGACCACCACATTGATGCCGAACTCCACCGGCGCCCCCAGCCGGATCACCTCGGGAATGCTCTGCCGGTCCGACAGCCGCTCCCGGGCCCTGTCCACCTCGGTAAAAATAGACCGGCAGCTTTTAAACAGCACCTCCCCCTCCGGGGTCAGGGCGAATCCGTTTTTCCGCTTCTCCGTCAATGCCAGCCCGATGCTCTGTTCCAGGGCCTTGATGGCATGGCTTACCGCCGACTGGGTGACAAAGAGCCTTTCAGCACATTTGGAATAATTTTTTGTCCGGGCCAGGGTATAAAAGGTATTGAGTTTATTGAGGTCCATCCATTGCCGTCCTTATGAATTTTCTTCAAAATCACAGTGAATATTATGAATTTTATTTGTATAGCATTATTCTGGTATGGATGAAAGCAAATCATTCAATCCTAAAAAAGGAGGCCCCATGTCCAACGGCATCTATACCATCCAGCGTCCCGAAAACGAAACCGTATTACCCTATCTCCCCGGCAGTCCGGAAAAGGCTGCGCTCAAAGAACAGATCGCGGCCATGACAGCGGCCCCCATTGAGATTCCCCTGATCATTAACGGAGAAGAGATCCGGACCGGCAACACCGGCACCTGCGTCATCCCCCACAACCACGCCCATGTCCTGGCGACCTACCACATGGCAGGGCCAAGGGAGGTGGAACTGGCCATCCAATCGGCAGTGGAGGCCCAGAAGGAGTGGGCCGCCATCTCCTGGGAACACCGGCTGGCCGTTTTCCTCAGGGCGGCAGAACTGATTTCCGGCCCCTGGCGCCATATCCTCAACGCCGCCACCATGCTGGGACAAAGCAAAACCGTTTACGAGGCAGATGCCGATGCCGCCTGTGAACTCATGGATTTTTTCCGGTACAACGCCTATTTTACCCGGCAGATATTGGAAGACCAGCCCGGCGGTGTCCCCGGCACCATGAACCGGATGGAATACCGTCCCCTGGAAGGCTTTGTCTTTGCCGTGACCCCCTTCAACTTCACGGCCATCGGCGGCAACCTGCCCTGCTCCCCGGCCATGGCCGGCAATACCGTGGTCTGGAAACCCGCCTCAACCGCGATTTTCTCCAACTATTACCTCATGCAGATGCTCCGGGAGGCCGGCCTCCCCGGCGGGGTCATCAATTTTCTGCCCGGACCGGGCCGCCTTGTGGGGCCCATGGTCATGGAGGACCGCCATCTGGCCGGCATCCACTTCACCGGATCCACCGCCACCTTCAACACGCTCTGGAGATATGTGGGGGAACACCTGGAAACCTATAAAAACTATCCCAGAATCGTGGGGGAAACCGGGGGCAAGGACTTTCTCTTCGCCCATGCCTCGGCACCGGCCAAAAGCGTGGCCCAGGCCATCATCGGCGGCGCCTTCTCATACCAGGGACAAAAATGCTCGGCCACATCAAGGGGGTACATCCCGGAATCCATGTGGCCGGCACTCCGCAGCGAACTGGAAACGGAACTGGCCCATGTCAAGGCCGGGGACGTGGCGGACTTCACCAACTACATGGGAGCGGTCATCGACCGGGCCGCATTCGATTCCATCGCCGCCTATATCGACTGCGCCAGGGAATCAGAAAATGCAGAGATTATCTTCGGGGGAAACTGTGACGATACCAGAGGATATTTCATCGATCCCACGGTCATCCTCACCACGGATCCCCATTTCAAAACCATGGAAGAGGAGATCTTCGGCCCGGTGGTGACCCTATACCTTTATGGTGATGAGGAATTTAAAGATGCCCTGGATCTTTGTGAATCCACCTCGGACTACGCCCTCACCGGCGCCCTGTTTGCCCGGGACAGGAAAGCCATTGAATATATGGAATCCCGCCTGGCCTACTCCGCCGGCAACCTCTACCTCAATGATAAAACCACCGGCGCCTTTGTGGGGCTGCAGCCCTTTGGGGGAGGAAGGGGCTCGGGCACCAACGAAAAGGTGGGCAGCAAACAGAACATCTCAAGATGGATGAGCCCCAGGACCATAAAGGAAAATTTCAGTCCGTCGCTGGAATGGCGGCTGGATCTCATGAAAGAGGCATAACACCCAGCGCGCAATTGCTGCGGCACTGCCGCGGCAATTGCACGGACGATATGCGGCCCGAATACTGGCAGGGCAAGGGTTCCCATGGTACAGGGCCTGCGAAACAAAGATGCGAAATCTCCCCCATATTAAAAATATAAAAAAGAAAATTTAAAATATTGAAAATTGTCCTTTTTTATACTAAAGGGATCCATTGTCTTTTTTTTAACTCCTGATCCTTAAATTGGGGGAGGCGGCAGAATGAAAAAAGAACTCTCCGGTTATGCCAGTCCCAAAGCACTGGATATTTCCAATGAGATGATCCTTGAAGCCCTGTCACAGATCGACGAAGGGGTATTGATCGTGGATGAAAAAGGAGAAATCGTTTTTTACAACCGGTTCCACGGTATCATCGACGGCCTGGCCCCGGAGCAGGTTATAGGAAAGAAAGTAACCGATGTCTACGATCTCTCTAAGGAAGAGAGCCTGACATTCAGGTGCCTGGCCCGGGGGCGCCCCATCAGCCAGGAATTCATCAGTTACAAACCCAACGAAGGCGTGGTGGTCAACAGCATCAACAGTATTTACCCCATCCGGAAAAACGGCCGGATGGTGGGCTGCATCAGTCTGCTCAAGGATTATAAGGTACTCAAAACACTGGTGGCACCCGACCCGCCCAAACCGGTGAAGGAATTCAAAAAAAAGACCCGGTATACATTCAGCCATATAAAGGGGGGGGCAAAGCAGCATCTTGCCGCCATCACCACCGCCCGGAAATCCGCGGCATCGGCATCCGCCGTGATGCTCTGCGGCGAGACCGGCACAGGAAAGGAAATGTTCGCCCAGTCCATCCACAATGCCGGCCCCCGCCGGGAGTACGCCTTTGTTGCCGTCAACTGCGCCGCCATCCCGGAAAACCTTTTTGAAGGCCTGCTCTTCGGCACCCGGAAAGGGGCCTTTACCGGTGCCATGGACCAGAAGGGGCTCTTTGAACAGGCCAACGGAGGCACCCTGTTTCTCGATGAAATAGACTCCATGCCCATCTCCCTGCAGACCAAGATGCTCAGGGCCATCCAGGAACAGAAAATACGGCGGGTGGGAGAACTGGAAGAAATCCCCATTGATATCCGGATCATTTCCTCCACCAGCACCCCGCCCCGGACCATCCTCTGCGAAAAGGGCAGATTCAGGAAGGACCTGTTTTACAGGCTGGCCGTGGTCATGGTCAAACTGCCGCCCCTCAGGGACCGTGAAGATGATGTCAGCCTGCTCACCCGGCATTTTCTGGACCGGTTCAACCGCCGGCTCAACCGCCGTGTGGATTCGGTCTCCAGAGCGGTGATGGCCCTTTTCTACAATTACGACTGGCCCGGGAATGTCCGGGAACTGGGGCATGTCATAGAAGGGGCAATGAACCTTTTGGACCAGGCCGATGTAATGGATATCGAACATGTGGCCCCCTATTTCAGAACCGTTGCCCCCCTTTTCCTTGATGCCCAGAAGCAGCTGTTTTCCCCCGCCCCGGACGCTGCCCCGGCGCCGGAACAAATTGAGCCGGCGGCACCCGTGGAAGACCCCGGGCCCCCAGAATTGCCGGCCCAAAAGGAAGAAACAAAAGACGGCAGCAAAGGGGAAAAATCAGACAAGCAGGTCATTTACCGGGCGCTGAAGGAGGCCGGCGGAAAAATAAAAACAGCCTGCGAAACACTTGGCATTTCCCGGCAGTTGCTCCATTACCGCATCAGAAAATACGGCATCGACAGCCGCGCCATTGCATCCGCCTGCGAGTCCCAGGAACTGGAAACCGCCCTGGCCGCCTGCGACCAGAACCTGACCCGGACGGCCGAAAGGCTGGGGATCTCACTCCAGCTTCTCAATTACCGGTTGAAAAAGCACGGGATGAGGCCCCTGAAATGAGGCCCGGTTTATTCACCTTCTCCGTCCAGCACATTCCGTATCATCTTTGCCAGGTCGCTTTTGATCACCGGTTTCATGAGCAGCCCCCTGATCCCCATCTTCCGGGCGGACTCGCTGCTCATCTGGTCACTGAAACCGGTATTCAGGATGATGGGGATGTCCGGCCTGATTGCCAGCAATTCAATGGCCAGCCTGTCCCCCGGCATTTTCGGCATGGCAAGGTCGGTGATGACCAGGTCAAACATAAAGGGGTCGGATTGAAAGAGCTTTAAGGTATCGATGCTGCTGTTTTTTGCCGTTACATGGTAACCGAGCCGTTCAAGTACCTGCTGGACCAGCCTGATGATGCTTTCTTCGTCATCCACCAGAAGGATACGCTCATCCCCCCCCGGAACAGGGGGCGGCCCCGCTGCATCTGCATCCCCCGGCAGGGTGTCGACAACGGGAAAATAAACATGAAACCGGGTGCCCTTTCCGGGTTCGCTGTGGACCTTTATGGCGCCCCCCATCCCGCTGACAATGCCATGGACCACAGAGAGCCCCATTCCCGTTCCTTTTCCCTGGGCCTTGGTGGTAAAATAGGGGTCAAAGATTTTACCCGCAACAAGCCTGTCCATGCCGATCCCTGTATCTGAAACCGTCAGGCAGTTATACGCCCCCGGCTTCATGGTGGGTGTCAATAAACCAGCGCCCTCGAGGGTCACCGTGTCCAGTGCCACCTTCAGCTCTCCCCCGGTCTCTTCCATGGCATGGTATGCATTGGTACACAGATTCATTATAATCTGATGGATCTTTGTGGGATCGGCCTTGACCGCCCCGCAGTCGGGGCTGATATCACGGGAGATGTCAATGGTGGCCGGTATGGAGGCCCGGATCAGTTTCAACGCCTCCTTTATTATGGGCTGCATGGTGACAAGGGTGACATCCCCCGCGTCCTGGCGGGAGAATGCCAGTATCTGCTTGATCAGTTCCTTT